>NZ_JBVHTP010000013.1:0-231226 GCF_055565795.1 Streptomyces sp. NPDC028314
TGGGACTCCCTCCTCGCCAAACTGATCGTCACCGGCGCCACCCGCGAACAGGCCCTCCAGCGCGCCGCCCGCGCCCTCGCCGAGTTCGAGATCGAGGGCATGGCCACCGCCGTCCCCTTCCACCGCGCCGTCGTCACCGACCCCGCCTTCGCCCCCGCGGAAGGACCCTTCACGGTCCACACCCGCTGGATCGAAACCGAGTTCGTCAACGACATCAAGGCGTTCGTGGCTCCGGCCGCCGAGGAGTCCGACGAGGAGCCCGGCCGCGAGACGGTCGTCGTCGAGGTCGGCGGCAAGCGCCTGGAGGTCTCGCTTCCGTCCTCGCTGGGCATGACCCTGGCCCGCACGGCGGCCGCGGGCGGTGCGAAGCCGAAGCGGCGCGCCGCCAAGAAGTCCGGCCCGGCCGCCTCCGGCGACACCCTGGCGTCCCCGATGCAGGGCACGATCGTCAAGGTCGCGGTCGAGGAGGGCCAGCAGGTCAACGAGGGCGACCTGGTCGTCGTACTCGAAGCCATGAAGATGGAGCAGCCGCTCAACGCGCACCGCTCCGGCACCATCGTCGGCCTCAAGGCCGAAGTCGGCGCCTCCGTCACCTCGGGCGCCACCATCTGCGAGATCAAGGACTGACACCGGTCCCATGCGACATGCGAAGGCCCCGCCCGGTCCGCCCGGGCGGGGCCTTCGTATGACACCGCCCGGCCCGCCACCCGTAGCGGCCAGCGGCCAGCGGCGCCGCATGTACCCGCCCGTAGCGGCTAGCGGCGCCGCATGTCCGCGACCCGCGCGCGCTCGCCCGCCTGCTGCTCCAGCAGCCCGGCGGGCGCGCTCCGCAGCTGCGCGGTCGGCCCTCCGCGGCGCTGCACCGGCAGCGGGGACTCCCGCCGGGGCCGGCGCCCCTGCATCCCGTCCCCGCCGCCGGAGGCTGCCGCACCGGCCACCGTGATCTGCACGCCCTGATCGGCCAGCGCCTGCAGCTCCGTGGCCGCCCGGTCGTCGTGCGGGGGCGGCTCGTCCGTCACCAGCCGCGTCATCACGTCCGTGGGCACGGTCTGGAACATGGTGTCCGTACCGAGCTTCGTGTGGTCGGCGAGTACGACCACCTCCGCGGCCGCCTGTACCAGCGCCCGGTCCACGCTCGCGGAGAGCATGTTGGACGTGGACAGCCCGCGTTCGGCGGTCAGACCGCTCCCGGACAGGAAGGCCCGGGACACCCGGAGCCCCTGGAGGGACTGTTCGGCTCCGCTGCCGACGAGCGCGTAGTTGGACCCGCGCAGGGTGCCGCCGGTCATCACCACCTCCACCCGGTTGGCATGGGCCAGCGCCTGGGCGACGAGCAGCGAGTTGGTGACGACGGTCAGTCCGGGCACCCGGGCGAGCCGGCGGGCCAGCTCCTGGGTCGTGGTGCCCGCGCCGACGACGACCGCCTCGCCCTCTTCCACGAGGGAGGCGGCGACATCGGCAATGGCGGTCTTCTCCGCCGTCGCGAGATGGGACTTTTGCGGAAAGCCGGACTCCCGCGTGAATCCGCCCGGCAAGACCGCACCGCCGTGCCGGCGGTCGAGGAGTCCTTCTGCCTCCAGTGCCCGCACGTCCCGCCGTACGGTCACTTCGGAGGTCTGGACGACGCGGGCGAGCTCACGGAGCGATACCGCTCCGTTGGCCCGCACCATTTCGAGGATCAATTGGCGACGTTCTGCAGCGAACACGAAACTGACAGTAACCCCAACGACCGTCTACTTTCAGCTCCTTGCGCCGGAATACCGATGTTGTCCATAAGTTGGGTCGACTAGTGGTATACGCGGCCGGACAGTTCCGTGAACAGTCCGCCACGTCACCCCGGGTGACCCCAAGCCCCTTGTGGAGAACGGCGGTTGGCGGCGCCTACGCCTCCCCGGCGATCTTCCGGGTGTGCAGCTGGCGAGCGACCTCGGCGATCGAACCGGACAGCGAGGGGTACACGGTGAACGCGTTTGCGATCTGCTCGACCGTCAGGTTGTTGTCGACCGCGATCGAGATCGGGTGGATCAGTTCGCTCGCCCGCGGCGACACGACCACGCCGCCGACCACGATGCCGGTGCCCGGACGGCAGAACATCTTCACGAAGCCGTCCCGGATGCCCTGCATCTTGGCGCGCGGGTTGCGCAGCAGCGGCAGCTTCACCACACGGGCGTCGATCTTGCCGGAGTCCACGTCGGCCTGGGTGTAGCCGACGGTGGCGATCTCGGGGTCGGTGAAGACGTTCGAGGAGACCGTCTTGAGGTTCAGCGGCGCCACCGCGTCGCCGAGGAAGTGGTACATCGCGATGCGGCCCTGCATAGCGGCCACGGAGGCGAGCGCGAACACCCCGGTCACGTCACCGGCGGCGTACACGCCGGGCGAGGACGTACGGGAGACCTTGTCGGTCCAGATGTGCCCGGACTCCTTGAGCCGGACCCCGGACTCCTCCAGGTTCATGTTCCGCGTGTTCGGGATCGCGCCGACCGCCATCAGGCAGTGCGTGCCGGTGATGACCCGGCCGTCGGACAGGGTGACCTCGACCCGGTCCCCGACGCGCTTGGCGGACTCGGCGCGGGAGCGGCCGATGACGTTCATGCCGCGGCGGCGGAAGACGTCCTCCAGGACGGCGGCCGCGTCGGGGTCCTCCCCCGGCAGCACGCGGTCGCGGGAGGACACCAGGGTCACCCGGGACCCGAGGGCCTGGTACGCGCCGGCGAACTCGGCGCCGGTGACGCCGGAGCCGACCACGATGAGCTCCTCGGGGAGCTCTTCCAGGTCGTAGACCTGGGTCCAGTTCAGGATCCGCTCCCCGTCGGGCATCGCGTCCGGGATCTCACGGGGGGTGCCGCCGGTCGCGATCAGCACGGCGTCGGCGGTCAGGATCGTCTCCGAGCCGTCGGCGGCCGTGACGATGACGTCCCGGGTGCCGTCGATGCCCTGCGGGCCGCCGAGCTTGCCGCGGCCGCGCATGACGCGGGCGCCGGCCCGGGTCACGGAGGCGGTGATGTCGTGGGACTGGGCGAGCGCGAGGCGCTTGACACGCCGGTTCACCTTGCCGAGGTCGACGCCGACGACGCGCGCGGCCTGCTCGATGTGCGGGGTGTCGTCCGCGACGACGATCCCCAGCTCCTCGTACGACGAGTCGAAGGTCGTCATGACCTCGGCGGTCGCGATGAGGGTCTTCGATGGCACGCAGTCGGTGAGCACCGACGCACCGCCCAGACCGTCGCAGTCGACGACGGTCACCTCCGCGCCGAGCTGGGCCCCCACCAGGGCCGCCTCATACCCGCCGGGTCCGCCGCCGATGATCACGATCCGGGTCACGAAAACTCCGCCTCACGTCTACCCGGCCGGCTGCCGCCCCGGCCGGGGCTTCCGGGGGGTCTCCCCGGGGGATGCATTCCGTGCCCCATTGTCCCGCACGCTTCAAGGTGCTTCGCGCCCGGTCCCGCCATCCGGGACGGCGGCCCCGTGCCCGGCCGCAGCTCCGTCATCCCCGCCCCTCCCGTACCCTCGACCTCATGTCGCTCTACGCCGCGTACGCCGGCAACCTCGACCCGCGGCTGATGACGCGCCGCGCTCCCCATTCGCCGCTGCGCGGCACGGGCTGGATCAACGACTGGCGGCTGACCTTCGGCGGCGAGCAGATGGGCTGGGAGGGCGCACTCGCCACGATCGTCGAAGCCCCGCGCCACCAGGTCTTCGTCGCCCTCTACGACGTCGCCCCGCTGGACGAGGACTCGCTGGACCGCTGGGAGGGCGTCGGGCTCGACATCTACCGCCGGATGCGGGTACGGGTCCACACCCTGGACGGCGAGGAAGCGGCCTGGGTCTACGTCCTGAACGGCTACGAGGGCGGCCTTCCCTCGGCGCGCTACCTCGGCGAGATCGCGGACGCGGCCGAGTCCGCCGGCGCCCCGCACGACTACGTGATGGAACTCCGCAAGCGCCCTTGTTAGGCCCTGTCCGGGGTGCGGCCGGGGCCGCACGGGGTGCTCCGCACCGCCCGCCGCCACCGCCCGGGACTTTTCGGCGGAAACGACAAGGCAACGATCCGAACACCGTGAGCTGTGCCATCTACGCGCGTAGGCCCGGACGGGTTACGCTCGTCAGCGTGAACGCATCTGTTACCGACCCCTTCGCCGACGCCACCGCCGCAGCCGCCCGCCTGCGTGAGCTGACCGGCGCCGAAACCCACGATGTCGCCCTCGTCATGGGCTCCGGCTGGGCCCCCGCCGCAGAGGCGCTCGGTGCGCCCGAGGCCGAGTTCCCCGTCACCGAGCTGCCCGGCTTCCCGCCGCCCGCGGTCGAGGGCCACGGCGGCAAGATCCGCTCGTACAAGATCGGCGACAAGCGCGCGCTGCTCTTCCTCGGCCGGACCCACTACTACGAGGGCCGCGGCGTCGCCGCCGTCGCCCACGGCGTGCGCACCGCCGTCGCCGCGGGCTGCAAGACCGTCGTCCTGACCAACGGCTGCGGCGGTCTGCGCGAGGGCATGAAGCCCGGCCAGCCCGTCCTGATCAGCGACCACCTCAACCTGACGGCCACCTCGCCGATCGTCGGCGCGAACTTCGTGGACCTCACCGACCTCTACTCGCCGCGCCTGCGCGCGATGTGCAAGGAGATCGACGAGACCCTCGAAGAGGGCGTCTACGTCCAGTTCCCCGGCCCGCACTACGAGACCCCGGCCGAGATCAACATGATCCGCGTCATGGGCGCCGACCTGGTCGGCATGTCCACCGTGCTGGAGGCCATCGCCGCCCGTGAGGCCGGCGCCGAGGTGCTCGGCATCTCCCTGGTCACCAACCTGGCGGCGGGCATCTCCGGCGAGCCCCTCAACCACGAAGAGGTGCTCCAGGCCGGCCGTGACTCGGCCGCGCGCATGGGCAAGCTGCTGACCCAGGTCCTCGCCCGCATCTGACACGGGACAGGCACCCGCACCGTACGAGAGGTAAGGCGGAAGTAGTGCAGGAACAGGACGACCTGATCACCCGGGCCCAGGCCTGGCTGGCGGAAGACCCGGACCCGGAGACCGCGGCCGAGCTGCGCGCGCTCATCGAGGCCGGGGACACCGCGGAGCTCGCGGACCGCTTCTCCGGCATGCTCCAGTTCGGCACCGCCGGACTGCGCGGTGAGCTGGGCGCGGGCCCGATGCGGATGAACCGCAACGTGGTCATCCGGGCCGCGGCGGGCCTGGCGGCCTACCTGAAGGCCCAGGGCCACGACGGCGGCCTGGTCGTGGTCGGCTACGACGCGCGCTACAAGTCGGCGGACTTCGCCCGCGACACCGCCGCCGTGATGACCGGTGCCGGGCTGCGCGCGGCCGTCCTGCCCCGCCCGCTGCCGACGCCCGTCCTCGCGTACGCCATAAGGCACCTGGGCGCCGTCGCCGGCGTCGAGGTGACCGCGAGCCACAACCCTCCCCGGGACAACGGCTACAAGGTCTACCTCGGCGACGGCTCCCAGATCGTCTCCCCCGCGGACGTCGAGATCGCGGCGGAGATCGGGCGGATCACCGCCCTCGCCTCCGTCCCCCGTCCGGAGTCCGGCTGGGAGGCCCTCGGCGACGAGGTCCTGGAGGCCTACCTGGCCCGTACGGACGCCGTCCTGACCCCCGGGTCCCCCCGCGGGGTGCGGACCGTCTACACGGCCATGCACGGCGTCGGCAAGGACGTCGTGATGGCGGCCTTCGCCCGGCACGGCTTCCCGGAGCCCGTACTCGTCGCCGAGCAGGCCGAGCCGGACCCGGCCTTCCCGACGGTCGCCTTCCCCAACCCGGAGGAGCCGGGTGCGATGGACCTGTCCTTCGCGAAGGCCGCCGAGGTGAACCCGGACATCGTGATCGCGAACGACCCCGACGCGGACCGCTGCGCCGTGGCCGTCCCCGACGGCGACGGCGGGTGGCGGATGCTGCGCGGCGACGAGGTCGGCGCGCTGCTGGCCGCCCACCTGGTCCACAAGGGTGCGCGGGGCGTCTTCGCGGAGTCCATCGTCTCCTCGTCCCTGCTGGGCCGGATCGCGGACGCGGCGGGCGTGGGCTACGAGGAGACCCTGACGGGCTTCAAGTGGATCGCCCGCGTCGAGGGCCTGCGGTACGGCTACGAGGAGGCGCTCGGCTACTGCGTGGACCCCGAGGGCGTCCGCGACAAGGACGGCGTCACGGCCGCCCTGCTGGTGGCGGAGCTGGCCTCGGAGCTCAAGGAGCAGGGCCGCACCCTGACCGACCTGCTGGACGACCTGGCGATGGCCCACGGGCTGCACGCCACCGACCAGCTGTCGGTCCGCGTGTCGGACCTGTCGGTCATCGCCTCGGCGATGGCACAGCTCCGGGCCGAGCCCCCGACCTCCCTCGCGGGCCTGCGGGTCGTCTCGGCGGAGGACCTGAACCAGGGCACGGAGTCCCTCCCGCCGACGGACGGCCTGCGGTACTACCTGGACGGCGACCACAAGGCCCGGGTGATCGTCCGCCCGTCCGGCACGGAGCCGAAGCTGAAGTGCTACCTGGAGGTCGTGGTCCCGGTGGCGGAAGCCTCCGACCTGGCCCCGGCCCGCACCCGCGGACAGGAGATCCTGGACGCGATCAAGAAGGACCTCTCGGCGGCCGCGGGCATCTAGCCTCCCCGCCGCGCCCCCTGCAACGCCGTCGGCCCCCTCAGCTCCCGCTGAGGGGGCCGACGGCATTCCCGAAGGGTGCCGACGGCCCGGCCATCGCGCTCAACCGAGGCTGTCCGTGCGCTCGGCCAGAGCCCGGAGTTCGTCGGACGCGGTACGTCCTGCGCCGAGCACGAGGTCGCTGATGACCGTACGGGCCGCGATGTGGGTACGGATCATCTCGGGTGCCAGTTCCTCGGCGCGCAGCAGGCAGTCGAGTGCGTCCGCGTACTGGCGGCGTTGTGCGTGGGCTCGGCCCGTGTCCATCAGCAGGCGGGCCCGCCGCTCGGCGGACAGGCCCTCCGTACGGAGTCCCGTGGCGAGGTCGAGAGCCTCACCCGCGTCGCCCAGGTCGACTGCGGTCGAGACGGCCTGGATCTCCACGTTCGTCGGACCGAATTCGAGGTTGAAGTCGTTGCGGTCCTCGCCCAGCCGCCGGCCGACGCTTCGAGCGGCGTCGATCTGCTGCCGCGCGGAAGATCTCGCGCCCGAACGGGCATGTACGAGTGCCAGCACCAGGTGCAGCGACCCCAGGACGGAAAGATACTGAGGTGTGGGCTCGCTGATCCCGGCGCGTTCGATGGCGCTGATTGCCGTGGAGGCGGCACGCTCCGCCTGGTCGAGGTGCTTCAGACGCACAAAGGCGTGACACAGCCGGTAGACACCGGCGAACACGCTCAGCGGATCGCCGGAGAGCTCGGCCTCACGAATCGCCCGGTCCGCCGCGACCCATGCGGCATCCGCCTCGTGCTGGCGCACGAAGGCCGCGGCGAGGGCCTGGTAGGTCCTCGCCAGCAGATCGTGCAGTTCGGGTCGGTACTCGGCCGGCGCGATACGGCAGGCCCGCTCCAACCTGGGAACCAACACGCTCACCGCCGTGCTCAGTTCGGCGAACTCGGCACGGTGGGTGAGTTTCCAGATCGCGTCCACCGACGCTCGAAGGCCGACGAGGCCGTCGGGCTGGAATTCGTGACACGGATTCAGAAGGACATCGAGCGCGGGATGCCCGGAGAGCAACAGACGGGCCTGGTCAAGGTCATTCGCCTCCGCCTCCGCCTCCATCCCGGACGACGGCGCGGCATCGGCCGAGCGTGGGGCATCGGGCTGGAGTACCTGGAGCGGCACGCCGAGGCCGTCGGCAAGAAGCCGGAGCACGTCCAGGCGGTTCACCGGCTGAATGCCCCGCTCGACCTGTGACAGCCAGCTCGCGGTGCGACCGATGGCCGAGGCGAGTTCCCCCTGCGTCACACCCTTCTGCCTGCGCAGATCAGCCACTCGCGCCCCAAAGACACGCCGCTCCTCGGAACTCACCGCCGCGCCGCTCCCTTCCCGCCGATCACGTCGAGGAACGTGACCTCGACATCGGCAAGGTACTGGTCCCGCCGGGCCAGGAAGTGCTTGGTGTGCGGCTGCGTCTCGTGGACTTCGAACGCCGCACGGTCCGCGTACAGCTCGTAGAACACGCGAACCAGGGGCTCGCCCACCGGTACGTGCACCACATACGCCAGCGTGCCCGGCTCCGCACTCTTGATGCTCTCCAGGGTGGCCGCGCACAGCTCGTCGAATGCCATCGCGGATTCCTGGTCGCGCAGCGAGAAGCGCACGACCAGGCCGAATCCCTCGCTCATACGTGCTCCTTTCGAGTCGCAGACAGTGTCGCAGACACGCAGTGATCCTGCGAGTGACACTTTCTCTTGATTCGCAGAAAAACTGCGAGTAGCGTCGTAGTCGCACTGCTACCTAACGTGAGCAAATGAGGGATGCGCATGTGTCAGATCCCCGTAGACGCCGACCGAGTGGCCGCGACGGTCGAGCCCAGTGCGGACCTACTCGACCGTGCGCAGGTCGGCTGGGAACGCTTCCTCGACACCTTCGAGGGGGCATCCGATGAGTGAGCAGTACGAGTACGTCCGGCACCGAAGGTGAGCTGATGGCCGTGGTCAACGAGAACGTCTCGGGCACCGGCGCCGAGCGGTGGATGCGGCTGGCCTACATCCGTGACCCGTCCGGTCTCGAATTCACCACCGCAGTGGGCAACATCGTGCCCGCCGACTACATCGACACCTTGGAAGTGTGCCTGAACCGGCGGTGGCCGCCGAACTGACCACGACCGGGCGGTGCCACGATCAGCCCCAGACGGCCGCCGGACGCCAAGCCGTGCGAAGCGGGTAGCGATCCGACGCGCCTGGTGTCCGCAGGACGCTCTCGTCACCGTTTCGTGCGGGTAGGCCGCCCCTGGCCCTGGATCGGCCGCATATCGGCCCGATGTCGGGCCCGCCTGGCTGCGGAGGGCCGCGCCGCTTCCCTGATGCGGCCGTTCCTGCTGCTCGTCCCCCCTGACCGTCCTCCTGGGGGCTTCCCGACAGTCTTTGTCTTTCCGGGACGGGACGGCCTGTCAAGGGTCGCCGAAGGCGATCGCGCAGCGACGCGAACGAAGTGAGCGCCCTTGACGGGCCGGCACGGCACGGAAGGACGATGGACTGGCGGGAAGCCCCCAGCCCCTCCCCGATGCCGACCGGCCAGGACCCCGCTCCCCACCCACCGCCCGCGGACAGAAAATCGGGTGGCCAGCCGCCGAGCCGGGGCGGCAGCCGAGCCGAGGCAGGCGCCGAACCAGGGCAAGCACCGAGCCGGAGCAGGCGCCCAGCCGGGCCAGGCGCCCAGCCGAGGCAAGCTCCCAGTCGGCCGAGCCAAGCACCCAGCCGAGCCAGGCACCCAGCCAAGGCAGCCGCCGAACCGAGGCTGCCGCCGAGGGGGAAAAAGCCAGCGCGCCGCAGCGCTCCCGGCGCCTCAGGACCCGGACGGCGAAGCCGAAGGGCGGACCACGTCGCCCAGGGTGGGGATCGACTCCGGGCGGGAGCGGACCGCGTCCGTGCAGTCCCACGCCCGCGGCGGATCCGCGTCCGGGCCGCCCAGGACGACCGGCCCCGGCCCCGCCGACACGGCCTCGCTGCCCGCCAGCGTGCACACGATCTGTGACAGCGCCACCGGCGGCAGATCCTCCGGCTTGCGGCTCAGCCGCACCGCGCCCGCCGGATCGCCCGGCCTCGGCGCGACCGCCGTCAGCCCCGCGGGGACCCCGGTCGTGAAGCCGGCGTCCCGCTCCTCACCGCCCGGCGTCCGCTCCAGCGCCTCCAGCAGCGCCTGCGCGACGAGCGCCACGGGATCCCGCAGCACCCGCTTCTCGGGGATCGGAACCACCCGCTCCACGCCCACCAGCTGCGATCCGCACACCAGTTCCACCGTGGCCCGGAAGCCCTGCACCCCGCTCGGCTCCGCCGGGGTGTCGCACGACACCCGCGAGGGTGCCGGGCCCACGTCCACGGGCACGGTGGTCGCCCTGATCCCGCACCCCGACACGGCGAGGAGCACCACCGCCGCCGCCAGAGCCCTACGCGTCCTCGTCACGGGTGATCACCTTCCCCACGTCCACCGGCAGCCGCAGCGTGAACAGCGCTCCGCCGTCGGGCCCGTTGGCGGCGCTGATGTCGCCGCCGTGGATGTGCGCGTTCTCCATGGCGATGGACAGGCCCAGGCCGCTGCCGTCCGACTTGGGGCGGGACGCGCTCGCCTTGTAGAAGCGGTCGAAGACGTGCGGCAGGACGTCCTGCGGGATGCCCGGACCGTTGTCCTTGACCACGATCACCAGCCACTCCCCCTCCACGGCCAGCGACACCCGCACCGGCGAGCCGCCGTGCTTGAGCGCGTTCCCGATGAGGTTGGCCAGGATCACGTCCAGGCGCCGCGGGTCGAGCCGGGCCACGATCCCGCGCTCCGCGTCGAGTTCGACGGCGTCGAGCCAGGCCCGCGCGTCGATGCACGCCGTGACCTGGTCGGCGACGTTCACGTCGTCCAGCACCAGGCGGGCCGTCCCCGCGTCGAAGCGGGTCACCTCCATCAGGTTCTCCACCAGGTCGTTCAGCCGCCGGGTCTCGCTGACCACCAGCGCCACCGCCGGCGCGATCATCGGATCGAGGTCGTCGACCTCCTCCTCCAGCACCTCGGCCACCGCCGTCAACGCCGTCAGCGGGGTCCGCAGTTCATGGGACATGTCCGCGACGAACCGCCTGCTGGACTCCTCCCGCGCGCTCATGTCCGCGACCTTCTTCTCCAGCGCCTCGGCCGTCTTGTTGAAGGTGTGCGACAGGTCCGCGAGTTCGTCGGTGCCCGACACCTCCAGCCGGTGGTCCAGCTCGCCCTCGCCGAGGCGCCGCGCCGCGTCGCCGAGGCGCTGCACGGGCTTCAGTACGGTACGGGCCGCGGCCTGCGCGAGCAGCGCGGACCCGAGCAGCGCCAGGCCCGTCGCGATGGTCAGCGACCAGCCCAGCGCGTTGAGGTCGTCCCGTTCCTGCGCCAGCGACTTGTACATGTAGCCCGTCGGCCCGCCGCCCACGATCCGCGTGCCGCCGACCAGGTACGGATTGCCGCGCGGCTTCGTCCGCTGCCAGTACATGTGGTACTCGGCGTCGTTGGCGGCCGTGGTCTTCTGCTCGTCGTTGATCGCGTGCTGGAGGGACTTCGGTACGTCGTTCAGCCCGAAGGCGTCGGGGCCCGCCGCGCCGAACACCTTCTGCTTGTCCTTGCGCTCGTGCACCAGCAGCACGCTGTAGCCGGGGCTGCTGCCCGCCATCAGCTCGGCGGTGCGCTGCAGTTCCTCGGAGGTCGGGTCGGCCGGCAGGGCCGCGGCCCGGTTCTGCATCTCCTGGCGGAAGTCGCCGAGCGCCGCGTCCTGGGTACGGGTGAGCACCGCCTCGCGGTTGAGCCAGTACGCGATCCCGGACGCGGAGACCGCGGCCGTCAGCGCGACCAGGGAGAACACCATGAGGAGCCGCAGCCGCAGGCTGGTCCAGCGCCGGCCCGCGAACAGGGCTCTGATCATTGCGGTGAGTCCAGCCGGTAGCCGACACCCCGGACGGTGCGGATCAGCGTCGGCGAGGAGGGGATCTCTTCGACCTTGGCGCGCAGCCGCTGCACGCAGGCGTCGACCAGCCGCGAGTCACCGAGGTAGTCGTGCTCCCAGACCAGCCGCAGCAACTGCTGCCGGGACAGCGCCTGGCCGGGCCTGCGGCTGAGTTCCAGCAGCAGGCGCAGCTCGGTCGGGGTGAGCTGGAGGTCCTCGCCGTTCTTCGTCACGGTCATCGCGGCCCGGTCGATGACCAGGGAACCGAAGACGGCGGAATCGCTCGCCTCCCGCTCGCCGCGGCGCAGCACGGCCCGGATGCGGGCGTCGAGCACCCGGCCCTGGACGGGCTTGACCACGTAGTCGTCGGCACCGGACTCCAGACCGACGACGACATCGATGTCGTCGCTGCGGGCGGTGAGCAGGATGATCGGCAGCTGGTCGGTGCGCCGGATCCGCCGGCACACCTCGAAGCCGTCGATCCCGGGCAGCATGACGTCCAGCACGATCAGGTCCGGCCGCTGCTCGCGCAGCAGTTTCAGGCCGTCCTCGCCCGTCGCCGCGGTGGCCACTCGGTGGCCCTGGCGTGACAGGGAGAGTTCGAGGGCCGTGCGGATGGCGTCGTCGTCCTCGATCAGCAACAGGAAAGGCACGGGCTCATTCTGTCCCATCGGCCGTTGGGAGTTCGACCGTCCGGCGCCCCGGATCCGCTCACAGGTCGCTGTGACAGGCCTGTGACAGTCGAAGGACACCCCGGTTATGTCCGGGGGGCAGGCTTCTACCAACGAACGGACCGAAGCAGACTCCACGACGGGGGGCGCGAGATGAACACGCTGCACAGCACCACCACCAGCGCGGTTGTCACGCGGCTGCACGATGTGAACCGCCGGGCGGGTGTCCGTACGGCGACGGTCGCCCGTCCGCGACCGGCGCACCCTGTAGCCATTGACGCCAACACGTACCAGGCGGTTCCCGCCCCGCGGATCCCGTCCTCCTCGGAGGCGGAGTTCACGGCGTACGTCCAGGAGCGGCGCGCCGCCCTCTACGCGACGGCCTTCCACCTCACCGGCGACCGCCACGAGGCGGAGGACCTGCTGCAGAGCGCGCTGTTCTCCACCTACCGCGCCTGGGACCGGATCAGCGACAAGGCGGCCGTCGGCGGCTACCTGCGGCGCACGATGACGAACCTGCACATCAGCGCCTGGCGTCGGCGGAAGCTGAACGAGTACCCGACGGAGGAGCTGCCGGAGACGGCCTCCGACACGGACGCGATGCGCGGTACGGAACTGCGCGCGGTGCTGTGGCAGGCGCTGGCCCGCATCCCGGAGCCGCAGCGCACGATGCTGGTGCTGCGGTACTACGAGGGCCGGACCGACCCGGAGATCGCGGAGATCCTGGGCATCAGCGTCGGCACCGTGAAGTCGAGCATCTGGCGCTCGCTTCGCCGCCTGCGCGAGGACGAGGGGCTGAGCTTCGGCCGCGACGAGGCGGAGTCCTTCGGGGAGCTCGTCGCCTGACCAAGACCAACGGGGGAAAGACCCATGGGCCAGGGGGCCCGTCCTGCGGGGGTGGGACGGGGGCCACGGGGGAAAAGGCGGGATCAAGCGGCCGGGGGTCCGCGTGATCCCGCCTTTTCGCGTGCGCGGCCCGAACGGGGCCCGGCCGTCCTCGGCCGCGGCGGCGGGGCCGGCAGGTCCCGGGTGGTCGGGCGTCCGGGCTACGCGGGAGTCGCGGCCGCGCGGTGGCGGCCGGCCGCGCAGGCGGCCAGGCGGCCGAGGGCCTCGTCGCGGCCGCAGGCGTGGGCGCCGAGCGCGGTGTGCCGGGCCACGATCCCCCGCTCCGCCCGCATCAGCCTCCAGCCCCGGCGCAGCAGGAACGGCAGGGACTTGCGCCCCTCGCGCAGATCCCGCGTCAGCCGCCGCCGGAAGGTGGTCGAAGGCCGCCCCCGCAGGCAGATCGCGTCGGCCAGCAGCCCCAGTTCCTGGCACCGGGCCACGACGTCCGCGGCGAAGATCCCCTCCGCGATGAACAGCGGGGTGCGGGATATGTCCAGCGTCTCGGAGCCGGTCCGCGAGGACGTGGCGATGGAGTACACCGGCACCTCGGTCCGGCCCGCCGCGCAGAGTTGCGCGATCGCGGCGATGGCCGCCTCCGCGTCCCACGACAGCGGGGAGTCCCAGTCGATGTCGGAACTGCCCTCGACCAGCGGGAGGGTGGGGTCGTCCCCCTCCTTGTAGAAGTCGTCCAGGCGCAGCACGGGCAGCCCGGACCGGGCCGCGAGCGAGGACTTGCCGGAGCCCGAGGGCCCGGTCAACAGCACGACGCGCGTAGGCAGAGGAGAGGAACAGCTCACGGGACACCAGTGTGAACCATGACCCCCGGTATCGATACATCGGCGACGTGCCCTGCGAGGACTCTCACATCCGCGCGGCCGGTTGGAATCCACACCCGCACCTCCACTACGCTGCGTGCGCACGCGACTACGACCACAGGCGGGATCCTCATGGCACGTCACGCAGCCCCCGGAAACGGCGCCGGCACCGGAACCGGTGTCCTCCGTACCGCAGGCCTCACCCTCACCATGGCCGGCGCGGCTCTGGCGATGGCCGCAGGCGGCGCCCAGGCCGGTGAACTCTCGGTCCCGGCGGCGCTGGCCGGTGTCGCCGACCCGATCTCCAACCTGAAGGTGAACCCGCTCGCCCACACCGGTGTGGACCCGCTCGACAACGGAGTGGCCACCAGGGTCGCGGACTTCCCGGCGCTCGGCACCTCCATGGTCACCGGCACGCTGACGCAGGGCCCGTCCGTCGGCGAACTGCCCACGGCAGCCGTGGGCTCCCTCCTCGGCCCCCTGAGCGGCGCCAAGTAACCCCGCCCGGCACCGGCGGCTGAGCCGAAGGGGACACCGGCGGCCCCGGAGGCGAAGCCGCCGGCAAAAAACGGCCCCGGCAGCACGGGGGTCGCTGCCGGGGCCTGTCCAGGGGTTGCGGGTCCGGTCCGCCTAGTACGCGGACCCGCCCGAGCCCAGCGAACCCGTCGGGTGCCAGACCGTCTTGGTCTCCAGGAACGCGGTCATCCGCGCCGTGCCCGGGTCGGCGCTCCAGTCGTCCACAGGCTGTGGACGCAGGACGCGCTTGAGGTTGTCGGCCGCCGCGATCTCCAGCTCCTTGGCCAGCGCCGCGTCGGCACCCGCCAGGTCGATCGCGTTGACGTCCTGGTGGGACGCCAGGTGCGGGCCCATCTCGCCGGCTTTGCCGGACAGGATGTTGACCACGCCGCCGGGCAGGTCGGAGGTGGCCAGCACCTCGCCCAGGGACAGCGCCGGGAGCGGGGACTTCTCGGAGGTGATCACGATCGCCGTGTTGCCGGTCGCGATGACCGGGGCGATCACCGAGATCAGGCCCAGGAAGGACGAGTCCTGCGGGGCGATCACGGTGACGACGCCCGTCGGCTCCGGGGTGGAGAGGTTGAAGAACGGGCCCGCGACCGGGTTGGCCCCGCCCACGATCTGGCCGATCTTGTCGGTCCAGCCCGCGTACCAGACCCAGCGGTCGATCGCCGCGTCCACGACCGCCGCGGCCTTGGACTTGGACAGCCCCTCGGCCTCGCCGACCTCGCGGACGAACTGCTCGCGGCGGCCCTCCAGCATCTCGGCGATGCGGTAGAGGATCTGGCCGCGGTTGTACGCGGTCGCGCCCGACCAGCCGCCGAACGCCTTGCGGGCGGCGACGACCGCGTCACGGGCGTCCTTGCGGGAGGACAGCGGAGCGTTGGCCAGCCAGTTGCCCTTGGAGTCGCTCACCTCGTACACCCGGCCGCTCTCGGAGCGGGGGAACTTGCCCCCGACGTACAGCTTGTAGGTCTTGAAGACGCTCAGACGCGTCGAAGACTCAGACATCGAGGTAGCCCTCCAGGCCGTGACGGCCGCCTTCGCGCCCGAAGCCCGACTCCTTGTAGCCGCCGAAGGGCGAGGTCGGGTCGAACTTGTTGAACGTGTTGGCCCACACCACACCCGCGCGGAGCTTGTTCGCGACCGCGAGGATGCGCGAGCCCTTCTCCGTCCAGATGCCGGCGGACAGGCCGTACTGGCTGTTGTTGGCCTTCGCGACGGCCTCGTCGGGCGTGCGGAAGGTCAGCACGGACAGCACCGGGCCGAAGATCTCGTCACGGGCGACGGTGTGCGCCTGGGTGACGTTCGTGAAGAGCGTCGGGGCGAACCAGTAGCCGGCGGACGGCAGCTCGCACGCCGGGGACCAGCGCTCGGCGCCCTCGGCCTCACCGGTCTCCGCGAGCGCGGTGATCCGGGCCAGCTGCTCGGCCGAGTTGATCGCGCCGATGTCGGTGTTCTTGTCGAGCGGGTCGCCCAGGCGAAGGGTGCTCAGGCGGCGCTTGAGGGAGTCCAGCAGCTCGTCGTGGATCGACTCCTGGACCAGCAGGCGCGAGCCCGCGCAGCAGACCTGGCCCTGGTTGAAGAAGATGCCGTTGACGATGCCCTCGACGGCCTGGTCGATGGGGGCGTCGTCGAAGACGATGTTGGCGCCCTTGCCGCCCAGCTCCAGGGTGACCTTCTTGTCGGTGCCGGCGACGTGGCGGGCGATCTTCTTGCCCACGGCCGTCGAGCCGGTGAAGGCGACCTTGTTGACGTCCGGGTGCTCGACGAGCGCCGCGCCCGCGTCGCCGTAGCCGGTGAGGATGTTGACGACGCCCTTGGGCAGGCCCGCCTGGCGGCAGATGTCCGCGAAGAACAGCGCCGAGAGGGGGGTCGTCTCCGCCGGCTTCAGCACGACCGTGTTGCCGGTGGCGAGCGCCGGGGCGATCTTCCACGCGAGCATCAGCAGCGGGAAGTTCCACGGGATGACCTGCCCGGCGACGCCGAGCGGGCGCGGGTTCGCGCCGTAGCCCGCGTGGTCGAGCTTGTCGGCCCAGCCCGCGTAGTAGAAGAAGTGCGCGGCGACCAGCGGGAGGTCCGCGTCGCGGGTCTCCTTGATCGGCTTGCCGTTGTCCAGGGTCTCCAGGACGGCCAGCTCGCGGCTGCGCTCCTGGATGATCCGGGCGATGCGGAAGAGGTACTTCGCGCGCTCGGAACCGGGCAGCGCGGACCACTTCTCGAAGGCCTTCCGGGCGGCCTTCACGGCGCGGTCCACGTCGGCGGCGCCCGCCTGGGCGACCTCGGCGAGGACCTCCTCGGACGACGGCGAGACGGTCTTGAAGACCTTGCCGTCGGCGGCGTCGGTGAACTCTCCGTCGATGAAGAGCCCGTAGGAGGGCGCGATGTCGACGACCGAGCGGGACTCGGGGGCGGGTGCGTACTCGAATACAGATGCCATGGTGATCAGTCCACCGTCACGTAGTCGGGACCGGAGTAACGGCCGGTGCTCAGCTTCTGGCGCTGCATCAACAGGTCGTTGAGCAGGCTGGAGGCGCCGAAGCGGAACCAGTGGTTGCTCAGCCAGTCCTCGCCCACGGTCTCGTTGACCAGGACCAGGAACTTGAGGGCGTCCTTGGTGGTCCGGATGCCGCCGGCCGGCTTCACGCCGATCTGGATTCCAGTCTGCGCCCGGAAGTCGCGTACGGCTTCGAGCATCAGGAGGGTGTTGGCGGGGGTGGCGTTCACCCCGACCTTGCCGGTGGACGTCTTGATGAAGTCGGCGCCGGCCATCATGCCGATCCAGGAGGCGCGGCGGATGTTGTCGTAGGTCGACAGCTCGCCGGTCTCGAAGATGACCTTGAGGCGAGCGGCGGTCCCGTCGGGGCGTACGCACGCCTCCTTGACGGCCTTGATCAGCTCGTAGGTCTCCAGGTAGCGGCCGGCGAGGAAGGCGCCACGGTCGATGACCATGTCGATCTCGTCGGCGCCGGCGGCGACGGCGTCGGCCGTGTCCGCGAGCTTGACCGGCAGGGCGGCACGGCCGGCCGGGAACGCCGTGGCGACGGAGGCCACCTTGACGTCGGCGCCGTTCAGGGCCGCCTTGGCGGTGGCCACCATGTCGGGGTAGACGCAGACCGCGGCGGTCATGGGCGTCGTACGGTCGGTCGGATCGGGGTTGACGGCCTTGGCGGAGAGCGCCCGGACCTTGCCCGGGGTGTCCGCACCCTCGAGCGTCGTCAGGTCGATCATCGTGATGGCCAGGTCGATGGCGTACGCCTTGGCCGTCGTCTTGATCGAGCGGGTGCCGAGGGAGGCCGCGCGGGCCTCCAGTCCGACTGCGTCTACGCCGGGCAGCCCGTGCAGGAAGCGGCGCAGCGCGCTGTCGGACGTCGTCACGTCAGCGAATGCGGTGAGGGTGGTGGGCATGGTCACCACATGAGCATATCTACGCGCGTAGCGACCTGTCACCCCCTCCCCCCGATTCATATGGAATCGACACATCCGCCTCTTGTTACGCGGCCATGACAGGAAGCCCATCGTCCGCACGTACAAGATCCATAGATTTCTCTTCAGCAGCCCGCCACCCCTGACCGGTCAACAAGCCGAAACAGACGCAACGCGGCATGCGACTCTCCTCCACTCTCCTCACCCACGCATCAAGGAGTCGTTATGCGTACCGCCCTCCGTACCTCGATCGTCACCGTCGCCCTCGCCGGCGCGGTGCTCCTCCCGACCGCCGGCTCCGCGTTCGCCGCGACCGCCGCGACCGCCGCGGCCCCCCGGTCAGCCGCCGCGTCGGACAGCAGCCGCTACGAGGGCAAGCCCGTCTACATCGGCGAGGGCCTGGTCGCGGTGCTGCGCAACAAGGCGGAGGGCCCCGAGGCCTGGATCCGCGAGGTCGGCACCGCCTGGAAGCCCGGCGACGCCTACCTGGTCCGCGTCGTGACGAAGCTGGACCGGACCCAGCTCCACGGCAAGGCCAAGGGCCTGGACCTCGAACTCACCAAGGCCGCGGGCGCCGCCCCCGTGCTCCTCGTCACCGCCGCGGACGGGAGCGCCAAGTCCTACCCGCTGCCCGCCGGCGAGGCCGGCACGGACTGCAAGGCGGGGCCGGTGGAGGTGGCGATCGGCGCGGGCATGTCGGCCCAGCTGTACGTCTCCGAGCTGGGCCCGAAGGCGGTCCTCCGGGGGGCCGGCGAGAGCTACAACTGGGGCGAGCTGGACCGCACCCACCCCTCGGTCCACGAGTCCGCGGGCATCATGGCCCGGATCGTGAACCCGAGCGGCGCCAAGCCCGTCTTCGAGTGGAAGACGCAGGGCGGCGACGACCAGGTCGGCCGGGCCGACTTCCCCGCGTTCCCCAAGGGGTGCAAGCCGGGCTACAAGTTCGCCGACGACAAGCCGGTGACGACGCCCGCGAAGCCCGCCACCGCCCCCACCACCCCCGCTGCGGTGAAGCCGCAGACCGCGGGCCAGACGAAGGTGGTCCCGAAGGGCCCGGTCGCCGCGGGCGCCGAGCTCCCGGTCGAGACGGTCACGGAGACCGGCAACACCGCCACCATGGCGGCCGGCGCCGGCCTGACCGCCGCCTTCGGCGCCCTGGGCGCCAGCGTGGTCCTGCGGCGCCGCCGCGCCACCCGGGGCTGACGCCGGTCCCCGGAGCAGTCCCGCCCCGGGCGCCTCCGCGCCGCCCGGGGCCGGCGCCCCCTCTTCCTCCTGCCCTCCTGCGGCGGGCCACCGACCCGGTGGCCCGCCGAAAGCCGTTCCGGAGTCCTCCATGGCCCACCGCGTCCGCCCGCTGCTCGCCGCCGTCCTCCTCACCGCCGCCCTGACCGGCTGCGGCGCGGCCACCGCCGCCCCGCCCCCGCCTGCGCCTGCGCCCGGGGCCGGCGCCGGCGCCGCCACCCCGCCCGCGCCCGGAGCCGCCGCAGCCTCCGCCGCCCCGCCCTCGGTCACGCCCACCAGCGCCCCCGCGGCTCCCGTGGCGGCCGCCCCGCTGCCCGCCTCCGAGCCCGTACGCGTACGGATCCCCGCGGCCGGCGTGGACGCCTCCCCGCTGCTGCGGCTGGGGCTGGCCGCCGACGGCACGGTGGAGGTGCCCTCCGTGGCCGACGGGGACAAGATCGGCTGGTACACCAAGGGCGTCACCCCCGGCGAGACCGGTCCCGCCGTACTGATCGGGCACTTCGACACCGCGCGCGGACCGGCGGTGCTCAAGGACGTCTCGCGCGTCCGTACGGGCTCCGAGATCTCGGTCGCCCGGGCCGACGGGACCACGGCCGTCTTCAAGGTCCGCGAACTGGAACAGGTCGACAAGAAGCGGTTCCCCACGGCCAAGGTCTACGGCGACACCGCCCGACCGGAGCTGCGGATCATCACCTGCGGCGGCGCGCTCACCGACGGCCACCGGCCCGACAACATCATCCTGTACGCCGATCTCGTGGGCTGAGACGGCGTGGTGCAGAATCGACCGCATGAGCAGCCAGCAGCCCCTTGAAGAACCGGTCTACGACGACCGGGTCTACCGGTCCCCCATGGCAGTGGTCACCGGGGTGCTGATGCTCGCGCTGATCGCCTGGCTCTGCGGGGACGCCGTCGTGCGCGGGGAAGGGGCCGCCCGGTGGGTGGCGCTGTCCATCGCGGTGTTCGCCGTGCCGCTGACCGTGGCGTTCACCATCCGGCCCGCGGTCTTCGCCAACGACGACCGGATGCGGGTGCGCAACCCCTTCCGGGTCGTCGAGCTGCCCTGGGCGGCCGTCGACGCGATCCGCGCCGGATATTCGGCCGAGGTGCTGGCGGAGGGGGCCAAGTACCAGCTCTGGTCCGTGCCCGTCTCGCTGCGCGAGCGCAAGAAGGTCCAGCGCCGGCAGCGGGGGCAGGATGTCGCGGCGGTCGACGAGCCGCAGCGGGCCGCCGCCGACAAGGTGGTGGACGAGCTTCAGGAGCTGGCCGAGCGCGGGGCCGCGCGGCCGGGTGCGCAGGGCGGTGTCACCGTGAAGTGGTCGTACGAGATCATCGTGCCGGCCGTGCTCGGCGCGGTCGCGCTGATCGTCCTGCTCGCCACCGGCTGAGCCGCGCCCGAGTCACTCCCGCAGTACCGGAACCACCACCGCCGGGGTGCGCGTCCTCGCAGGTGTGCAGCGTCTTGAGGGCGGCGGCAGCGCCGCCATACATCTCCGGCTCCGGCTCATGGGCGGGGCCCTGCTGGCCGCCCATCTTCTCCTCGTCGGCTGGCTGAGCCTGCGACCACTGGACGTGCCCTGGGCGGCCGCGGCGAACCTGAGCCCGCTGGAGGGGATCCGGGCGGACCTCGCGTACGGGCCGCTGGAGGCGGCCCGGCGGATCGGTGAGGGTCTGGCCCTGCTGGCTCCGCTCGGGGTTCTGCTGCCGCTGGTCAGCGGGCGGCTGGCGCCGTCCCCGCTGGCCGCGTGGTCCTCGCTGGCCCGGACGGCCGCGGCGGGTGCGCTGGTCTCGCTGAGCATCCTGATGCTGCAGACGTCGGTCCCCGGCCAGGTGGTCGACGTGGACTCGATGCTGCTGAACACCGCCGGGGTGGTGCTCGCGCACCTCGCCGTGGTGCCGGCCCTGAGGGCCCGGCTCCGGCGGTCTCAGGGGCACACCCCGAGAATTACCAGGGTCGGGCTCGGCCCCTGGAGCGAGGTTCTGTCGGCGGTTCCGCGCGAGTATTGAGGCATCGCAGGAAAGCGATCCCATACGAAGGAGAAACCCCATGAGCGCGATTACCCGCCCCCGTGACGGACGGATGATCGGTGGCGTCTGTGCCGGTCTCGCGCAGCGTTTCGGAATCAAGACGAGGACGATGCGGATCATTTTCGTCCTGTCGTGCCTGCTGCCGGGTCCGCAGTTCCTGATCTACCTGGCGCTGTGGGTCCTGCTGCCGAACGAGAAGTACGGCACGGGTTCCGCGCACACCGCCTGGTAGCAGGTCGGGCCGGTATTCCGGCCGGGAATTCCCTCAGGCCGCCCGCTGGACCTTTTCCAGCTGCTTGTCCGCCACTTCCTGGGGCACCTGGCCCTTCTTGTCGGCGGCGGCCACGTTGAGGGCCATGAGCCGTACGACGGTGTCGCCCTCGCGTACGACGACCAGGTGGACCTGCGCCGAGACGCCCTGGGCGGCGGCGGTCGTGGTCCAGCTGACGCTCTCGTCCCCGGCGGTCTTGTACGAGGTCGCCTTCACGTCGCGGTAGCTGCCGGTCTGCTTCTCGACGGTGGCGGAGAAGCCGGTGCCGCAGGCGCCGACCGCGTCGCGCAGCCGGGACATCAGCCGTTTGGCGTCGCTTTCGGCGTACGAGCTGACGGAGGCGGAGACGGCGAGGCCGACCTGCTTCTGGGAGCCGACGCCGCGGTTGACGGTCTCGCGCGCGACCGGGTCGGGCTTGTCGCCCATGATGTCCGCGAGCGGCTGGCAGGCCTTCTTGTCGGCCTGGGGCTGGCCGTCGGGGGCGTTCGGGTTCTTGCCCTGGGCCGAGACCTGGTAGCCGGGCAGATCGCCCTGTTCCAGCGCGGAGCGCTCCAGCTTCGTGCCGCCGGTCTTCGGCGCGGCCGGTGCGGCCGGGGCTCCGGGGGCGCCCGAGGGGGAGGCCGCGGCGGAGCCCTTGGGATCCGGGGCCTTCGCGCCGGCGGGGGCGTCCTTGCCGCTGCATCCCGCCGTCCCGAGGAGCAGGGCGGGGAGCAGTGCGAACACCGCGGTCCGCGCCGCGCGCCTTGCCGTGAGCCGTGCCGTGAATCGTGCCTTCATGTGCATGACCGAGACCTCATACCCCGTGCGTCGGCGGGCAGTTGGTGGTGATCGTGGCACACGGCACGACGGGGCGCACACCCGCTCGAAGGAGTGTGCGCCTCGCGTGCTCGCGTGCGATTCGCGGCGCGGGTCAGCCGCCCAGGGCGCCGCCGAGGGGCAGGCCGCCGAGCGCGGGGCCGATCGTGTTGGCGAGCTGGCCGACCGGGGCGGCGGGGTCGCTCTGGCCGTCCTCGGCGCTCACGTGCTGCTGGCTGGTGAGGCCCTGCGCGGCCTGGGTGACCGGGCCGAGCGCGTCGGTCAGGCCCACGGCAGGTACGGCGGCGGCGGAACCGGCGGCGGCGGCGACGGCGGCGACGGCACCGAGGGCGGCGAGACCGAGGGTCTTGGCAGCTGACTGCTTCATGAAAGATCGTCCTTGCGACGGGGAAATGAGCGGCTCCGCAAACTAGTCACTTCAAACCCCGTCCCGCAAACATCATCAAATACGAGAAAGCGCCCGGGAATTGCCTCTCCCGGGCGCTTTCAGTACGTCATGCCATGGCCTACGCCAGGACGGAACCGCTGGTCGAAGCGGTCTGCTGGAACAGCCATTCCGACTTCAGCTCGGCATAACCGGGCTTGATGACCTCGTTGATCATGGCCAGTCGTTCATCGAAAGGAATGAACGCGGACTTCATCGCATTGACGGTGAACCACTGCATGTCGTCCAGCGAGTAGCCGAAGGTGTCCACCAGGTGCTCGAACTCACGGCTCATGCTCGTACCGCTCATCAGCCGGTTGTCGGTGTTGACCGTCAGCCTGAAGTGCAGCTTCCGAAGCAGCCCGATCGGGTGCTCGGCGTACGAGGCGGCCGCGGCCGTCTGCAGGTTCGAGGTCGGGCACATCTCCAGCGGGATGCGCTTGTCCCGGACGTACGAGGCCAGGCGGCCCAGGGTGACCGAGCCGTCCTCGGCGACCTCGATGTCGTCGATGATCTTCACGCCGTGGCCCAGGCGGTCGGCGCCGCACCACTGCAGGGCCTGCCAGATCGACGGCAGGCCGAAGGCCTCGCCCGCGTGGATGGTGAAGTGGTTGTTCTCGCGCTTGAGGTACTCGAAGGCGTCCAGGTGGCGGGTGGGAGGGAACCCGGCCTCGGCGCCGGCGATGTCGAAGCCGACCACGCCGTTGTCGCGGTAGCGGTTGGCGAGCTCGGCGATCTCCAGCGCGCGGGCCGCGTGGCGCATCGCCGTCAGCAGCGCGCCGACGCGGATGCGGTGGCCGTTGGCCTTCGCGCGGCGCTCACCCTCGCGGAAGCCGTCGTTGACCGCCTCGACGACCTCTTCGAGGGTCAGGCCGGCTTCCAGGTGCTGCTCGGGGGCGTAGCGGATCTCGGCGTACACGACGCCGTCCTCGGCCAGGTCCTCGGCGCACTCGGCGGCGACCCGGAAGAGGGCCTCCTTCGTCTGCATGACGGCGCAGGTGTGCGCGAACGTCTCCAGGTAGCGCGGGAGGGAGCCGGAGTCGGCGGCTTCCCGGAACCAGACGCCCAGCTTGTCGGCATCGGTCTCGGGAAGGTTCTCGTAGCCGGCCTCCTGGGCCAGCTCGATGATGGTCCCGGGGCGCAGTCCACCGTCGAGGTGGTCGTGCAGGAGCACCTTCGGGGAGCGGCGGATCTGATCCGGGGTGGGCAGGTTGGGGGTCTCGCTCGTCATCTGGGCACTCTAGCTCCTACGCGCGTAGAGCGTGGTGTCCGCGACGGCCGTCGATACGTAACAGTGACCGTGCGGACGGGTGGCGTACACCTCTCGGTCTGAGACTGTTCCGCCATGGCACAGCATGCGCCGCCGGCGCGCGGGGCCCGCCTGGGGCGGGCGGCCGGCGCGAACGGCTCGGTCACGACGGTCAGTGGTGTGGTGCTCCTGCTCCCGGGAGCGTCCAGATTGTCCCCCGGTCCGGTGCGTCCGCTCGCGCGGGCACTGGCCCGGGCGGGCGGGGCGGAGGGGCTGGTCGCGCACACGGTCCTGCACGGGGGCGGGACCCGCGAGCAGGACGCGCGGTGGGCCGCGGACGAGGCGGTGCGGCGGTACGGGGACGTGCCGGTGTGCCTGGCCGGATACGACGCCGGGGGCCGGGCGGCGCTGCTGGCGGCGGACCACGAGGCGGTCAACTCGGTGCTGGCACTCGCCCCTTCCCTGGGGAAGGCGGAGGCCTCCGAGGACTCCCCTGATCCGGTGAAACAGCTCTCGGGGCGGCAGGTGCTGATCGTGCACGGGACGAACGACGCGCGCAGCGACCCGGAGTCCTCCTTCCGGCTGGCGGCGCGGGCGAAGAAGGCGAATCGTTCCACGTGCCGCTTCGAGGTGCATTCGGACGGGCACGGACTGCGGGAGCACCAGGCGGAAGTGGTCGCGCTGGCGGTGGACTTCGTCCTGGGCGCGGTGTTCTCGGGGCGGTACTCGCGGCCGGTGACCGATGCCCTCGCCGCGCCGCCGCCGCTGGGCCTGCGGATGCCGCTCGCCTCCGGGTTCGGGCGGTCCCTGCGGGGCTGAACCGCCCCGGCGGCGGACCTGCCCGAGCGTAAGGTGAGGAGTGGACTCGGGACTCTCGGGGTGCTTCTCCGCGGGAGGCGATTCGGCATGGCCGGGATCGTGCGCAAGAGCTTCGACGAGGCGGACGAGACGCGACCGTTCGTGGACGGCAAGGGCAGGCTGGACCTGATCCGGACGGACGGCGGGGCGGTCGGCCGCGCGGTCTTCGAGCCGGGCTGGCGCTGGTCGGAGCACATCAAGCCACTGGCCGGCACGGACAGCTGCCAGGCCGACCACACGGCGTACGTGGTGAGCGGCAGGATGAAGGTCGTCGCGAACGACGGGGAGAGCGAGGAGTTCGCCCCCGGCGACTTCATGCGGATCAGCCCCGGCCACGACGCCTGGGTCCTCGGCGACGAGCCGTGCGTCACCGTCGACTGGACCGGCTTCGCCGCGTACGCGAAGCCGGCTTCGGGCTGAGTCCGGGGCGGTCGGATCCCGAGCGGCCGCGCGCCGTACTTCGGCGCGTACGTACGCGGAGCGGGCGGGCGCGGGCGCGCCGGGTGCCGGGTGCCGGGTGCCGGGTGCCGGGTGCGGGGAGTCCGCGTCTATTCGGGGCCGTCCGTCGACGACGACCGCACGACATGGATCCCGGGGGAATCCCGCCGGCCGCCCAGGAGGCCCGTCGCCCGGTCCAGGATGCCGGCCAGAGAGCCCGCGGTCGGGGCCGCCGCGAGGACGTACGCGTGGTGCCGCGCGCCGGTCGGCCGGCGCAGGACCGTGGCGCCGCGCGGCACTTGCAGCTGGACCCGGACCACCCCGGGCACGGCGCGGGCCGCCGCGATGCCCGGCCCGGCGCCGTCGGTGCGCCAGCCGGGCGGGAAGTCCACGTAGCGCAGCCCGGCATGGGCGGCGCGCGGCTGGCGGACCGGCTCGGGGAGGCCGAGTCCGGCGGCGAGGGCGAGGCCGAGCACGTCGGTGCCGTGGGCGAGCCGGAGCAGCTGGGTGAGCTCCTCGCGGCCGGGCCGGGCGTGCGCCTCGACCAGGCGGGGGCCGTGGGCGGTGAGGACGACCTCGGTGTGGGAGGGGCCGTCGCGGTGGCCGGCGAGGTCGAGGACTCCGCGCACGAGGGCCCGTACGGCTTCCGCCACCGCCGGGTCCAGGGCGACCGGCAGGTGGTGGCCGGTCGCCGTCAGCGCGGGGCCGGGGAGCCGGCGCGACCAGCCCAGGATGCGGTGGCGGCCCTCGCGGGAGAGGGCTTCGACGGCCAGCTCGGGGCCTTCGAGGAACTCCTCGACGAGCAGGTCGGTGACGGCCGGGTAGCTGCGGGCGGACGCCTGCGCCGCGGCGGGGCCCGGGACCAGCCGCAGGCCCTCTCCGTCCGCGCCCGAGCGGGGCTTGATGACGCAGGGGTACCCGATGAGGGTGGCGATGAAGGGGATCAGGTCGGCGCGGCCGCAGCGGGCGAACGAAACGGGGCGGGCGGGGTGCAGGGTGTTGGAGCGGGCGCGCAGGGCGGCCTTGTCCATGAGGGCGGTGACGGCGGCGGCGGGCGTGCCGGGCAGGCCGAGTTCCTCGTTGGCGCGGGCGGCGGCCAGGGCTCCCGCGGCGTCGAAGCCGAAGACGGCGGCCCGGCCGTGGCGGACCCCCTCCAGGCGGCCGAGCGCCCCCACGAGGCGCGGGTGGTCGCGCCAGTCCGTCCGTACCCGCCGCTCCGCCCCCTCACGGTCGGATGGCACCGAAGGACCCGGCGCGACCACCACAGTGCGCGCGCCCGCTCGGCGGGCGGCTGCCACCACGGCGGGCCGCGGGCTCAGCAGGACTGCCACGGGCTGGTGCCGTTGGTCGGCCGTCCGCTGCCGCATACCGCGCTCCCCCTCCACGCCGTGGTTCCACTGTGCCGGTTCGGCATATGCCGGAAGCGCTCGGCCGGGCGTCGTCTTGCCGCCTTGCGGGAACACGAGGGGTTTATAAACGACCACAGGCCGGGACGAATATGCATATGCCAGCCGACGCGGCCCAGGACATGGGCGAACTGAGTCCCGCGGCGCGGCGCCTGTACGCGTACGCGGTGGAGCGGCATGCCTTCGCGGCGGCGGAGGCCACGGCGGACCTGGGCGTGCGGGCGGCCGCGGCCATCACCGAGCTGGCCGCGGCGCACCTGCTCCAGCGGGCTCCCGGCGGCGGACCGGAACGGTGGAGCGCGGTGGCCCCCCGGGCGGCTGCGGCCCGCGCGCTGGCCCCGCTGGCCCTGCTCGTACGGGAGACCCACGACGAGATGGACCGGCTGCGGGGGCGGCTGGAGGCGCTGGTGCCCGCGTACGAGGCGGGGGCCGCACACCGGGACCTGAGCGGGGCGGGCCGGCTGGAGCTGGTGACCGACCTGGGGGCCGTACGGGGGCTGATCGCGGAGCTGGCCGCGGCGGCCGAGGAGGAGCTGCTGACCTCGCAGCCGGGCGGGGGCCGGCCGCAGGAGGCGCTGGAGGAGTCGATCGGGCGGGACGAGGCGCTGCTGGCGCGCGGGGTCCGGATGCGGACGATCTACCAGCACACGGCGCGGTACTCGCGGCCGACGGCGGCGTACGTGGAGCGGGTGACGGCGCTGGGCGCGCAGGTACGGACGCTGGGCGACGGGCTGATGCGGATGCTGGTCTTCGACCGGCACACGGGGCTGATGGCGGTGCCGGACCGCAGCGGGGCGGCGCTGGTGGTGCGGGAGCCCAGCGTCGTGCACTTCATGACCTCGGCGTTCGAGCGGTCCTGGCTGGGCGCGGAGCCGTTCCCGGTGACGGTGAGTCCGGAGGCGGCCCGGTCGCTCTCGGAGGAGCTGCGGCAGACGATCGTGCGGCTGCTGTCGGAGGGGCTGGAGGACAAGGTGATCGCGCGGCGGCTGGGGATGTCGGAGCGGACCTGCCAGCGGCACATCGCGGAGATCATGCGGGCGGTGGGCGCCAAGTCCCGCTTCCAGGCCGGGTACTTGCTGTCCTCGGCGGCGGCGGAGCCGGCTGCGACGCTGGAGCCGGAGCCGGCGCAGGAGTAGCGGGCGGCGCAGGAGTAGCGGCCCTCGGCGGCGGCGCAGGAGTAGCGGCCCGCCTCAGCGGCGGCGGGTCCGGCGCACCGGCCGCCGCTCGGGCTCAGACCGGGCCGCCCTGGAGTTCCGGGATCAGCCGGCCGCGCCGGGACAGCAGGAAGCGCTTGAACTCCGCGACCGGCGGCGTGTCGGGGTGTCCGTCGAGCCAGGCCACGCCGATCTCGCGGACCGCGCGCGGCGCCGTCACCGTCAGCTCGACCACCCCGGGCCGGGCCACGGCGGGCGGCGGCAGCAGGGCCACGCCGAGGCCCGCCGCGACCAGGCCGCGCAGGGTTTCGGCCTCCTCGCCCTCGAAGGCGACCTTCGGGGTGAACCCGGCCTCGGCGCACAGGTCGTCGGTGATGCGGCGCAGTCCGTAGCCGGACTCCAGGGTGACGAAGGTTTCCTCGGCGGCCTCGGCCAGCCGGATCCGCTTGCGGACGGCGAGGCGGTGGTCGTCGGGGACCACCAGGCGCAGCCGCTGTTCGTCGAGGCGGCGCGCGACGAGGTCGGGGGCGTCGGGCAGCGGGGAGGTCAGGCAGAGGTCGAGCTCGCCGGCGCGCAGCCGCTCCAGCATGGCCTCGCCGTAGTTCTGGACGAGGGAGAACCGGATGCGCGGGTGGTCGGCGCGGAAGGCGCGGATCAGGCCGGGTACGGTCTCGGAGCCCAGGGTGTGCAGGAAGCCGAAGGCGACCTTGCCGGCGGCCGGGTCGGCGTCCTGCTGGACGGATTCCGCCGCGCGGGAGATCTCCGTCAGGGCCCGCTCGGCGGAGGCCAGGAAGGTGTGGCCGGCGGTGGTGAGGGCGACGGTGCGGCCCGTGCGGGCGAACAGCGTGACGCCCAGGTCCTGTTCGAGCCGGACCATGGCCCGGGACAGGGTGGACTGCGGAACGCCCAACTCGTGCGCGGCGCGCGTGACGTGCTCGTGCCGGGCGACGGCGGCGAAGTAGGCGAGCCGGGGCGCCAGCAGACTTGTCACGGCCATGTCTTCTTCGTAACGGTTCGCTGACATGCGCCCTCCTGAGCTGCACTGATGCACGAGTGGATCGATTATCGCGAATTCGTGCATTGGACGCATGAAAAAGACGGGCCTACGGTTTTCGTATGCCTCCCGCTCATACCGGGGCACCCGTCATCCCGGGTGCCTCCACCTTGTCGTCCCCCACCCCGGAACCCCACTCCCCCGGCCGCCCCGGCTACCGCCGGATGAGCCTCGCGCTCTTCGCCGCGGGTCTCGCGACCTTCGCCCTCCTCTACTCCACCCAGGCGCTGCTGCCCGCGATCTCCGCCGGCTTCGGCGTGACGGCGGGTCAGGCCAGCTGGACGGTGTCCGCGGCCACCGGCGCGCTCGCGCTGTTCGTACTGCCGCTGAGCGCCCTGTCCGAGCGGTTCGGGCGGACCCGGATGATGACCTGCTCGATGGTCGTGGCCGTCGTGGTCGGGCTCCTCGTCCCCTTCGCGCCCAACCTGGAGTGGCTCGTCGTCCTGCGCGCGGCGCAGGGAGCGGCGCTCGCCGGCATCCCCGCCTCCGCGATGGCGTACCTGGCGGAGGAGGTCAAGGCGAAGGCCCTGGTCGCCGCGATCGGCCTGTTCGTGGCGGGCAACTCCATCGGCGGCATGAGCGGCCGCATCGTCACCGGCTGGGCGGCCCAGGCATGGGGCTGGCGGGCCGGGCTGCTCACGGTCGGGCTGATGTCGCTGGCCTGCGCGGTGGCCTTCCTGTTCCTGCTGCCCCGGGCGCGGTTCTTCCGGCCCGCGCCGCTGAACCCGCGCGCCGTGGGACGTACGGTCTCCGGGCACCTGCGCGATCCGCTGCTGCTGCGGCTGTACGGGATCGGCGCGCTGTTCATGACCGTCTTCGGCGCGGTGTACACGGTCATCGGCTACCGGCTGGTGGACGAGCCGTTCTCGCTCGGGCAGGGCGTCGTCGGGTCCGTCTTCCTGGTCTACCTCGTCGGTACGGTCTCCTCGGCCGCGGCCGGCCGGCTCGTGGAGCGGGCGGGGCGGCGCGGCGCGCTGTACCTGGCCGTGACCACCACGGCGCTGGGGCTGCTGCTGTCGCTGGCGGACTCCCTCGCCGCGATCCTGGCGGGGCTGGTGCTGATCACGGCGGGCTTCTTCGCGGGGCACGCGGTGGCCTCGGCGGCGGTGAGCCGCACGGCGAAGACGGGCCGGGCGCAGGCTTCGGCGCTGTACCAGTCCGCTTACTACCTCGGCTCCAGCGCGGGCGGCACCCTGGGGGCGCTGGCCTACCACTCCTCGGGCTGGGCGGCCACGGTCGGGATCGCGCTGCTGGCGGTGCTGGGCGTCGTGTCGATCACCCTGTACGGGTCGCACGCGGCGCGGGCACAGCGGCGGCCGATGGCTCCGGCGGCGACCGCGCGGTGACGCGTGCGGTGTCGCGTGCGGTGACGCGCGCGGCGACCGCGCCGTGACGGGTGCGGTGTCGCGCTCGCGCGGTGCCCGGGGCGGGGAATCCGCCGGGTTCCGGCTCCCGGGAGGCGGCTGTCAGACCCCTCCGGTAGCTTCCGGGGTATCGGAACTTCCAGGGGGATCGACGGACATGAGTGATCTTGCCACCAGCCCGGACCTCGACGCCGCGATGGACCGGTACCGGGTGGAACTGACCGGCTACTGCTACCGGATGCTCGGCTCTTCCTTCGACGCCGAGGACGCGGTGCAGGACACGTACATCCGCGCCTGGCGGGCGTACGAGAAGTTCGAGGGCCGCTCCTCGCTGCGTTCGTGGCTGTACCGGATCGCCACCAACGTCTGCCTGGACCTGCTGAACGCGGGGAACAAGCGGGCCCGCCCGATGGACCTCAGTGCCCCGCAGCACCAGGCCTCCGCCGTGCTCAACGAGCGGCCCGAGGTGACCTGGCTGGAGCCGGTGCCCGACGGGCGGGTGCTGCCGCAGACCGCGGACCCGGCGGAGATGGCGCTGGCGAAGGAATCGGTCCGACTGGCCTTCGTCGCGGCGCTCCAGCACCTGCCGGCGAAGCAGCGGGCCGTGCTGATCCTGCGCGAGGTGCTGGCCTGGAAGGCGGACGAGGTCGCCACCCTCCTGGACACCACGGTGGCCTCGGTGAACAGCGCCCTCCAGCGGGCCCGGGCCACGCTGGCCGCCACCCGCGTCCGCGAGAGCGAGGCGGCGGACCCGCTGGACGGGGAGCAGGCCAAGCTGCTGGAGCAGTACCTGACCGCCTTCGAGGCCTACGACATCTCGCGGCTCACCACCCTGCTGCACGAGGACGCGGTGCTGTCGATGCCGCCGTTCGACCTGTGGCTCCAGGGCCACGAGGACATCGCCGCCTGGCACCTGAACCAGGGCATCGGCTGCAAGGGCTCCCGCCTGGTCCCGACCACGGCGAACGGCATGCCGGCCTTCGGGCAGTACCGGCCGCGCGCGGACGGCCTGCCGGGGCACCTGCCGTGGGCGCTCCAGGTGCTGGAGATCTCAGACGGGAAGATCGTCGGGCTCAATGCCTTCCTGGACACCGAGCGGTGGTTCCCGCTGTTCGGGCTCCCCGAGCAGCTCGACGAGTCCTACGAGGTCCAGCAGGGCGCGTAGCCCGGGCGAGGCCCCGGTCACCCGGAAGGGGCGGTCCCGGGCGGTCAGCCGCAGCCGGGCCAGCGTCTCGACGGCGGCCAGGCCGGGCGCGGTGACGGCGGCGGCGTCGCACACCACGGCGCCCGCCCCGGCCGCGTAGAGCCGGGCCAGGCGGGCGCACAGCCGTGCCGTGTCCTGTGCGGTCGGGGTGGGGCCGGGCAGGGCGAGTCGGATGATCTCCACGAAGGGGTGACTGCCGGGCCCGCCCGAACTCATCGGCCGACCGGGAAGTGCCCGCCGGGGGCCGTCTTGTCGCGCTGGCGAGGCCGGACGGCGCGGGAAGCCGAACCGCGCGGAAGCCGAACGGCGTGGGAAGCTCAACCGCGCCGGAAGCGCAACGGCCCCACCATGCCGAACGGGACCGGCGGGGGTCCGCCGGTCCCGTTCACCCGACAGGGAAACCGCAGGTCAGGCGATGCGGTCCAGCACGATCGGCGTGGCGGAGAAGGCCGTGCCCGCCGGGGCGATGTCGAACGTCCCGTCCAGGGAGGCCAGGGCGTAGTCGAACTTCTCCGGGGTGTCCGTGTGCAGGGTCATCAGTGGCTGGCCCGCCACGACCGTGTCGCCCGGCTTCGCGTGCAGCTCGATGCCCGCGCCCGCCTGCACCGGGTCCTCCTTGCGCGCGCGGCCGGCGCCCAGGCGCCAGGCGCCGACGCCCACCCCGTACGCGTCCAGGCGCGTCAGCACGCCGGACTCGGGGGCGGTGACGACGTGCTGCTCGCGGGCCACCGGCAGGGCCGCGTCCGGGTCGCCGCCCTGGGCGGAGATCATCCGGCGCCAGACGTCCATCGCGGAGCCGTCGGCCAGGGCCTTCTCCGGGTCGGCGTCCTTGATGCCCGCCGCGTCCAGCATCTCCCGGGCCAGGGCCAGGGTCAGCTCGACCACGTCCGAGGGGCCGCCGCCGGCGAGCACCTCGACCGACTCGCGGATCTCCAGCGCGTTGCCGGCGGTCAGGCCGAGCGGGGTGGACATGTCGGTGAGCAGGGCGATCGTCTTGACGCCGCTGTCCGTGCCGAGGGCGACCATCGTGGAGGCGAGCTCGCGGGCGTCCTCGATGTTCTTCATGAAGGCGCCGCTGCCGACCTTGACGTCCAGGACCAGCGAGCCGGTGCCCTCCGCGATCTTCTTCGACATGATGGAGGAGGCGATGAGCGGGATGGCCTCGACGGTGCCGGTCACGTCGCGCAGGGCGTACAGCTTCTTGTCGGCCGGGGCCAGGCCGTCGCCCGCCGCGCAGATGACGGCGCCGGTGGTGTCCAGGACGTGCAGCATCTCCTCGTTGGAGAGCAGCGCGCGCCAGCCGGGGATGGACTCCAGCTTGTCCAGGGTGCCGCCGGTGTGGCCGAGACCGCGGCCGGAGAGCTGCGGGACGGCCGCGCCGCAGGCGGCGACGAGCGGGGCCAGCGGCAGGGTGATCTTGTCGCCGACGCCGCCGGTGGAGTGCTTGTCGGCGGTCGGGCGGGAGAGGGAGTCGAAGTTCATCCGCTCGCCGGAGGCGATCATGGCGGCGGTCCAGCGGGCGATCTCGGCGCGGTTCATGCCGTTGAGCAGGATGGCCATCGCCAGCGCGGACATCTGCTCGTCGGCGACCACGCCGCGCGTGTACGCGTCGATGACCCAGTCGATCTGCTCGGGGCTCAGTTCGCCGCGGTCGCGCTTGGTGCGGATGACGGAGATGACGTCCATGAGGTGACTTCCTTCCGGCGGTGCGTACGTTCGAAAACTCTACGCGCATAGAGCCATGTGGGTTGACTGATGAGGGGGCGAAGGGCGACGGCCCTTCCGCACGCGTGCGGAAGGGCCGTCACAAGGCCACGCCTATCTGAGGTGGTCGGGCCCGAAGGCCTGCGGCAGCATCGCCGAGAGGGGCAGGACCCCCTCCGGCGTCTCCACCTGGAGTTCGGGGCCGCCGAACTCGAACAGCAGCTGGCGGCAGCGGCCGCACGGGACGAGGATGTCGCCCTTGCCGTCGACGCAGGTGAAGTGCGTCAGCCGGCCGCCGCCCGTGGCCTGGAGGGAGGACACCAGGCCGCACTCGGCGCACAGGCCGAGCCCGTAGCTGGCGTTCTCCACGTTGCAGCCGACGACCGTGCGGCCGTCGTCGACCAGCGCCGCGACACCGACCGGGAAGCCCGAGTAGGGGGCGTACGCCCGGGACATGGCGTCCCGGGCGGCCTTCCGCAGGGCCTCCCAGTCGGGGGTGAGCGCCGTCGTCACTTGCCCTGGCCCTTGCGGTACGGCAGGCCGTCCGCCTTCGGCATCCTCAGGCGCTGCGCGGACAGCGCGAGCACCAGCAGGGTGGTGACGTAGGGGGCCGCGTCCACGAACTGGCTCGGGACCGAGTCCGTCGTCGCGTACCAGAGGGCGACCAGGACCGCGAAGACGGCCGACACGGCGGCCGGGACGTACTTCTTCTTGTAGCCCTGCCAGACGGCGGCCAGCAGCAGCACGATCGCGACGAGCAGCAGCAGCGCGTGGACGTTCTCGGCGCCACCGCGCAGCTTGAGGCTGTCGATGAAGCCGAACAGGCCGGCGCCGAGCGCCATGCCGCCGGGCATCCAGTTACCGAAGATCATCGCGGCGAGACCGATGTAACCGCGGCCGCCGGTCTGGCCCTCCTGGTAGATCGGGCTGGCGACGATCGACAGGAACGCGCCGCCGAGGCCGGCCAGGCCGCCCGAGACGATCACGGCGATGTACTTGTACTTGTACACGTTGACGCCGAGGGACTCGGCGGCCACCGGGTTCTCACCGCAGGAGCGCAGTCGCAGGCCGAAGGTGGTGCGCCACAGCACCCACCAGGTGGCCGGGATCAGCACCAGCGCGACGACCGTCAGCAGGGACAGCTCGGTGACCAGACCGCCGAGGACGCCGGCCAGGTCGGAGATGAAGAACCAGTGCTTGCCCTGGAGGTCGGACAACCAGTCGGACAGCCCTGGCACGGTGATCTTGTAGATCGGCTCGACCTGCGGGGACTGCTTGGAGGAGCCGCCCGGCGCGTCGGCGAACGTGAAGTTCGACAGGTACTGGGTGAAGCCCAAGGCGAGGATGTTCACGGCCACACCGGAGACGATGTGGTTGACGTTGAAGGTGATCGTGATGATCGCGTGCAGCAGGCCGCCGATGGCGCCGCCGATGACACCGGCCATGACGCCGGTCCACGGACCCCACTGGTAGCCGGCCCAGGCACCGAACCAGGTGCCGAGGATCATCATGCCTTCGAGGCCGATGTTGACGACGCCCGCGCGCTCGGCCCACAGGCCGCCGAGGCCGGCGAGGCCGATCGGGACCGCGAGGGAGAGGGCGCCGGAGACCTGGCCGACGGAGGTCAGGTCGTTGGCGCCGCTGATCAGGCGGACCAGGGAGATCAGCGCGAGGCCACCCGCGATGATCAGCATGATCCAGGGCAGGCTGAGCTTCTTGCGGCCGCCGGACTTCTTCGGGGCGGCGCTCGTCGCGGAGACGGTGCTGGTGCTCACGCCGCGACCTCCTTATCGGTCTTGATGGCGTGGCCTGCGGCCAGCTCCTCGCCGACCTTCTGCTGCTGGCGGCGGATGCCGTAGCGGCGGACGAGCTCGTACGAGACCACGACCGCGATCACGATCAGGCCCTTCATGATCGTGCCGATCTCCTTCGCGTACCCGGCCGTGTCGAGCGAGGCCGAGGCCTTGTCGATGAAGGCCATCAGGAACGCGGCGAGGAGGATGCCGACCGGGCTGTTGCGGCCGAGCAGCGCGATGGTGATGCCGGTGAAGCCGACACCGACCGGGAAGGACAGGTTGTACGTGTGGGTCTCGCCCAGCAGCTGCGGCATGCCGGACAGGCCGGCGACCGCGCCCGAGATGAGCATCGAGGTGATGATCATCTTCTTGGCGTCCACACCGGAGGCCTGGGCGGCGGACTCGCTGGCGCCGGTGGCGCGCAGGTCGAAGCCGAAGCGGGTGCGGTTGAGCACGAACCAGTAGACGACGCCGAGGGCGAAGGCCACGAAGGTGAAGCCGTAGATCTCCAGGCCGTCACCGATGCTCAGGGCCGGGAACCAGCCGGACTGGGCGATCTCGCCGGTGGTGAGGTCGTTGGAGCCCTCGGGCTGGATGCCGAGGTTCTTCGGCAGGATCAGCCAGGCGATCAGGCTGGTCGCGATCGCGTTCAGCATGATCGTGGAAACGACCTCGCTGACCCCGCGCTTGGCCTTGAGGACACCCGCGATGCCGGCCCAGAAGGCACCGGTCAGCATGGCGACCAGCACGATCAGCAGGATGTGCAGCGGACCCGGCAGGCTGACGGCGGTGCCGACCAGGGCCGAGATCATCGCGGCGAGGCGGTACTGGCCGTCGACGCCGATGTTGAAGAGGTTCATCCGGAAGCCGATGGCCACGGCCAGGGCTGCCAGGTAGTACGTACCGGCCTGGTTGACGATGAGGACCTGTACGTCCTCGTAGCCGGCGTTCTCCACCATCAGGCGCATGGGCTCGATCGGGTCCACGCCCGTCGCGGCCAGTACGACCATCGTCAGCAGGAACGCGCTGACCAGCGCGAGCGCGGGCCCGGCGAAGCCGAGGAGCAGCCGGTCCTTGTCGAATTTCTTCATCGGGCCTCGTCCTCCGGGGCATCGGTACCAGCGTCGGCACCGGCGGAGTGGTTGTCGGTGGCTTCCAGGTGCCCGGAAGCGGCGCCCGTCATGGCGGTGCCGAGCTCTTCCGGGGTGACCGTGGCGGGGTCGGCGTCCGCGACCAGGCGGCCGCGGTAGATCACGCGCAGGGTGTCGGACAGGCCGATCAGCTCGTCCAGGTCAGCGGAGATCAGGAGCACGGCCAGGCCCTCGCGGCGGGCCTCGCGGATGGCGTCCCAGATCTGCGCCTGCGCACCGACGTCCACACCGCGGGTGGGGTGGGCGGCGATGAGGAACTTCGGGTTGTGGCTCATCTCGCGGCCGACGATGAGCTTCTGCTGGTTGCCGCCGGAGAGCGAGGCCGCGGTCACCTCGATGCCGGGCGTGCGGACGTCGTACTCGCGCACGATCCGCTCGGTGTCCTTGCGGGCGGCCTTCGGGTCGAGGATGCCGCCCTTGGAGTTGGGCGCCTCGGTGACGTGGCCCAGGATGCGGTTCTCCCACAGCGGGGATTCCAGCAGCAGGCCGTGGCGGTGGCGGTCCTCGGGGATGTAGCCGATGCCGCCCTCGCGGCGCTTGCGCACCGCCGTCTTCGTGATGTCCCGGCCGTCGAGGGTGATGACGCCCGCGTCGGCGGAGTTCATGCCCATCAGGGCTTCGATGAGCTCCGTCTGACCGTTGCCCTCCACACCGGCGATGCCGAGGATCTCGCCCTTGTGGATGGTGAAGTTGATGTCGTCGAGCAGCAGCCGCCCGCCCTCGGGCCTCTCGCGGACGGAGAACTCCTGCGGCGCCTGCGGCGCCAGGACCTCCGGTTCGACGGCGAAGGTGCCCGCCGCGGCGAGGCTCAGGCCCTGCACCGTCAGCATCGGGACGTCCGTCACCGTGGACTCGCGGGTCTCCGGGGAGGGGAGTTCGGAGCCGACCATCAGCTCGGCGAGCTGCTTGGTGGTGGTGGTGCGCGGGTCGGCGGTGCCGACCGTGGTGCCGCGGCGGATGACGGTGATGTCATCGGCGACCTTCAGGACCTCGCCCAGCTTGTGCGAGATGAAGATGACGGTCAGGCCCTCGGCCTTGAGCTCGCGCAGGTTGTCGAAGAGCGCGTCCACCTCCTGCGGCACGAGCACGGCGGTCGGCTCGTCGAGGATGAGGATCTTCGCACCGCGGTAGAGGACCTTGAGGATCTCCACGCGCTGGCGGTCGGCGACACCGAGGTCCTCGACCAGGGCGTCGGGGCGTACGCCGAGGCCGTACGCGTCCGAGATCTCCTTGATCTTCTTGCGGGCCTTGGCGCCGATGCCGTAGAGCTTCTCGCCGCCGAGAACCACGTTCTCCAGGACGGTGAGGTTGTCGGCGAGCATGAAGTGCTGGTGCACCATGCCGATGCCGCGGGCGATGGCGTCGCCGGGGCTGTGGAAGGAGACCTGCTCCCCGTCGATGGCGATGGTGCCCTCGTCCGGCTTCTGCATGCCGTAGAGGATCTTCATCAGGGTCGACTTGCCGGCGCCGTTCTCACCGACGAGGGCGTGGACGGTGCCCTTGCGGACGGTGATCGCGATGTCCTTGTTGGCGACGACGCCGGGGAAACGCTTGGTGATGCCGTGCAGTTCTACGGCGAGAGGGGGGCTGGACGCGTTGATGACGCACTCTCCTTGGCGCGGAAGGAGCTGGAGGCAGGGGGACAGGGCGGATATCGGCCGGGCGGGTGGGCGGGAGCTGGACGTTATCGCGTCCACGATGCCTCTACGCGCGTAGCACTGTCGAAAGTGAAAACTTGCGGCCAACTGGCCACAACCTCACCGAACACGGCTCGGGGCCCGGGAGGCGGCAGACACCGCTTCCCGAACCCCGGAGACCATTACCGCGTGTCAGACGGACCCTTACGGGGCGGTCTTGACGGTGATCTTCTTGGCGATGATGTCGGCCTTGGCCTTCTCCACCGCGGCGATGACGTCGGCCATCTTCTTGTACTCGGGGTTGGAGTCGGCCAGGCCGACGCCGTCCTTGTCGAGGCCGTAACGGATCTCACCGGTCGACGGCTTGCCGTCCTTGACCGACTTGATCAGGTTGAAGACCGAGTCGGAGACATCCTTGGTGACCGAGGTCAGGATGTGCTCCTTGTACTTCGACAGACCGGCCTGGTTGTACTGGTCCGAGTCGACGCCGATGGCCCACTTGCCCTTGCCCGCGGCGGCCTCGATGGCGCCCGAGCCGGCGAGACCGGCAGCGGCGTAGATCACGTCGGCGCCGCCCGCGTCCAGCTGGCCGTTGGCGGTGGCCTTGCCCAGGTCGGGCTTGGAGAAGCCACCGAAGTCCGGCGGCTGGGTCAGGTAGGCCGACAGCACCTTGGCGTTCGGGTTGGTGTCCTTGACGCCCTGGGTGAAGCCCGCCTCGAACTTCTTGATCAGCGGGACCTCGACACCGCCGATGAAGCCGACCGTGCCGGTCTTCGAGACCTTGGCGGCGGCGACGCCGGCCAGGTACGAGCCCTGCTCCTCGTTGAAGACCAGGTTGGCGATGTTCGGGCCGGTCACCGAGGTGTCGTCGATGATGCCGAACGTGGTGTTCGGGAACTTCGGCGCGACCTTCTTGATGGCCGGGGCGTAGGCGAAGCCGACGCCGATGACCGGGTTGTTGCCCTTGCGGGCCAGCTCGGTGAGGCGCTGGACCTTGTCGGCCTCGCCCTCGCCGTCGGTGGGCTCCGCCTCGGCGGTGGTGACCTTCAGCTCCGTCTTGGCCTTCTCGAGGCCCGCGAAGGCGGCGTCGTTGAACGACTGGTCGCCGCGGCCACCGATGTCGTACGCGATGGCGGCGCCCGCGGCCTTCGTGCCCTCGGAGGACGAGGAAGAGGTGTCCGACGACTTCTTACCGCCACAGGCGGTGGCCGAGAGGGCCAGCGCAGCGGACGCGATGCCCACGGTGGCGATCCTGGTGATCCGGCGCAAGGGGAGGCTCCTTCAAAACCTGACCGAAGCGCCACGACCGGCGCTGGTTTCGCGGCGATCGTAACGCGCGTAGATGTCAGTTAAAGGCCCGTTCATGAGTCGTTATCGGATCGTCGCGAACCGGACAGTGACCGATCAGTAACTCCTCCCCTGTCCAGCCCTTGTGTACCAAGGGCTGGACACCTTTACCGGGAGGCCCGCCGATGCGGTAGGGACTTTGCCCGGGCTTTGCCGCCGTCCCGGCCTCCGCCCGCTGCCCGCCGCCCGCCGCCCGCGCTGCGCTAGCGGGCCGACCGCGCGAGGCGGCCGTCCAGCCGGGCCTCGCCCCGCCCGTCGAGCAGGGCGGCCGCGGTGAAGAACTCCACGCCGACCGCGATCGCGGACTCGTCCACGTCGAAGTCGCCCCGGTGCAGGTCCCTCTTGGCGGTGTCCCCCGGCCTGCGGACGCCCAGGCGGGCCATCGCTCCGGGGACGTGCTCCAGGTACCAGGAGAAGTCCTCCCCGCCCAGGCTCTGCTCGGTGCCCTCCACCGACTCCGCGCCGAGCCGGGCCGCCATCGCCTCGCGGAGCAGTTCGGTCACCACCGGGTCGTTGACCACGGGCGGGACGCCCCGTACGTAGGTGATCTCCGACTTGGCCCGGTGCAGGGTCGCGACCTCGTCGATCGCCGCGTGGATCTGGTCGGGGGCCTCGTGCCAGGCGTTGATGTCCAGGCACCGGACGGTGCCGGACAGCTCCGCCAGCATGGGGATGACGTTGCAGGCGTGCCCGGCCTCGATCCTGCCCCAGGTGACCGACATGCCCGAGCGGGCGTCCATCCGGCGGGCCAGCACGGCCGGTACGTCGACGGCCACCCGGGCCGCCGCCGTCACCAGGTCGGTGGTGAGGTGCGGGCGGGCGGTGTGCCCGCCGGGGCCGGCCAGGGTGACCTCCAGCCGGTCGCAGGCCGAGGTGATCGGGCCGGCCCGCAGTCCGATCCGCCCGGAGTCGACGCGGGGGTCGCAGTGCACGGCGACGATCTTGCCGACGCCGTCCAGCACCCCGGATTCGATGGCGTCGCTCGCGCCGCCCGGCAGCACCTCCTCGGCGGGCTGGAACAGCAGCCGCACCGGGTGCGGGAGCATGCCCTGCCGGTCGAGTTCGGCGAGCACCAGCCCGGCGCCGAGGACGACCGCGGTGTGCACGTCGTGGCCGCAGGCGTGCGCCCGGTCGGGGAAGGTGGAGCGGTACGGGACGTGCGTCTTGGCGTCCGGGATGGGCAGGGCGTCGATGTCCGCGCGCAGCGCCAGCATCGGCCGGCCGCCGTCCCAGGTACCCACGTCACAGACGAGGCCGGTGCCGGACTTCAGCACCTGTGGTCGCAGGCCGGCTTTCTCCAGCCGGGCCTTGATCGCCGCCGTGGTACGGAACTCCTGGTGTCCTAGCTCGGGATGCATGTGCAAGTCCCGGCGGAAGGCGATCAGTTCGGCACGCAGGTGGTCCGGAAGCTTGCCGGGCAGCTCGGGCCGGTCGGGCTTGCCGGGCAGGGCGGTCTGGGACTCGCGGGACATCAACTGGTTCACCCGTTGAAGGGTAGGCGCACGGATGGGTCAACTGGCCGGAGATCACAAAAAGTTCATGCCGTTAGGGGAAAGAAACCCGACCTCTGGACGCATGACCGCTTACGCGCGGGGGTAAACTCGCGCGCTCAACCGGCCGCCGGAGCCGTCTGAGCGGGGAGTCTGCGCACATCGCGGGCGGTGTCGATGACCCCGGCGAGGAAACTGCGGGCGCGCGGCGAGGCGGTGCCGGTGAGCCAGGCGGGGTCGATATCGCATACGGCCACCGTCACACCCGTGCCGATGAGGGCGTACGGCAGCGTGTGGACGACCGTGGACGGGAAGCTGACGATCGTACGGCCGACCGGTCCGCGCCGGGCGATCAGTTCCAGCGGCAGGTCCGGGCGGACGATCTCCAGCCCGGTCGCCTCGCTCAGCGCCCGCAGCTTCTCCGGGGACTCGCGGCGGTGCGCGAAGTACCGGGTCGCGGTGTGCTCGCGGGTCAGGGCGCGCACCGCGTCCAGGTAGCGGGCCGGGTCCACCACCCCGGTCTCGACGAGCGAGGTGCCGACCAGGTCGGTGCCCTTGGTCAGGCGCGGCGGTCCGAAGCGGGACCGGGTCCAGGCGAACTCGTTGACCCGCAGCTCCATCCCGGGCAGCGGGGTGACCGGCATCGACGTGAACACCTCGACACGGCGCCCGCCGCGCGGGGTCAGCCGGCGCCGCGCCGTCCCCGAGACCGGGGCGTACGCGAGCTCGCGCATCCGGGACCCTGCCCCGCCGCCGGCGCGGTGCCAGCGGCGCAGCCGCTCCCCGCGTCCGAGCTGTGCGACGAACTCCATGGTGGCGGTGCCGTCGTCGACGACGACCAGTTCGGCGTCCCGCGCCGGGGCGAGCAGGAGCTGGACGAAGCGGGAGAAGGGGTCGCCGACCACGATCCGCCCGGCCCGGCGCACGTCGGCGGCGAGCGCGGCGAGTGCCTTGAACGGGGCCCCGGATCCGCCGCGCGCCTCCTGCCAGTGGACGGCGTACCCCTCGTCGCGCGCGATCCCGGCGATCCGGCGCAGCTGGCCCCGGGACATCGGGTCGGTGGGCGGCAGGACCACGATCCGCGGCGCCTGCGCGCCGGCCGGACCGGGGTCGCGCGGATCGCGCCGACCGGCGCCGGGGGACGTCCCGGCGGCGTCGGCCGCGGGGGCGCCGCCCCGGCCGGACTGGCTCGGGACGCCGTCCAGCAGGCGGCCGCGGGCCGCGTCGGCGGAGCGCTGCGCGTAGGCCCACTCCAGCACGTTCAGGAGCTGGACCGGGCTTTCGACGAAAGCCAGGGTGGATGCGGAAGGGGTCACCACGTACTCCTCGTCAGGGGCGGGGCGGGGGCTGCCCGTCCGCCGGAACCGCAGGCCCCGCCGGAGCGGAGCGGACCGGGGGTCAGACCGCCGCGAGGTCGCCCTGGAAGCGGCGGAGCTTCTTCATCGGGGCCAGCTCGGACTCGTAGACGCGCTTGACGCCGTCGCCCAGGGCGGTCTCGATGGTGCGGATGTCGCGGACCAGCCGGGTCAGGCCGCCCGGCTCGACCGAGGCGGCCTGGTCGGAGCCCCACATCGCGCGGTCGAGGGTGATGTGCCGTTCGACGAAGGTGGCGCCGAGGGCGACGGCGGCCAGGGTGGTCTGCAGGCCGGTCTCGTGGCCCGAGTAGCCGATCGGGACGTTGGGGTACTCCTCCTGAAGGGTGTTGATCACCTTCAGGTTGAGCTCCTCGGCCTTGGCCGGGTACGTCGAAGTGGCGTGGCAGAGGAGGATGTTGTCGCTGCCGAGCACCTCGACGGCGTGCCGGATCTGCTTCGGGGTGGACATGCCGGTGGAGAGGACGACGGTGCGGCCCGTGGCGCGCAGGGCGCGCAGCAGCTCGTCGTCGGTGAGGGAGGCGGAGGCCACCTTGTGGGCGGGGACGTCGAACTTCTCCAGGAAGGCGACGGCCTCGGTGTCCCAGGGGGAGGCGAACCAGTCGATGCCGCGCTTGGCGCAGTGCTCGTCGATGGCGAGGTAGTCCGACTCGCCGAATTCGACGCGGTGGCGGTAGTCGATGTAGGTCATCCGGCCCCAGGGGGTATCGCGCTCGATGTCCCACTGGTCGCGCGGGGTGCAGATCTCCGGGGTGCGCTTCTGGAACTTCACGGCGTCGCAGCCGGCCTCGGCGGCGGCGTCGATGAGGGCGAAGGCGTTGCCGAGGTCGCCGTTGTGGTTGATGCCGATCTCGCCGACGACGTAGACGGGGTGTCCGGGGCCGGCGATCCGCGAACCGAAGGTGCGCAGGCGGGAGTTGGGGCTGACGCTCATGGCAGGTGGTGTCCTTCGAACGGTGCGTGGGGGTGTGGGGCTCGGGTCGGGATGCGCGGGGTGCGGTGCGGGCCGTGCGGTGGGGTGTGGTTCGAACAGCGGGGCGAGGAGGCGGGCCCGGGCGAGGTCGTGGGGGTCGTCGACCTCCAGCACCCGGGCCGGGTCGGTGGCGACGGGCAGGGTCCGGCCGAAGAACCGGTGCCGGGCGGTCCGGAACCCTGCGGCGGCCATGGCGTAGGCGGCGCCGGTCTCCAGGAGGTCCTGGGGCCGGTCCTGGCGGCGGGGGCGGTACGTCGTCTCGTGGTTGACCCCGGCTCCGGAGCCGTCGGGGCCCGTCCGCCACAGGAACCCGTGGAAGGGGGCCACGGTCAGCGCGGAGTCGGCCGCGCCGGAGGCGACGGCGGCGGCCACGGACTCGACGTCGGAGGGGGTGAGGAAGGGGCTGGTGCACTGGACCAGGAGGACCACGTCGACGGTGACCGAGTGGAGTTCCTCGAAGGAGTCCAGCGCGTGGAGCAGGGCCGCTTCGCTGCTCGCGGTGTCCCCGGAGAGCGCGGCGGGGCGGCGCACCGCGTCGGCCCCGGCGGCGCGGGCCGCCTTCGCGATCGCCTCGGAGTCGGTGGTGACCACCACGTCGGTGACGGTCGGGGCGGCCAGGCAGGCCCGCACGGCCCGCGCCACGAGCGGCGTCCCGCCGACCTGCGCGAGGTTCTTGCCCGGGACGCCCTTGGACCCGCCCCGGGCGGGAATCACGGCGAGCACCCGCGGCCCGCGCGCCGGCACCGCGGTGGCGGCGGCGAGGGCGGCCCGAGACGCCGACGCGGCGCCGGCCGGGGGGCCCGCGGCGGGCCGTGGCGCCGGCGCGGCTGCCGCGGACCGGGATGGAGCCGCCGCCGTGGGCCGGGGCGTAGGAGCGTTTGCAGCGGGCCGAGATGCCGGAGCGGCTGCCGCGGGCCCGGACGCCGGGGCGGCGTCCACGGGCCCGGACACCGGAGCCACCGCCGCGGGCCGGGACGCCGGGGCAGCCGCCACGGACCCGGACGCCGGGGCAGCCGCCACGGACCCGGACGCCGGAGCCACCGCCACGGACCGGGACACCGGGACCACCGCCGCGGGCCCGGACGCCGGGGCAGCCGCCACGGACCCGGACGCCGGGGCAGCCGCCACGGACCGGGATACCGGGAGCACCGCCGCGGGCCGGGGCGCCGGGGCGGCGCCGGCCGGGGCGTTTGCGGCGGCGGCTGCGGTGGCGTTGACGACGACGGCTGCGGTGGCCGCGCCCTGCACGGGTTCGGCCGACCGGCGGCCGGGCCGGCGGCTCACAGCTCCCCCAGGCGGCGGATCACCGGGGCCACCCGCTGGACGCCGTGCCGGTACGCCCCCCGCGCGGCCTCGCGCAGGTGGGCGCGGAGCCAGCGGCGGGCCCGGGACTCCCCGGAGCCGCGCCGGACGGCGCCGGGCAGCGGGGTCCCGTCGGGGGCGAGGTGGTGGCGGGCCAGGATCCCGGGCAGGTAGCCGGGAGCGGTGGCGCGGGTGTAGTAGGGGGCGACGGGCGGGAGTTGCTCCCGCCCGAGCAGCTCCGCGAGCCGGTTCCGGGCCGCCTCGAAGGCATCGGCACCGGCCCCGGGAACCACGCCAGAGGCACCCGCACCGGCCCCGGGAACCACGCCAGAGGCACCCGCACCGGCCCCGGGAACCACTCCGGAGGCCCCGGCAGCCGGGGCGGCTACGCCCTGGTGCGCCAGCCAGGCCGGGTCGGCCTTCGGCAGCGATCCCGCGTCCAGCCGGTCCCAGGAGACCAGGCAGCCGGAGCCGAGGAAGTGGTGGTTTCCGAGCGCCTCGCGGATGCCGAGGTCGGTCAGGACGGCGGTGGGGATGCCCCGGTGCAGGGACTCCAGGGCGGCGGTGGAGGAGACGGTGACCAGCAGGTCGGCCTCGTCCAGGACCTCGCCCATGTTCCCGTACACCAGGCGGCAGTTGGGCGGCAGCCCGCCCGGGATCCGCTCGGCCAGCCGCTGGTACGGGTGCTCCTCCAGGTGCGTGGTGTGCTCCCCCGGCTTGCTGCGCAGCTTGACCAGCACCTGTCTGCCGGGGTGCAGCCGGGCGTGGCCGGCGGCCCGCGCGAGGAGGTACGCACGGTCCGCGCGGCTCTCGGGTACGGACGGCTGCACGGCGAAGACGACCGTGTGGGCGCGGGTCCCGGCGGGTTCGTACGGGGCGCCGTCGAGGAAGGGCAGCGCGGTCTCGGTGACGGCCTGCGGGTCCGCGCCCACGCCCTCGTACACGGCGCGGAAGCGGCCGGCGTCGTGGCGGGAGTTGGCGAGGACCAGGTCGGCGCCGTGCCGCAGCAGCAGCCCGTCGGCGAGCTTCTCGTAGACGACGCCGACGTAGCCGGTGACCAGTACGGGCCGGGCGGCCGGGTCGGGCCACAGGGCGCGGGCTCCGTGCAGGACGGCCTGGACGGCGCCCCCGACGAGGGCGAGGACGACCACGTCGAAGCGCTCGCGCCCGGAGGCGATCTCCGCGAGGAACTCCGCGCAGGTCACCTCGGCGGGCCGGTCCGCTCCGTCGCCCGGGCCCACGCCCACCTCGCCGAGCTGGCGGGCGGTGGGGGTGGCCCGGCCGCGCAGCAGGAATCCGGTGAGCCGGTGGTCGGGCGCGAGGCGGCGGGCGGTGAGGGCCCCCCATTTCCATCGCGTGTCGGAATCTGCGAGTACGGCGATACGGAGATCGCCACGACTGCTACTGGCTGGCACCCGGCAGAAGCTATTCCGCATTTCCGGTGTTCGGCCCAACGAGCGCACAACAGCGGGTTAACAACCCGTCGACGAAATGCGAAAGCGTGCTGGTTAACGCTCCCGCCCCGCTTCGTTCACATGGATTCCGCATCCGGGCCATGGTGAATGCCGGACGACGTCCTAATGTCTCGCGGGTGCTCAAGCTCTCTGTTGTCGTGCCGTTCTACAACGTGCAGACGTACGCACCCGATGCCCTGAGAAGTCTCGAACTGAACGCCCGGGAAGACTTCGAGTTCCTGCTCGTCGACGACCGGTCGACGGACGGGACGCCCGGACTGCTGGAGCGGGCCGCGGCCGGACTGCCGGGGGCGGTCCACCTCAGACGGGACGGGAACGGCGGCCTGGCCACCGCGCGGAACACCGGCCTGGACGCGGCGCGCGGCGAGTACATCGCCTTCCTGGACGGGGACGACTGGCTGGCGCCCGGCCACCTGGCCCGTACGCTGGCCGCCATCGAGGCCCTGAACTGCGATTTCGTCCGCACGGACCATGTCCAGGTCACCGGCCGGGCGCGCAGTGTGCAGCGCGTCCCGTACGGGCCCGAGCGGATCGTGGCGGATCCGCGCGCCGGGATCCTGCCGGCCTCGCGGGCCACCGCGGTGGACTATCCGTACGCCTGGGCCGGGATGTACCACCGGCGCCTGCTGGACCGGGGGCTGCTGCACTTCACCGACGGGCTGCGGACGGCGGAGGACCGGCCGTGGATCTGGCGGCTGCACCGGGAGGCGCGGTCGTTCGCGACGGTCGGGCTGCCGGGCGTCTTCTACCGCCGGGGGATTTCCACGTCGCTGACCCAGATCGGGGACGAGCGGCAGCTCGATTTCATCCGGGCATTTGATCAAGTCCTGGCGGACACGGCCGGGGACCGGGAATGCGATCTTCTTCTCCCCAAAGCCGTCCGAACATATTGTGCAATTATCGCGCACCACATCGGATCCATCGAAAGGTTCGAACCGGCCGTGGCCAGAAAACTCCGCGCCATGAGTGCGGCCGCGCTCGCGCGCATGCCCCGGGCGGTACTGGACCAGGCGCTGGATTCGATGGACGCCGAGCGCTCCGCGCTGCTGCGCAGGCTGCGCCGCCGCACCCCGGCGGGAGCGGCCGCATGAGCGTCGCCCCGGCCGCCGAGGCCACCCGAGCCGCCCAGGCCGCCCAGGCCGCCCAGGCCGCCCGAGCCGCCGAGGCCTCCGAGGCCTCCCCGGTCACCCAGATCTTCCTCGCCTCCACCCTGTACGGGGCGGCCACGCTCGCGGCCGGCATCGACGCGGGCAGCTTCCCGCCCGCCGGCCGCCGCATCCTGCTGACCAGCAACCACTCCGTCACCGCCGAGATCGCCCCCGGCCTCGCGGCCATGCCCGGCTTCGAGGCGCTGCGCACCCGCTTCGACGAGGTGCTCGACTGGAACGCCGTCGTCGCGCCGCAGCACCCGAGCAGCTGGTCGCCCCGGCCGGAGGACGTCCCGCTGTGGGAGCGGCAGCTGCGGGTGCTGTGGGGCCTCGGGGAGGACCGGGTCGAACTGGTCGTGGAATCCCTCCAGGTGCCGCCGGCGCAGAGCCTGTGCCAGCTGTTCCCCGGCTCGGCGGTCGACGTGTACGCCGACGGGCTGATGAGCTACGGGCCCACCCGCTTCCGGCTGGACCCCCAGGTCGGGATGCGGGTGCGGCGGGTCCTGCACCTCGATCTGGTGCCGGGGCTGGAGCCGCTGCTGCTGACGGAGTTCGGGGTGCGGGGGGAGCTGGTGCCCACGGCCGGGTTCCTGAAGGTGCTGGCCGAGCTGGCGCCGTACGGCGGGCCGGTGACCGGTGTCGGCGACTCCCCGGCCGTGCTGCTGGGCCAGTACCTCTCCGCCCTGGACCTGCTGTCGGCGGCCGAGGAGGAGGAGCTCCACGTGGAGATGGTGCGCGGCGCGTACGCCCGCGGCCACCGGGAGCTGGTCTTCAAACCGCACCCGAGCGCTCCTGCGGCGTACTCGCGGCGGGCCGAGGCGGAGGCCGAGCGGCTCGGCGCGCGGCTGACGGTGATCGAGGAGCCCGTGCTGGCGGAGACGCTGTACGAGCGGTTGCGGCCGGCGCTGGTGGTGGGCTGCTTCTCGACCGGGCTGCTGACCGCGGCCGCGCTGTACGGGATCCCGGTCGCGCGGACCGGGACCGGGGCCGTACTGGCCCGCCTGGCGCCGTACCAGAACAGCAACCGGATCCCGCTGACCCTGGTGGACGCGCTGCTCCCGGACCTCTCGGGGGCGGGCCCGGCTCCCCGGGAGGACCTGCCCGCACTGGTCACGGCGGTCGGCTTCACGATGCAGCCGCGCATCCTGGCGGACCGGCGGGCGGAGGCGGAGCGCTACCTGGCCGCGAACCTGACGACCGAGACCTGGCGGTACTTCGGGCGGCGCCGCCTGACCACGCTAGGCCTGCCGGGCGGCATCCCCGCGCAGCTGTCCTTCCTGCCGCGCAGCCGCACCCTGCGCCGCGCGGCCCACCACATCCGCCGCCGGCTGCGCTGACGGGGGCGGGGGCGCGGCGGGGTCGGGGCAGAGCCGGGGCGTCGGCCTGGGGCGCCGGCCGGGGCGCCGGCCGGACCGTCAGCCCGTGGCCAGTTTGGCCGCGAAGCCGATGAACAGCACTCCCGCCACCGAGGTCGCGCCCGCGGACAGCCGCTTGCGGCGGCGGAAGGCCGCCGACAGCCGGGTGCCGGTGAAGATCAGGGTGGAGAGGTACAGGAAGCTGGCGAGCTGCGACAGTGCGCCCAGCAGCAGGAAGGACAGCGCGGGGTACGCGTACCCCGGATCCACGAACTGCACGAAGAAGGACAGCAGGAACAGGATCGCCTTCGGGTTGAACAGGCTCACCACCAGCGCCCGCCGGTAGGGCCGCTCGTCCGGCACCGACGGTTCGGCCAGGGCTTCCTCCTGGCGGACCGCCCGGTCGCGCCACATGCCCCAAGCGGTCCGCAGCATCCCCACCGCGAGCCACGCCAGGTACCCGGCGCCGAGCAGTTTCACCGCCGTGAAGACCAGCGGGCTGGCCTTGAGCAGCGCTCCCGCGCCGACGGCGGTGAGCACCATCAGGACGGTGTCCCCGGTGAACACCCCCGAGGCGGCCTTGTACCCCTCCCGCACGCCCTTGCGGGCGGCCACGGAGAGCACGTACAGGGAGTTCGGCCCCGGCAGGAGGATGATCAGGGCGAGGCCTGCGAGATAGGTCGGCAAATCGGTGACACCCAGCATGGGGGGAGTGTCCCACGCCGGTCCGACAGGCCGATATTCGTTTACGCCCCGCCCCTGGGAGCCCGGCCCTGGGACGCCGGGCCCCGCCCCTGGGACGCCGGGCCCCGGCCCCACCCCTCGGACCCTCAGAACGCGTCCGCCGGGACGTACGTCCCCCACACCTCCCGCAGCGCCCCGCAGACCTCCCCCACCGTGGCCCGGGCGCGCAGGGCCTCCTTCATCGGGTACAGCACGTTCTGCGATTCCGTCGCCGCCGCCGCGCGCAGCGCGCCCAGCGCCGCGTCCACCGCCGCCCCGTCCCGCTGCGCCCGCAGCCGCGCCAGCGCCGCGCACTGGCGGGCCTCGATCGCCGGGTCCACCCGGAGCGGCTCGTAGCGCTCCTCCTCCGCCAGCGCGTAGCGGTTGACCCCGACCACCACCCGTTCGCCGGCCTCCTGCTCCCGCGCGATCCGGTACGCGTTCCGCTCGATCTCCCCCTTCTGGAACCCGGCCTCGATCGCGGCCACCGCCCCGCCGAGGTCCTCGATCCGCCGCATCAGCCCGAGCACCTCGGCCTCCAGCTCGTCCGTCATCCGCTCGACCGCGTACGACCCCGCGAAGGGGTCCACGGTGTGCGGCACGTCCGTCTCGTACGCCAGGACCTGCTGGGTGCGCAGCGCCAGCCGGGCCGATTTCTCCGTGGGCAGCGCGATGGCCTCGTCGAAGGCGTTGGTGTGCAGCGACTGCGTGCCGCCCAGCACGGCGGCCAGCGCCTGCACCGCCACCCGTACGAGGTTCAGTTCCGGCTGCTGCGCCGTCAGCTGGACCCCTGCCGTCTGGGTGTGGAAGCGCAGCATCTGCGACTTCGGGTCCCGTGCCCCGAACTCCTCGCGCATCACCCGGGCCCAGATCCGCCGGGCCGCCCGGAACTTGGCGACCTCCTCCAGCAGCGCGGTCCGGGCGACGAAGAAGAAGGACAGCCGGGGCGCGAACTCGTCGACCTCCATGCCGGCGGCGAGTGCGGTACGGACGTACGCGATCGCGTCGGCCAGCGTGAAGGCGACCTCCTGCGCGGGCGAGGCCCCGGCTTCGGCCATGTGGTAGCCGGAGATGGAGATGGTGTTCCACCGGGGGATCTCGGCCCGGCAGTACCGGAAGGTATCCGCCGTCAGCCGCAGCGAGGGGCCGGGCGGGAAGATGTAGGTCCCCCGGGCGATGTACTCCTTCAGCACGTCGTTCTGGACGGTGCCGGTGAGGGCCCCTCCCGCGATCCCGTGCTCCTCCGCGACCAGCTGGTACATCAGGAGCAGCAGCGCGGCCGGGGCGTTGATGGTCATCGAGGTCGACACCCGGTCGAGGGGGATCCCGTCGAAGAGCACGCGCATGTCCTCGACCGAGTCGACGGCGACGCCGACCTTGCCCACCTCCCCGTGGGCGAGCGGGGCGTCGGAGTCGTGGCCCATCTGGGTGGGGAGGTCGAAGGCCACCGACAGACCCGTTCCGCCGCCCTCGATCAGCTGGCGGTAGCGGGCGTTGGACTCGGTGGCCGTGCCGAACCCGGCGTACTGGCGCATGGTCCAGGGCCGTCCGGTGTACATCGTGGGATAGACCCCGCGGGTGAAGGGGTACTCACCCGGCGCCCCCAGGCTCACGGAGGGGTCCCAGTCCGTCAGGGCCCCGGGTCCGTAGACCGGTTCGATGGGGATTCCGCTCTCGCTGCGTGCCGTGGGACGAGCCATATGTCGCAATCCTCCGTGGAGCCGACCGGTCCTGGGCTGATACAACCTCCCCCAGCCGACGCTGGGGGGTGACCCCGCCACGACGGCCGCTGGTCACAATGGCGCAACATCCCGAGACCGTCTGCAACTGTCCGCGCCCGTGAGACATCACCTAGATACACGACGTAGAAATCGGGGGACTGCAATGCACCGCCAGAGAGTCATAATCCGCACGCTCGGGTTGGCCACCGCCGTCGCGCTCGCCGCGACCGCCTGTGGACCGCAGAAGTCGGAGCCGGCAGGCTCCTCTTCCGCGGCTCCGTCCGCGTCCACGGCGGTGCCCTCCCCTTCCGATTCGCCGTCCGGCTCGCCCTCGGCGGCCGACGGCAAGCCCGGTGACGCCTCGCCGTCGGCCTCCTCCCCGTCCTCGGGGTCGAAGTCGGCCTCGCCCTCCCAGTCGCCCGGCGTGAAGCCGATCATGGCGAACGGGGACGAGAGCGAGCAGATCCGCGAACTCCAGGCGCGGCTGAAGCAGCTCAAGCTGATGACGGTGGCGCCCACCGGCTTCTACGGTTCCAAGACGACCGCCGCGGTCAAGACCTTCCAGTCCAACAACGGCCTGCCGGCGACCGGCTCGGTGGACGAGGCGACCTGGAAGAAGATCGAGGGCGCCAGCAAGAAGCCGACCGAGGCGGAGCTGCGCCCGCCGACGACCAACGAGGTCGACGCGCCGGACCCGCGCTGCATGCAGGGCCGGGTGATGTGCATCAGCAAGGAGAGCCGGACCCTCGCCTGGATGATCGACGGCAAGATCGTCTCGTCGATGGACGTGCGCTTCGGCTCGGAGAACACCCCGACCCGCGAGGGCGAGTTCCAGGTGGGGTGGAAGGCCAAGGACTGGGTGTCCACGATCTACCACACGCCGATGCCGTACTCGATGTTCTTCAGCGAGGGCCAGGCGGTGCACTACTCGTCGGACTTCGCGGCCCGCGGCTACGCCGGTGCCTCGCACGGCTGTGTGAACGTCCGGGACAAGGCGAAGCTGTCGGCGCTGTTCGACCAGGTGAAGGTCGGCGACAAGGTCGTCGTCTACTGGTGAGCCGTGCGGCCCGGCCGCTGCGGCGGGGCTGGTGCCGGGGCCCGTCCCGCTGTCGGGACCGGGCCGCTGTCGGGACCGGGCCGCTGTCGGGACCGGGCCGCCCGGGCCCGAGAGGCGGCCGGAGCGGTGGTCGGAGCAGCGGTGGTCGGAGAAGTAAAGGGCGCGGGCAGGGCCGGGGGAACGTGCCCCGCCCGCGCCGGTTGCGCAGAGCCCAGGGGTACGGGGGGAACCCCGGCTCATGCGCGGCCGATGACCAGTCGGCTCGTTATGTACTGCGCCGGCCACGCGAAAAGTGTTACAGCCGTGGTTCAGCGCTTCGTGCGGAAGCCGAGCGAACCGCTCGGGCTCAGGGTGGGGGCCTGTACGACGCCCCCGTCGCCGTCGCCGATGGCACCGCTCTTGGTGCCGCCGGCGGGCCCGTCCAGCAGGTCGGCGCAGTAGCGCGCGATGTTCCCGCGGGTCTTGGCGAAGCCGACCAGGCGGTCGCGCCGCTCTCCCAGGATCCGGCCCGCGCGGTACTCCTCGCAGAGCTCCCTGGCCCGCGCCTTGTTCTCGTGGTCCTTGTCGGTGCCGGCGGTGGTGTTGTCGTCGGCGCCCAGCGTCTTGCCCGCGGGCTTCTCCCGGCCGCCGCCGTCCGCACCCGTGGTGGCGGAGCCCGAGGCGACCGGCCCCGAGGTGTATCCGCCGGTGATTCCGGGGGTGGTACGGGAATCCGTGCCCGGTATCCGCGAAGCCCCCGGGGTTCCGGACGGGGTCGCGCCGTCCCGCAGCGGGGTGGGCCGCAGTTGCGGGGTGGTGTGCGCCGGGTCCGAGGGACCGGTGGCCGGGCTCGCCTCGGAGTCCGCGCTGACCGAGACGGCCGGCAGCGGGCCCGCGGACTCGTGCGTGCCGCGGTCCAGCAGCCCGGTGCTCGCGGCGGCCGCGAGGCCGCCGACCGCGACGCTCGCCAGGGCGGCCGCCAGGCCGAGCCGCATGGGCGTGCTGCGCCGCCGCTGCGCGGGTATCCGTACGGCGGGTGCCAGGTCCACCAGGGGTTCTCGTGCGGTGGACGCGCCGTCGGCGGCGGGGGCGGCCGGGGCCGTCGCGGGCCGGTCGGCGCCCTGCGCGGAGCGGAACGCGGCCAGGGCGGCGGCCTCGCCGGGCAGTTCCTGGCCGGAGGGCGGCAGCGGGGCCAGGGCTCCGAGCGCGGCGCGCAGCCGGGCGGCTTCGGCCCGGGTCCGCGGGTCGGCGTCGGGACCGACCGGTGGCTCGCCGCGCAGCAGTCGGTCCGCCGCGGCTCTGTCCAGCCACCTGTTTCGCTCGTCGGCCATCACATGTCCTTCTGCGTCCGCCAACGTGAATGCGTCACACCGGTTTGTTCTACGAGGCCCCCGCCACGGCCGCGTTGCGCCGGTACGGCATCGAGATCCCGTACCGCCGCGCCGTCCCGCGCCTGGCCACCGGCATTATCGCCGAAGCGGAGGCCCGGTTCCGCGTCCTGGTCCGCCAGTGCGAGCGCATCGGCCTCGGCGCCCAGCAGCTCGGCCAGTTTCTTCAGTCCCCGGTGCGCGGCGGTGCGTACCGCGCCGGGGCGCTTGCCCAGGGTCTCGGCGGCGCTCTTGGCGTCCAGACCGACGACCACGCGCAGGACGACGGCCTCGGCCTGGTCCTGCGGCAGCTGGGCTATGAGCGCCATGGTCTTGCCGGTGGAGAGGGATTCCATGGCCGCGCCCGCGGTGTCGCAGTCCGCGGCGTGGCCGGTCAGTTCGCTCTCGTCGCCGCCGATGGCGGGGCGGCGGCCGCGCATGCGGATGTGGTCGAGGGCGCGGTTGCGGGCGATGCGGGCGGCCCAGCCGCGGAAGCGGTCGGCGTCACCGGTGAAGGAGGCGAGGTCGCGGGCGATCTGCAGCCAGGCTTCCGAGGTCACGTCTTCCGCGTCGCCGTCCCCGACGAGCGTGCGTACGTATCCGAGCAGGCGCGGGTGCACGGCGCGGTACACAGCACGGAACGCGTTCTCGTCGCCGTCCTGTGCCGCGAGCACCGCGGCGGTCAGCTCCGCGTCGTCCCCCAGCAAAGTCCCCAACCCGTTCACTGTCCTGTACGTGTGGCGCAAATGCGCACGTTACGGCTTTCAAGCACGTCTCGTCCACGAGTTGCACAACCAGCAACCAACCCTGCGCGGAGCGCGGTGTGACAGAAAACGCATCCCGGGCGCTGACAGGGGTACGGGCTTGTCGCACGAGTCCGTGTCGGACGGCGACCGGGGCCTCTCCTGTGGGGGGTGGCGGCCTCGGTCGTCTTCCCCTCTTCCGGCTGGTCATGCACGCCCGGCGTCATCCTTTCGGCTCACTTACGGGTGAAAACCTCGGATGGGTACGACACACCCTGCCGTGCGTCGCTAGCGTGGCGGTACACCCGCGCCACGCCCCGAGGAGCCCCCCGCTGTCCAGCCACCTTCCGGCACAGGTCCGCGGCAGCTCCGACCCTTCTCACGGATCCGGACTGGCGCGGTTCAACGCCCTGTCCCACGAAGCCGCCCAGGCGGCCCTGCTGCACTGCTGCGGCAGCCGGCGCTGGGCACACCGGATGGCCGCCCACCGGCCCTACCCCGACATCGCGTCGCTGCTGGCCGCGGCCGACGAGGCCTCGTACGACCTCTCCCAGGGCGACCTGACGGAGGCCCTGGCCTGCGAGTCTTCGGCGGAGCTCGGCCACGGCGCCTCGTACGCCGCCCTGCTCGCCCTCGGCGCGGCCCGGGCGGAGTACGAGCGGACCTTCCGGCACGCCTTCGTCATCTGCCTGGACGGGCACCCCCCGGAGGAACACGCCGACGCCCTGCTGGCGGCGATCCGCCGCAGGATGGCTCACGAGGTGGACGAGGAGCGCTCGATCTCGGCCGACGAGCTGCGCCGCCTCGCGCAGTCCCGGCTCGCCCGGCTGCTGGACCGGCTGCCCGCCCTGCTGGACGGGCTGACCTCGTCCGATGGGCTGTCTGTGGCCGATTTCGGGCTATTCGCCCCTGTGGGATAGCCCGTCCGTGCCTGTTTGATCACACCGATGGACCCGGCGCAAGGGAACCGACAAAGCGTCGCTACGATGTCCGGGGCCGGAGGACCGTACCCGGCCGGGCCCGACCGACAAAGAAGCCGGCTGGCCCCCGCCCCGCTTCCGGAGGGTTTTCCGTGCCGGCTGGAACGTTGTACCGCGGCCGGGAAGGAATGTGGTCCTGGGTGGCTCATCGAGTCACCGGCGTCCTCATTTTCTTCTTCCTGTTCGTACACGTCCTCGACACCGCTCTCGTCCGCGTCTCCCCCGAGGCGTACGACGATGTCGTGGCTACCTACAAGACTCCGATCGTCGCGCTGCTGGAGTACGGCCTCGTCGCCGCAATCCTGTTCCACGCGCTCAACGGTCTCCGCGTGATCGCCGTGGACTTCTGGTCCAAGGGCCCGCGCCACCAGAAGACGATGCTCTGGTGGGTCGTGGGCATCTGGGTCGTGATGATGGGCTGCGCCCTGTATCCCGTGCTGGGCCACGCCTACCTCGAACTGTTCGGGAAGTGACACGCATGTCTTCTGACACTTCTTCCGCCAAGGTCATCAGCGACGTGGAGGGCGTGCCCCTCTACGACGCCGACAACCCGGCGCCGTACATCGAGGCCCCGCGCAAGCGCACCGGCAAGACGCCGCGCTCGACCCGCGGCAACTTCGAGATGGTCGCGTGGCTCTTCATGCGCCTCTCGGGCATCGTCCTGGTCGTGCTCGTGATCGGCCACCTGCTCATCCAGCTGGTGCTGGACGGCGGCGTATCCAAGATCGGCTTCGCCTTCGTGGCGGGCCGCTGGGCGTCCCCGTTCTGGCAGGTCTGGGACCTGCTGATGCTGTGGCTGGCCATGCTGCACGGCTCCAACGGTCTGCGTACGGTCATCAACGACTACGCGGAGCGCGCCAACACGCGGCTGTGGCTGAAGGGCCTGCTCTACACCGCCACGGTGTTCACCATCCTTCTGGGCACGCTGGTGATCTTCACCTTCGACCCGAACATCCGCTAGGCAACGGGGCTGAGGCGAAACCAATGAAGATCCACAAGTACGACACCGTCATCGTCGGCGCAGGTGGCGCGGGCATGCGCGCCGCCATCGAGTCGACGAAGCGCAGCCGCACCGCGGTGCTCACGAAGCTCTACCCCACCCGCTCCCACACGGGCGCCGCGCAGGGCGGCATGGCCGCCGCGCTCGCCAACGTGGAGGACGACAACTGGGAGTGGCACACCTTCGACACGGTCAAGGGCGGTGACTACCTGGTCGACCAGGACGCCGCCGAGATCCTGGCGAAGGAGGCCATCGACGCGGTCCTCGACCTCGAGAAGATGGGCCTGCCGTTCAACCGCACCCCGGACGGCACCATCGACCAGCGCCGCTTCGGCGGCCACTCCCGCAACCACGGCGAGGCGCCGGTCCGCCGGTCCTGCTACGCCGCGGACCGCACGGGCCACATGATCCTCCAGACGCTCTACCAGAACTGCGTCAAGGAGGGCGTGGAGTTCTTCAACGAGTTCTACGTCCTGGACCAGCTCCTGGTCGAGGAGGACGGCGTCAAGAAGTCGGCCGGCGTGGTCGCGTACGAGCTCGCCACCGGCGAGATCCACGTGTTCCAGGCGAAGTCCGTCATCTACGCCTCCGGCGGCACCGGCAAGTTCTTCAAGGTGACCTCCAACGCGCACACCCTCACGGGTGACGGCCAGGCGGCCTGCTACCGCCGCGGCCTGCCGCTGGAGGACATGGAGTTCTTCCAGTTCCACCCGACGGGCATCTGGCGCATGGGCATCCTGCTGACGGAGGGCGCCCGCGGTGAGGGCGGCATCCTCCGCAACAAGGACGGCGAGCGCTTCATGGAGAAGTACGCGCCGGTCATGAAGGACCTCGCGTCCCGCGACGTCGTCTCGCGCTCCATCTACACCGAGATCCGTGAGGGCCGCGGCTGCGGTCCGGCCGGTGACCACGTGTACCTGGACCTGACGCACCTCCCGCCGGAGCAGCTCGACGCGAAGCTCCCGGACATCACCGAGTTCGCGCGCACGTACCTCGGCATCGAGCCCTACACGGACCCGATCCCGATCCAGCCCACCGCGCACTACGCCATGGGCGGCATCCCGACCAACGTCGAGGGTGAGGTCCTGGCGGACAACACCACCGTCGTGCCGGGCCTGTACGCGGCCGGCGAGGTCGCCTGTGTCTCCGTACACGGCGCGAACCGCCTGGGCACCAACTCGCTGCTGGACATCAACGTCTTCGGCAAGCGCTCGGGCATCGCGGCGGCCGAGTACGCGCACGCCAACGACTACGTCGAGCTGCCCGAGAACCCGGCGCAGCAGGTCATCGACCTGGTCGAGCACCTGCGCAACTCCACGGGCAAGGAGCGGGTCGCCGACCTGCGCCTGGAGCTCCAGGAGACGATGGACGCGTGCGTGATGGTCTTCCGTACGGAGCAGACCATCAAGACCGCGGTCGAGAAGATCGCGGAACTGCGCGAGCGCTACAAGAACGTGTCCGTCCAGGACAAGGGCAAGCGCTTCAACACGGACCTGCTGGAGGCCATCGAGCTGGGCAACCTGCTCGACCTGGCCGAGGTCATGGCCGTGTCCGCGCTGGCGCGCAAGGAGTCCCGCGGCGGCCACTACCGCGAGGACTACCCGAACCGCGACGACGTCAACTTCATGCGCCACACCATGGCGTACCGCGAGGTCGGCGACGACGGCAAGGACTCCGTCCGGCTGGACTACAAGCCCGTCGTCGTCACCCGCTACCAGCCGATGGAGCGTAAGTACTGATGGGCACCCCGACCCTGAGCAAGACGGACAAGATGGAGGCCGCGGCCGCGGCTTCGCCCTTCATCACGGTCACGTTCCGGATCCGCCGCTTCAACCCCGAGATCTCGGACGAGTCGCAGTGGCAGGACTTCCAGGTCGAGATCGACCCGAAGGAGCGCGTGCTCGACGGTCTCCACAAGATCAAGTGGGACCTCGACGGCACGCTGACCTTCCGCCGCTCGTGCGCGCACGGCATCTGCGGCTCCGACGCGATGCGGATCAACGGCAAGAACAGGCTCGCCTGCAAGACGCTGATCAAGGACATCAACCCGGAGAAGCCGATCACCGTCGAGGCCATCAAGGGCCTCACGGTGATGAAGGACCTCATCGTCGACATGGAGCCCTTCTTCCAGGCGTACCGGGACGTCATGCCGTTCCTGATCACCAAGGGCAACGAGCCGACGCGCGAGCGCCTGCAGTCCGCCGAGGACCGCGAGCGCTTCGACGACACCACCAAGTGCATCCTGTGCGCCGCGTGCACGTCCTCGTGCCCGGTGTTCTGGAACGACGGCCAGTACTTCGGCCCGGCGGCGATCGTCAACGCGCACCGCTTCATCTTCGACTCGCGTGACGAGGCCGGCGAGCAGCGGCTGGAGATCCTGAACGACAAGGACGGCGTGTGGCGCTGCCGCACGACGTTCAACTGCACCGACGCGTGCCCGCGTGGCATCGAGGTCACGAAGGCGATCCAGGAAGTCAAGCGCGCGCTGATCACGCGCCGCTTCTAGCCTTCCGACGCACCGACGAGGCCCCGCACCCGGATCCGCTCCGGGGGCGGGGCCTTCGCCGTGTCCTCCCCCGCCGGGGTGACATCCCGGCCGGAAGGCCTGCGTCCCCGACCTGTTCGCGGGACCCGAGGACCTGGACGTGGGCCGGACTCCGAGAAGGGGAGGTACGCCACGAAGGGCAGGTACGCCACCAGGACCAACGTCCCGTACGGGACCCCCGTGACGATCCCCGACGGCCCGGCCAAGCGGCTGGAGATCGGGGAGACCCTGACGCGCGCCTAGGTGGGCGGTCGGGGGCGGCTCGGGGGCGGCCCCGATGGTCCGCCGATCTTCCTCGCGGCAGGGTTGGAGGCATGACGAACCCCGCGAACTCCGCCGCCCGCAAGGCCCGTTGGATCTCCCTGGTGGCCGGCGCCGCCGCCCTCGTGTCGGTCACCGTCGGTGCCACGCAGCCGGCCTCGGCGGCCGTCCGCCACCCTGCCCCCGCGACCGCCGGACCGCACGGGCACCAGCCCGTCGACCGCGCCGCGCTGGCGCAGCTGATGGCCCCGGGCGGCATGGCGAGCGGGACCATGGTGCGGATCACCGGCCCGGGTGTGCACCTGACGGAGGCCACCGGGCAGCTCTCGCAGGACCCCGCCGCGAACTTCCGCGTCGGCAGCATCACCAAGGTGTTCACCTCGACCGTGATCCTCCAGCTCGTGGGCGAGGGCCGGTTCACCATGGAAACGCCCGTGCAGGAGCTGCTCCCCGGGACCCTCCCGGCCCACTGGGCGCCGATCACCGTACGCCAGCTCCTGAGCCACACGAGCGGCCTGCGCCTGCCCTGCGTGGCACCCGAGAACCCGGCCTCGCCCACCCCGGCCGCCGTCATCGCCGCCCTCACCGACCCGAAGTGCCCCGCGCCCCGGTCACCGATCACCCAGCAGTACAACGGGATGAACTACTTCCTCCTGGGCCTGGTGGTCGAGAAGGTCACCGGCCGCTCCTACGCCGACGAGGTCCAGCGCCGCATCGCCCGCCCGCTCGGCCTGCGCCACACCTACGTCCCGGCCGCCGGGGACACCTCGATCCCCGCCCCGTCGCTGGCCGCCCCCGTCGCCGACGACCCGTGGGCCTGGGCCGAGGGCGGCATGATCTCCAACGCCCCGGACCTGGAGCGCTTCCTGCGGTCCCTGCTGCGCGGCCGGCTGCTGGCGCCCGCGCAGCAGGCGGAGCTGTTCCGCATGCCGGCCCTCTCCGAGGGCGCGAAGGACCGCTTCAGCATGGCGGGTCTGGTGCGGGGCCGGCTCGAGGACGGCACGGTGGTCTGGGGCAAGACCGGCTCCAAGGTCCCCAACGCCAACGGGCTGTTCGGCACGCAGGACGGCGAGCGCGTCCTCGTGTACTCGTACACCGTCCTGGACAACGACCCGGACAAGCAGCGCGCCCGCGCCCAGGACCTCGCCGAGGCCGCGTTCTAAGCGGTGGCGGCCGGCGGTCCCGGGGGGCGAGGATCAGCACATGATCATTTCTCATGATGTGGACGGGCCCGCCGACGGCCCGGCCGTGGTCCTGCTGCACTCCGCCGTCTGCGACCGGCGGATGTGGGACCCCCAGTGGCGCCCGCTCGCCGAAGCCGGTTTCCGCGTCGTCCGGGCGGACTTCCGCACCTGCGGGCGATCCCCCGCCGCCGAGGCCCCGTACAGCGACGACGGCGACGTCCTCGCACTGCTGGACCAGCTCGGCATCGGGCGCGCCGCCCTCGTCGGCTCCTCCTACGGCGGCCGGGTCGCACTCCAGATCGCCGCCCTGCACCCCGGGCGGGTGTCGCGCCTGGCCCTGCTCTGCCCGGGTCGGCCGGGACTGCGGCCGGACGGCCCGGAGGTCCGGGCATTCGGAGCCGCCGAGGACGCACTGGTGGAGGCCGGGGACCTGGCGGGCGCGGCCGCGCTGACCGCCGCCACGTGGCTCGGCCCCGAAGCCGGGGAGGGCGCACGCGCCGCCGTACGGGAGATGGCGCTGGGCAACCTGCGGGGCGCCCTCGCCGCCACCGGGGACCACGAACTCCCCGAGCCCGAGGTGGACCTGGCCGCCGTCACCGCCCCGGTGCTGGCCGTCGGCGGCGCGCACGACCTCCCCGACTACCGCCGTATCCCCGCCGACCTCGCCGCCCTCGTCCCGGGCGCCGAGTACCGCGAACTGGCCTGGGCGGGGCACCTGCCCTCCCTGGAGCGCCCGGCTGACATCACGCGGCTGCTGCTGGAGTTCCTCGCCGGCCCGCCGGGACGGGCCTAGACGATCCCGTTGCCCGGCCGGCCCTGAAGGGCACCCTGCTGAACGGGATCCGAGGACGCCGGGTGATCCGGGTCATCGGCGGGGACGGCGGCACGCAGCGCCGCCTCGACCTGACGGTTGCTGGTCATCGTCGCCGTGACGGCGGTCATGGTGAGGAGGAGGCCCGCGGCGGCGTAGAGCGGGGTGCGTACGTCGTAGGTGGTGGCCAGCCAGCCGCCGAGGAAGGCGCCGAACGGGGCGGCGCACATGGAAAGCATGCGGGAGGTGGAGGCGACCCGGCCCATCAGGTGGGCGGGGACGATCGTCTGCCGCAGGGAGGGGCCGAGGACCATCGTGGCGCCCATGCCCGCTCCGCAGACGGCCAGCGCGAGTCCGGCGACGTACGGGTTCGGGGCGGCGGCAAGGCCCAGGATGGCGAGTCCCTCGACCGCGGCCGTGCAGGTCAGCGCGGCGCCGGTGCCGAGTCGTCGGCCGAGGAAGGAGGCGATGCCCGCGCCGAGCAGGCCGCCGGTGGCCTCCGCCGTGAGGAGCAGGCCGAAGCCGAAGGTGTCGATGCCGAGACGGTCGTGCGCGAAGAGGGCGAGTACGGTCTCCACCGCGAGGAAGGCGATGTTCCCGACCGCCGGACGCAGCGCGAGCCCGAGCAGCAACTGATCCCGGAATACGTACGAGGCGCCGGCCCGCGCCTGCCGCAGCAGCGACTCACGGGCCTGCGGTACGGGCCGGGGCGCGGCGGGCAGCGACCGTACGAGCAGTGCGGACAGCGCGAACGACACCGCGTCGGCGAGCAGCGGAACCGCCCGCCCGAGCGCGAGCAGGGCACTGCCCGCGGGCGGCCCCGCGAAGCCGGACATGGCGGTCTGGGCGCCGCGCAGGCGGGAGTTGGCGCGCTCCAGGAGCGCGGGGTCGCGGCCGAGCAGGTCCGGCAGGTAGGCCGTGGCGGCGGTGTCGAAGAAGAGTCCGCCGAGGCCGAGCAGGAAGGCGAGGGCCGCGAGCAGCGGAATGCTCAGCACGTCGAGGGCGGCGGCCGCCGCCGGTATCGCGAGCAGCACCGCACGCGCCGCGTCCGCGACCCACATGGTGCGCCGGCGGTCCCAGCGGTCCACCAGCGCTCCGCCGAGCACCCCGAAGAGCAGCCACGGCAGCGTTCCGGCGGCCGTGACGACGGCGAGCGCCATCGGATCCCGCGTCAGCGTCAGCGCGAGCAGCGGCAGCGCGGCATGCGACACCCCGTCACCGAGCGAGGACACCGTCTGTGCGGTCCACAGCCGTCCGAATCCGGCCGGCAGCTTCCTTGCCTCTGAGGTCACTTGGCGTCCCCCTCGGCAGCCTGCCGGCGCGGTGCCGGGTGGAACAGCGCGAAGACGAGCGACGCGTCCGGCAGCGAAGGGTCGGACAGCTCCCGGTACTCGTCCGCCAGTGCCTGCAGCCGTGCCCCCAGCTCCGCGAACTGCTCGTCGGTGAGCCGCAGATGCGCCATCCGTACGTGCCGCTCGGCGTCCACCGGCGCTGCCTCCAGGTCGGCCACCGCATGCCGCATCAGCACGTCCGGGCCGCCCTCGCCCGGATCCGGCAGCACGATCGCCCGCGCGGCCATGGCGTAGTACCGCTCGGTGACCCCCCGGACCTTCCGGGTCCGTACCACCTTCACCAGGCCGGCCCGTTCGAGCAGCCGGACGTGGTAGCTGGAACTCCCCTTCGCAAGGCCCACCCGCTCGGCGATCTGCGTGATCGTCGCGGGCTCGAAGCGGAGCACGGCCATGATCCGGTGACGCGTGAGATTGGAAACGGCGCGCAGCTGCTCGTCGGTGGTGACGTGGAGCGCCTCGGGAAGATCATCGGTAGGCATGGCCTAATGGTCAACACTTCTTGACCATTGCGCAAGGGGTTTTGTTCGGGCTTCCGAAATCGACGTCCGGCACCTCGACCGCCCCCCTCCGCGAAGGCCTCGCCGCGATGCCTTGAACCTGTTCAAAAACAGGTCTACAGTCAGTCCCGTCAGCAGTTGAACACGTTCAAAGGGGCTGGGGCATGGACCTCACCGTGGTCGCGTACGTCATCTACCTGATCATCAGCATCGGGCTCACCGTCTGGGTGGCCCGCACGCTCAGCCGCAACGGCCGCATCTTCATCGCCGACGTCCTCCAGGGGAACGAGAAGCTCGCGGAGGCCGTCAACCACCTCCTGGTGGTCGGCTTCTACCTCGTGAACATCGGCTTCGTGACCCTCTACCTCCGCTCGAGCGAGACGATACTCGAAGCCCGCGGCCTCTTCGAGGCGCTCTCGGTCAAGCTCGGCGTCGTCCTGCTGGTCCTCGGCGTCATGCACCTCGGCAACGTGTGGGTGCTCAACAAGATGCGCCGCCGCGGGATCATGGAGCGTCAGCAGACCCCGCCGGTCGCCCCCCAGGGGTGGACCGCGCCCGCCGGGGCCTGATCCCGGTGGCCGCGCCGACCAGGCACCTGACCGTCCTCTACGACGCCGACTGCCCGCTCTGCGTCCACATCCGGCACTGGCTGCTCGGGCAGCGCCCACTGGTCCCGCTCCGGCTGGTCCCGGCCGGGTCCTACGAAGCGCAGCACCGCTTCCCCCGGCTCGACCACCCCGCCACCCTCCGGCAGATCACCGTGGTCGGGGACAGGGGCCAGGTGTGGACCGGGACCGACGCCTTCATCGTGTGCCTGTGGGCGCTGGCCGAGCACCGGCCGAAGGCGAACTGGCTGGCCACCCCGGCCGGCCGGCCCTTCGCCCGGGCCGCGATGCACACGGCCTCCGCCTGGCGGTCTGTGGTACGTACCAACACCGAAGCGGAGCCTGGGGACCCACTCTGTGGCGACCAATGCTCCGCACCCCGATAGGGTCGGACACCGTGACTGATCAGAAGGCTCCCAAGAGCGAGCAGACCCGCACGCTCATCCTCGAAACCGCGCTCCGCCTCTTCCAGGAGCGCGGGTTCGACAAGACGACCATGCGGGTCATCGCCAAGGAGGCAGGGGTCTCGGTCGGCAACGCGTACTACTACTTCGCCTCGAAGGAACATCTGGTCCAGGGCTTCTACGACCGGATCGGCGCCGCGCACCAGGCTGCGGTCCGGCCCATCCTGGACAACGAGACCGATCTGCAGAAGCGGCTCGCGGGCGTTCTGACGAGCTGGCTGGACATCGCGGCGCCGTACCACGAGTTCGCTTCGCAGTTCTTCAAGAACGCGGCCGACCCGGAGAGCCCCCTCAGCCCCTTCTCCCCGGAATCGGAACCGGCGCGCAAGGCCGCGATCGACATGCACCGCGAGGTGCTGGCGGGCGCGAAGACCAAGGTTCCCGACGAACTGGCCGACGTGCTGCCGGAGCTGATGTGGCTCTCGCAGATGGGACTGGTCCTGTACTGGGTCTTCGACCGCTCGCCGAACAGCGAGAAGACCCGCCGGCTCGCGGAGCGCGGTGCGCAGCTGACGACCCGGGGCATCATCCTGGCCCGGTTCCGGGTGCTGCGGCCGCTGGTGCGGGAAGTGCACGAGCTGTTCGCGGACTTCCTGCCGGGCATGGCCCAGACGGCGGTGTCCCGCAAGCGCGCCTCCGACCCCCACCCCGAGAAGGAGTAGGGGCCGTACGGGCGGCAGTGCGGTTGCTCAGGCGCCGAGGACGAGCAAGGCCGCGACGGCCGGGCCGAAGGCGCCGCCCAGCTGGTAGCAGAGGGTGAACAGGCCGATGGCGGTGGGCCGCTGGGCCTCGGGGGCGCCGCTCACGGCGTGGGTGGAGAGGATGGCGTTGGCCGCGCTGGCGGTGAACACGCCCACCCCGGTGGCCGCCAGCAGCAGGGGGCCCCAGCTCGCGAAGACCGCGGTGGCCGCGGCCAGGACCCCCGCCCCGGCGAGGACCGTACGGACGGCCGTGCGGCTCATGCGTACCGACGCGGCGGCGAGCAGCCAGGACAGCGCGGACCCGGCGAGCAGGGCCACGAGCTGTCCGGCCCCGGCCCCGGCGGCGTCCCAGCCGGCCCGGTCGGCGAGCAGCCGGGGCGCCGAGAACAGCAGGGTGAAGTAGGACCCGGACAGGCCGAGGGCGAGCAGCGCCGAGACGACGAAGACCGGCTGGCGGAGCAGGGCGACGGGGACGAACCCGTCGGGGCGCCGGCGTACGTGCAGCGCGAGCAGCACGCCGGCGACGAGGGCCCCGCCGAGGGCGGCCAGGGGCGCGGTCGGGAGCAGGACCAGAGCGGTGGCCAGGGCGGTCAGCAGCCCGGCGCCGCGCGCGTCGAAGGGGCCGGCGACGGGCAGCGGGGCGGATCGGGCGTACCGGCCGACGGCGGGCACCGCGAGCAGGGAGACCACCGAGACGGCGAGCGAGAGCCGCCAGGACAGGGCGTCCGACAGCTGCTGCCCCAGCAACGGGCCGACCGCGCCGAGCATCCCGAAGCCGGCGCTGATGACGCCCATCCGGCGGGCCGTCCCGGCGAGGCTGATCGCGGCGGCCACCAGACCGGCGCCGCCGGCCGCCTGGGCGGAGCGGCCGATGAGGGCGACCGGCAGCCAGGGGGCGACGGCGACGAGCAGGGTGCCGGCGAGCACCAGGGCGGTGGAGAGCCGCAGCACGGCGCCCAGGCCCCGGCGGCGGATCAGTCCGGCGAGCAGCGGGGTGCCGACGGCGATGGCCCAGCCGAAGGCGGTCAGGAGCCAGGCGGCGGTGGGGGCGCCGACGCCGAGGGAGGCCGCCATGTCCGGGAGGATCAGCACCGGCGCGTTGGCCCCGGCGGCGATGGGGGTGGCGAGGAGCGCCAGCCAGAGGACGGGCACGGGGCGGGGGCGCGCCGCCGGGGCGGCGGGGGCGGCGGGGGCGTCGGCGGTGGCAGTGGCGGTGGTGGCGCCGGGGTTGGTGACGGACATGGCGGGCCGCTCCGATCCATCTCTCAGGATTAATAATCTCAACGTTGAAATAAAAACACCGACACCGCCTCAACGTCAAGTGTCTTAACGTTGAGGTAATCTGGGCGCATGCACCGAGACAGCGGCACGGACAGCACGGACAGCACGGCCGGAGCAGAGGGCGCCGACATGGTGGACGCGATCGTCGGCCAGTGGGCGGCCGAGCGCCCCGACCTGGTCGACGCCCTCTGGCCGGTCGAGACCCTGGCCCGGATCCAGCGCATGAACCGGGTCATCGACAAGCACCTGAAGTCCTTCACGGCCGAGCACGGCCTGGAGATCGGCGAGTTCGACGTACTGACCACCCTGCGCCGGTCGGGCCCCCCGTACGCACTGACCGCCGGCGCCCTGCTCCAGGCGGCCATGGTCACCTCGGGCGCGATCACCAACCGGATCGACCGGATGGAGGCCAAGGGCCTGGTCGAGCGGGTACGCGACGACGTGGACCGGCGCTCGGTGCGCATCCGGCTGACCGAACAGGGCCGCGCGCTCAGCGAAACCGTGATCACCGAGCACCTGCGCGCCTACCCGAAGCTGCTGGCCCCGCTCGACCGCGAGACCTGCCGGGAGGTGGCGCAGGCCCTGCACACCCTGCTGACGGCCCACGGCGACACACCGGGCGGGACGGCGTAGGAGCAGGGCCCCCTACAGCCGGTCGAGCTCCCACAGACGCCAGACGCCCGTGCCGTCGGAGAGGTACTGCGCCCCGGTGACGGCCTCGCGCGACATCACGTAGTCCTTCTTCTGCCAGATCGGCAGGATCGGGACCTGCTGCGCGACGATCCGCTGGAGCTCGCGGAAGTCGGCGGCCGCCGCGCCGCGGTCCGAGTGGGACTGCGTACGGGTGATCAGCTCGTCGACGGTCTTGTCGGAGAAGCCGTTGTTCATGGTGGACCCGGCACCGACGAGGGGCGCGAGGAAGTTGTCCGCGTCCGGGAAGTCCGCGATCCAGCCGACGGTGTACACGTCGAAGTCCCCGGCCGCGTACTGCTTCTGGAAGTCCTCCCACTTCGCGACGGCCTTGAGCTTCACCTGGAAGAGACCGGTGTCCGTGAGCTGCTTGACGATCGCGTCGGCCTCCGCGACGTTCGCCCCGCGCTCGTTGACACCCAGGGTGACCGAGACGGGGGCGGCGATCCCGGCGTCCTTGAGGAGCTTCCTGGCCGTGGCCGCGTTGGGCGCCGGGTAGGTGTCGAAGAAGGGCGTGCTGTGCGCCGCGACGCCCGCCGGGACGAGGGAGTAGAGCGGGGTCACCGTGCCCCGGTGCACCTCGGCCGCCAGCTTCGAGCGGTCGAGGACGGCGGCCACGGCCTGGCGGACGGCGGGCTTCGACACGGGACCGCCGGGGCGGAGGTTGAAGACGAGGTTACGGGTCTCCGTGCCGCCGGAGGCCTGGTAGCGGGTGTCCTTCAGGCCCGGGTTGAGGCCCGCGAGCACCTCGGGCGGCATGTCCCGGTGCGCGACCTCGATCTGGTGGTCCCGCCATGCCGCGTCGAGCTGGGCGGAGTCCTTGAAGTACTTCACCGTGACCGCCGAGCGGGCCGGCTTCGCCTGCCCCTTGTACGCCGGGTTGGGCCTGAGCTCGGCGCTCTCGCCGGCCTGGTACGCACCGAGCGCGTACGGGCCCGAGCCGTCGACCTTGCCGTCCTGGCGCAGGGCCTTGGCCGGGTACTTCTCCCGGTCGACGATCGAGGCGGCGCCCGTCGCGATCTTGAAGGGGAAGGTGGCGTCGCGGCTGGAGAGGTTGAAGGTGACCGTGAGGCCGTCCGCCTTGACGGACTCCAGGGTGTTGAAGAGCGGGGCAGGGCCCTGGTCGGAGTTGATCGCCTTGATCCGGTCGAAGGAGTGCTTGACGTCCTGCGCCGTGATCGCGCGGCCGTTGGAGAACTTGGCGTCCGGGCGCAGCTCGCACTGGTACGTGGTCAGCTTCTGGCCGATGAACTGGCAGGCCGAGGCGGCGTCCGGGACGGGGGCGTCGGAGCCCGCCTTGATCGTCAGCAGGGACTGGTAGACGTTGCCGAACAGGGCCCAGGAGCCCGCGTCGTAGGCCCCCGCCGGGTCCAGGTCGGAGACGACGTCGCTCGTTCCGACCCGGATCGCCGAGCCGCGTCCGCTGCCCTCGCCGGGCAGCAGCTGCCAGGCGGCGACTCCGCCCGCCGCCGCGAGGGCCAGAGCGGCCGCGATGAACTTCGAGCGGGCAGACCGCATCCCCTGAACCCCGATATTCGAACTAGGTATCCGACTATCGGTCACCCAATCACGGAAAATCGGCCACCGGAAGGCCGGTTATGCGGTGTCAGGCCTGGTATGAGGCGAGTTCGACCACGGTGATGTCGGAGGGCGCGCCGACTCGAACGGGAGGTCCCCAGGCACCGGCGCCGCGGGAGACGTAGAGCTGCGTGTCCCCGTAGCGCTCCAGCCCGGCGACGGTGGGATTGGCGAGCTCGGCGAGGTAGTTGCCGGGCCAGAGCTGGCCGCCGTGGGTGTGCCCGGAGAGCTGGAGGTCGACTCCGTGGCGGACGGCGTCGTGGATGACGATCGGCTGGTGGGCGAGGAGCACGGCGGTCCGGGACCGGTCGCGGTCGCCGAGGGCCGCCTGGAAGTCGGGGCCGTGGCCCTCGCTCTCGCCCTGTACGTCGTTGACCCCGGCGAGGTCGAAGTGCGGCAGGGGACGGCGGGCGTTCTCCAGGGGGTGCAGCCCCAGCTCGCGCACGTGGTCGACCCACTGCTGGGCCCCGGAGAAGTACTCGTGGTTGCCGGTGACGAAGTAGGAGCCGTGCCGGGCTTCGAGCAGGCGCAGCGGCTCGGCGGCCCGCCCCAGATCGTGCACGTTCCCGTCGACCAGGTCCCCGACGACGGCGATGAGGTCGGGCTGCGTCCGGTTGACGGTGTCGACGATGCGCTGGGTGTGGGCGCGGCCGAGGACCGGCCCGAGGTGGACGTCGCTGACGACGGCGATGCGGAACCCGTGCGCGGCGCGGGGCAGCTTGGCGAGCGGGACCCGCACCCGCTTGACGCGCGGCCCGCGCAGCACGCCGTAGGTCCCGTACCCGACCGTCCCCGCGGCGGCGACTCCCGCCGCCGCGCCGACGGTCCGCGCGACGAACCGGCGGCGGCTGAGCATGTCGCGGGCGGCCTCGGGGTCGGCCGCGGCGGCGGGCGCGGGCGCCGGGGCCGTCTCCGGGGCGGGCGCGGGCTCCGGGGCGGGGGCCGGCTCCGACACGCGGGCCGGCTCCGAGGCGGGCCCGGGAGCGGAGCCGGAGGCAGCGGCGGAGCCGGAGGCAGCGGCGGTGGGCGCGGCAGCGGAGGCAGGCGCCGACGCGGCGGCGGGTGCAGGGGCCGGGGCGGGGGCGGCGGCCGCGATCCGGCGGAGCCAGAGCGCCCGTACCACCTCCGCCACCAGCATCGCCAGGGTCAGGTACAGCAGCACCGCGAGCCACATGAAGCCCGGCCACGACACCGCCTGCTGGACCGGGAAGGGGGCGCCGGCACGGCCCGCGACCAGGGCCGCCACCGCCAGCAGGGGCAGGGCGAAGGCCAGCCCGGTCCCGGTCCGGCGCCAGGCGCCGCCCGGGCGGGTCGTGTCACGGACCAGGCGGACCCACAGCCACCGGTGCACCAGGACCAGGAGGGCGAAGACCGCCAGGGCCACGAGGGCGAAGACAAATACGGTCATCGTGATTCACGCCGCAGCGCGCGGACCCCGCGCAACCCGATCACACCAACGGCCGTCCCCAGGAGAAAGGACGTCACCGCGAGTACAAAGTGGACCCAGAAGTAAGCCGTAGGGTCACCGGCCGTGTCGAAAGCCTGGCCGCTGCCGTTCTTCCACAGGTTCCGGACGAAGGACACCCAGATGATCCAGCTCCACACTCCGAAGGCGAGCAGGAACCAGGAGGCGGCACGGCTGAGTTTCATGTCCCCAGTATCGGATTCCTACCCGGGACGGACGCGCCGGGGTGGGCTAGACCGGCGGTGGTTCGGGCGGGTTGGCCGGTCAGCGAGGGCGGACAGCACATCGGGATGTACTTTCACCTGCGTGTATGCCAAGAAGACCGCGCTGACGGTCCTTTCCGCCGCGCTGCTGATCCCCGGAATCCTCGCGGCCCCCGCACACGCCGACCCGACGCTCCAGGCGACACCGACCGCCGACGTGAACGGCGGGCCCATGGTGCCCGGACCGCCCCCCGCGATGTCCACCGTCGGCGGCACGATGCTCGGGCAGCCCGGCACCCAGGTGGACCTGCTGCCCGGCGCACCCGCCCTCCCGACGAGCCTCACCGGGCGCTCGTGGATCGTGGCGGACGCCGAGACGGGCGCGGTCCTCGCGGCGTACAACGCCCACTGGCGGCTCCCCCCGGCTTCGACGATGAAGATGCTCTTCGCCGACACCGTGCTGCCGGGCCTCCCCAAGGACCAGGTGCACAAGGTCACCGACCAGGACATGGACGGAGTGGGCCCGGGCAGCAGCCTGGTCGGCGTGAAGGAGGACCTCGAATACACCGTCCACGACCTGTGGCTCGGGGTGTTCCTGCGCTCCGGGAACGACGCCGTGCACGTACTTTCGGCCATGAACGGCGGCGTGGAGAAGACCGTCAAGGACATGCAGGCGCACGCGGAGGAGCTCCAGGCCCTCGACACGCACGTGGTCTCCCCGGACGGGTACGACGCCCCGGGCCAGGTCTCCAGCGCGTACGACCTCACCCTCATCGCCCGCTCCGGGCTGCAGAAGCAGGACTTCCGCGAGTACTGCGGGACGGCGAGCGCGAAATTCCCCGGCAAGCAGGAGGCGGGCAAGCCGCGCGAGTTCTTCGAGATCCAGAACACCAACCGGCTGATGACGGGCGCGGGCGGCCTCTCCCCGTACAAGGGCATCGCCGGGGTGAAGAACGGCAACACCACCCTGGCCGGCTCGACCTTCACCGGAGCGGCCCAGCAGGGCGACAAGAAGCTCCTGGTCACGGTGATGAACCCGGTCACGGCCGGGGCCAATTCGGTGTACCAGGAGACCGCCGCGCTCTTCGACTGGGGTTTCGCGGCGATCGGGAAGGTGAAGCCGGTCGGTGAGCTGGTGCCGCCCAAGAGCGCCGACCCCACCTCGCACGGCTCCCCCGCCCCGTCGCACGAGAACAACAGGGCGGCCGGCGACGACTCCGGAAGCAGCGGCATCGGCACCGCACTCGGCATCGCGGGCGGGGCGCTGGCCGTACTGGCGGGCGGGGCGCTGGTCGTCAACCGGCGCTGGCCGCGCCGCGGCCGCCGGGGCGGCCAGGACCTGGTCTAGGCCGTCACTACGAGGTGCGCGCGGGCCCGGTCCCGGGGCCCGCGCCCCGCGCGGTGCGCTCCGGGTCCCCGGGCTCTGCGGGGTCCCCGGGGTCCCCGGGCTCCTCGGGGTCTTCCTCCCCGTCCCCGTCCGCGTCGTCGCGGGTGGCGGTCCAGGCGGAGCAGAACAGCAGCAGCTTCGCGGTGAAGTTGATCCAGAGCAGCAGGGCGATCGGCACGCCGAAGGCCCCGTACATGCTCTTCGCCGCGACCTCCCGCATGTAGCCGCTCAGCAGCAGCTTCAGCAGCTCGAACCCGGCCGCGCCGATCAGGGCGGCCTGGATCAGGCGGGCGCGCCGCGGTTCGACCCCGGGCAGCAGGGTCAGTACGTACAGCAGGAGCAGGAAGGCGGCCAGTACGCCGACCAGGAAGGCTGCGGACCTCAGCAGCGCCCCGCCCGCGCCCTCGCGCGGGATGCCCAGCCAGCCGCCGAACTTGCCCACCGCGCTGGAGCCGATGATCGAGGCGGCGGCCGAGGCCACGCCCGCGCCGCCGAGGCCGAGGAGGACGAGCGCGTCCTTGCCCTTGCGGGCGACGGGGTTGCCCTGGTCCTCGTCGTCCTTCTCCCACACGGCGCGCAGGCAGTCGCGCATCGAGCCGACCCAGCCGATGCCGGTGAAGAGCAGCAGCGCACCCGCGACGAGGCCGATGGTGCCCGCGTTGGCCACGAGCGCGTCGAGGTCGAGCTGGTCGGAGATCCCGGGCACCTGCTCGGCGAGGTTCTTCTGGAGCCGGTCGAGCTGTTCCTTGCTGAGCAGCGCCGCGCCGACGGCGGCGGCGACGGTGATCAGCGGGAAGAGCGCCAGGAAGCTGATGAAGGTGATCGCGGCGGCCAGTCTGGCCCAGTGGACCCGGTCGAGCCGCTCGTACGAGCGCCACGCGTGGGTCCGCATCGCAGCGGCCACCCACGGCCCGACCACCGGGAGTTTCTTCAGCCAGTCCATGGGGTCACCGTAAATGAGCTGCCGGAAATAGCCGGTATTGTCGGTTTCGGGTACTACGGTCGTCGATTGTGACTTTTCGCCCTACGGCTCGCCCGTTCCACGCACTGGTCCTGAGAAGGCTCAGGTTCCACGCGCTCCAGGCCCTGCGGCCGCTCCGCTACGAGCGGCGTACGGACGTACCGGCCGCTTCGTCGGTGGGTGAGCCCTGCTGCGCCGGGACGCCGGTCGGGCCCGTGCCGAAGGGGTACTCGCGCAGCTTGCGCCAGACCCCGTCCGAGCCCTGCTCGTAGAGCGCGAAGCCCTCGCACAGCCACTCGGCCGAGTACCCGGCGAGGCTGCTGAACGCCACGTCCATCGCCTCGTCGGAGATCCCGTGGGCGACCGTGACGTGCGGGTGGTACGGGAAGGCCAGCTCCCGGCTGAGCGGACCGCCGGGGTCCCGGACCTGGCTCTGGAGGCGGGTGCAGCCGGAGCCGCCCTCGACGACCTGGACGAAGACGACCGGCGAGACGGGCCGGAAGGTCCCGGTGCCCGCCAGCCGCATCGCGAAGGCACGGAAGGCCGCCGCCACCTCGGCCAGGTGGGCCCGGATCGCCGGAAGCCGCTCGGCCTCCACCTCGGTGGGCGGGACGAGGGTGACATGCGTGGGGATGCCGTGCGCGGCGGCGTCCCCGAAGCCGGCGCGCAGCCCCTGGAGCTGGCTGCCGTACGGCTCCGGGACCGCGATCGAAACGCCGAGCGTTACGGTCCCCACGTATGTCCTCCGTCTGTCGTGTGAAAGGGTGCTGCCGCCTCAGTGTGGAGCCAGCACCCCCCGGACCGCCAGGGCCCTCTGTCGGTCAGTGCTTGGCGGGCAGGAAACCGAGGCGGTCGTAAGCCTGCGCCAGGGTCTCGGCGGCGACCGCCCGAGCCTTCTCCGCGCCCTTGGCCAGCACGGCGTCCAGGGTCTCCGGGTCGTCCAGGTAGTCCTGGGTGCGCTGCTTGAACGGTGTGACGAAATCGACCATCACACCGGCCAGGTCCGTCTTCAGCGCGCCGTAGCCCTTGCCCTCGTACCGGGCCTCCAGCTCGGTGACGGACTCGCCCGTGAGGGTGGAGTAGATCGTGAGCAGGTTGCTGACGCCGGGCTTCTTCTCGGTGTCGAAGCGGATCTCGGCCTCGGTGTCGGTGACCGCGCTCTTGATCTTCTTCTCGGTGACCTTGGGCTCGTCGAGGAGGTTGATCAGGCCCTTGGGGGACGAGGCGGACTTCGACATCTTGATCGCCGGGTCCTGGAGGTCGTAGATCTTCGCGACCTCCTTGACGATGTGCGCGGCGGGGAGCGTGAAGGTCTGGCCGAAGCGCGTGTTGAAGCGCTCGGCCAGGTCGCGGGTCAGCTCGATGTGCTGGCGCTGGTCCTCGCCGACGGGGACGGAGTTCGCCTGGTAGAGCAGGATGTCGGCGACCTGGAGGATCGGGTACGTGAACAGGCCGACGGTGGCGTTGTTGGCGCCCTGCTTGGCGGACTTGTCCTTGAACTGGGTCATCCGGCTCGCCTCACCGAAGCCGGTGATGCAGTTCATGACCCAGCCGAGCTGCGCGTGCTCGGGCACGTGGCTCTGGATGAAGAGCGTGCAGCGCTCGGGGTCCAGGCCGGCGGCGAGCAGCTGGGCGGCGGAGAGCCGGGTGTTCGCGCGCAGTTCCTTCGGATCCTGCGGCATGGTGATCGCGTGCAGGTCGACGACCATGTAGAAGGCGTCGTGCGTCTCCTGCAGGGCGACGTACTGACGGATGGCTCCGAGGTAGTTCCCGAGGTGGAACGAACCGGAGGTGGGCTGGATGCCGGAGAGCGCGCGAGGACGGTCAGAAGCCATGGCCTCATTCTCTCAGGTGCGGGGGCGGGCTCGGGCCCTTCGCTGGCCGGAACCGTCCGGGTCCGCGGGCCCCGCGGGCCCCCGCCCCGGACGGCGCCCCGCCCGCCGTGCGGGGGCCGCCCACGTACCGGGCAGTAGTCAGGCGGCCGGATCTTGCCCCGGCCGAGCGACCGCTTTCCGGGGCGCCGCCGGACAGATCCGGCCCTCGCCGGCGTTCGAGGCGCGGATTGCGGGGCGCGGGGCGCGGGGCGGAGCCCCGCGACGCCGCCGCAGGGTCACGACAACGGGAGCCCCGGTGCCGGGAAGGCCGCCATCAGGTCGGTGACCTCGGCGCGGACGGCGGCCAGGGCCGGCTCGTCCCCCTTGGCGGCGGCCTCGACCGCGCGGGAGATCCAGTCGGCCACCACCGGCATGTGCTCCTGCGACAGGCCCCGCGAGGTGAGCGAAGGCGTGCCGATCCGGATGCCCGACGGGTCGAACGGCTTGCGCGGGTCGAACGGGACCGTGTTGTAGTTCACCACGATGCCCGCCCGGTCCAGCGCCTTGGCGGCGATCTTGCCCGGGACGCCCCGCGAGGTCAGGTCCATCAGGATCAGGTGGTTGTCCGTACCGCCCGAGACGAGGTCGAAGCCCCGCTCCAGCAGGGCGGCGGCCAGCGCCTTGGCGTTGGCGACGACCGCGTGCGCGTAAGAGACGAACGCCGGCTGCGCCGCCTCGTGCAGCGCGACCGCGATACCGGCCGTCGTCTGGTTGTGCGGGCCGCCCTGGAGGCCCGGGAAGACCGCCTTGTCGATGGCCTTCGCGTGCTCCTCACGGCACATCAGCATCGCGCCGCGCGGACCGCGCAGGGTCTTGTGGGTGGTGGTGGAGATGACGTCCACGTGCCCGGCCGGCGAGGGGTGCGCCCCGCCCGCGATCAGGCCCGCGATGTGCGCGACGTCGGCCACCAGGACCGAGCCCGCCTCCTTCGCGATGGAGGCGAAGGCCTCGAAGTCGATCGTGCGGGGCAGCGCCGTACCGCCACAGAAGATGATCTTCGGGCGTTCCGCGAGGGCCAGCTCGCGCACCGCGTCGTAGTCGATCCGGCCGGTCTCCGCCGAGACGCCGTACTGCACGCCCCGGAACCACGAGCCCGTCGCCGAGACGCCCCAGCCGTGCGTGAGGTGGCCGCCCATCGGCAGGGCCATGCCCATCACCGTGTCGCCGGGCTTCGCGAAGGCCAGGTAGACGGCCAGGTTGGCCGGAGAGCCGGAGTACGGCTGCACGTTCGCGTGGTCCACGCCGAACAGGCCCTTCGCCCGCTCGACGGCCAGCGCCTCGACGCGGTCGATGTTCTGCTGGCCCTCGTAGTAGCGGCGGCCCGGGTAGCCCTCGCTGTACTTGTTCTGCAGGACCGTGCCGGAGGCCTCCAGCACGGCGGCGGACACGTAGTTCTCGCTGGGGATCAGCCGCAGGGTCTCGGCCTGCAGTACTTCCTCCGCCTCGACGAAGGACGCCAGCTCGGGGTCGGTCGCGAAAAGGGCGGGATGGCGGCGCGCGGTCATGGCGGCTCCTCCGGGGTCGATGTCGTCTTCGTCCCCGCGAGGCCCAGGCGAGCGGCCGTGTATGCGGTCGTGCGCGCACGGCTCCCCCGGAGTTGGTTCTCCGTACGCCAGTCGCCGTGCGTGGGGCCCACCTTAGCGGGCACGCCACGAGAAAGGTTTCTCCGTCCGCATCGCGAGCGAGGATGGAAAGTGACGCCACCCTCGTCACAGGCCTGACGGACGATCGGAGACCCCGTGTCGAATACTGCTGATGCCATCCGCTCCGCCGACGCGCACAGCGCGCACAACTACCATCCCCTGCCCATCGTCGTCGCGTCGGCGGAAGGCGCGTGGATGACCGACGTGGAGGGCCGCAGGTATCTCGACATGCTGGCCGGTTACTCGGCGCTCAATTTCGGCCACGGCAACCGCCGGCTGATCGACGCCGCCCGCGCCCAGCTGGAGCGGGTCACCCTCACCTCCCGCGCCTTCCACCACGACCGCTTCGCGGACTTCTGTACCGAACTCGCCGCGCTGTGCGGCAAGGAGATGGTGCTGCCCATGAACACGGGCGCGGAAGCCGTGGAGACGGCGGTGAAGACCGCCCGCAAGTGGGGCTACGAGGTCAAGGGCGTCCCGGACGGCCACGCCAAGATCGTGGTCGCGGCCGACAACTTCCACGGCCGGACCACCACCATCGTGTCCTTCTCCACGGACCACGAGGCCCGCGACCACTTCGGCCCGTACACGCCGGGCTTCGAGATCGTCCCGTACGGCGACCTCACCGCGCTCGCCCACGCCGTCACGGAGAACACCGTCGCCGTGCTGCTGGAGCCGATCCAGGGCGAGGCGGGGGTCCTCGTACCGCCCGCCGGCTACCTGCGGGGCGTACGGGAACTCACGCGCGAGCGGAACGTCCTGTTCATGGCGGACGAGATCCAGTCGGGCCTCGGCCGCACCGGCAAGACCTTCGCCTGCGAGCACGAGGGGGTCGTCCCCGACGTGTACATCCTGGGCAAGGCCCTGGGCGGCGGGGTCGTGCCCGTGTCCGCCGTCGTCGCGGACCGGGACGTGCTCGGCGTGTTCCGGCCCGGCGAGCACGGCTCCACCTTCGGCGGGAACCCGCTCGCCTGCGCGGTCGCCCTGGAGGTGATCGCGATGCTCCGCTCGGGCGAGTACCAGCAGCGCGCCGCCGAACTCGGCGACCACCTGCACCGGGAGCTGAACCTGCTGGTCGGCGGGGGCGCGGTGACCGCCGTACGGGGCCGCGGACTGTGGGCGGGCGTCGACATCGACCCGGCGCGCGGCACGGGCCGGGAGATCTCCGAGAAGCTGATGGAACTCGGGGTGCTGGTGAAGGACACCCACGGATCGACCATCCGGATCGCGCCCCCGCTGGTGATCAGCAAGGAGGACCTGGACTGGGGGCTGGACCAGCTGCGTTCGGTGCTCTCCGCCTAGAGCGGTCCTCCCGGACCGGGCTGCCGGACCGGGCTGCCGGACCGGGCTGCCGGACCGGGCTGCCGGACCGGGCTGCCGGACCGGGCTGCCGGACCGGGCTGCCGGGCCGGCCACGGTCAGAGGATGACGTGGGGCAGGAAACGGGCGTACTCGTCCGTGACCGGCCCCGCGGACTCCCGGATGCCCAGCCCCGCCGCTTCCTCCTCGACGACCCACGCGCCGAGCACCACCCGGTTGCCGTCGAAGTCGGGCAGCGGGGCCAGGGCCTGGAAGACGTACGTCTCGCCCTCGTCCGGGACGAACGGCTCCGCGTCCGCGCCCGCCGCGTGCAGGCTCACCCCGGCCCCCTCGCGGCCCAGCAGGGGCTTGGCCGCGTACCCGGTGGTCTCCGCGAGCTCGCGCGGGCCGTCGAGATAGGCGGGCAGCAGGTTCGGGTGCTCGGGGAACAGCTCCCACAGGATCGCCAGCAGCGCCTTGTTGGAGAGCAGCATCTTCCACAGCGGCTCGATCCAGCAGGTGGTGCCGGAGCCGCCGCCGTGGTCGTAGGTGCCGAGGACCTGCGGGCCGAACTCGTCGGTGGCCAGCCACTCCCACGGGTAGAGCTTGAAGCAGCTGCGGATGAAGCGCAGCTTCTCGTCGACGAACCGGCCGGACAGGCTGTCCCAGCCGATCTGCTCGACGGACAGGGCCTGCGTGTCCAGGCCCGCCTGCTCGGCGGTCTCCTGGAGGTAGGCCACCGTCATCAGGTCCTCGCCGAGCTCGTCGGTCTCGGAGTGCGCGAAGTGCACCGGGCCGGGAGGCAGCAGCTCGGCCTGCCGGCGCCAGCCCTCGACGAGCCGCTCGTGGAGCGAGTTCCACTGATCGGCGCCGGGGAAGCGCTCCTCCATCCAGAACCACTGCGGACTCGCCGCCTCCACCAGGGAGGTGGGGGTGTCGGCGTTGTACTCCAGCATCTTCGCGGGGCTGCCGGAGCCGTCGTAGCGCAGGTCGAAGCGGCCGTAGAGGGAAGGCTGCTCGGCGCGCCGGTGCCAGGACCCGGCGATCAGCGCGGCGAGTTTCGGGTCGGTGATGCCGAGGTCGGCGAAACGGTCCTGCTCGACGATGTGCGCGGCCGCGGCCAGGCACATGGCGTGCAGCTCCTCGACGACGTTCTCCAGCGCCTCGACCTCCGGGAGGGAGAACGAGTAGTACGCGCTCTCGTCCCAGTAGGGGCGCAGGGAGTCGTCGGGATACCGGGTCAGGGGGTAGATCAGCCCCTGCTCCTCGACGGTCTTCTGCCAGCCGGGGCGGGGCTCGATGGTGTGCCGCTGCATGGGGTGCTCAGCCGCCGGAGGAGCCGGAGCTCTTGTGGCCGCCGATGCCGCCGCGGGTGACGGCGGACTTGTCGAAGCTGCCGCCGCCCACCTTGCCGTTGGACACGCTGCCGCCGTAGTAGTAGGCGCCGTGGCCGCCGCTCTTGCACTCCTTGCTGTCCAACTTCTTCAGCGTGGAGCGGTCGGCGCAGCGCTTGTCGGGCTCGTCGCTGCTGCCGCAGGCCACGAGGGTGGCTGCGAGCAGGCCCATGCCGCCGAGCGCGACGGCGCCCGAGCGCATCCGGCGCTGGGTGGTCTTGCTGGTGTCCATCTGAGATCGCTCCCTGGGTGGCGTGGTCCCGACAGACTAGAACGGGGTTGCCGGGGGATGGAATCCAGCCGTCGTCACACCCTTGTCACGACGGTGACCTAGAGTCAGTTCGTGCTCCTTGGGATGATTTGCGCACTTGGCGCGGCGGTCTGTTTCGGTACGGCGTCGGTCCTCCAGGCGGTCGCGGCACGGGCCGCCGAGCCGGGAACGGGCTCCGGGGTGGACGTCTCGCTGCTGCTGCGGGCGCTCCGGCAGTGGCGGTACGTGGCGGGCCTCTCCCTGGACGCGGTCGGCTTCGTCCTCCAGATCATCGCCCTGCGGCACATCCCGATCTACGCGGTGGGCGCGGCCCTGGCGGCCAGCCTCGCCGTGACGGCGGTGGTCGCGTCCCGGCTGCTGCGCGTACGGCTGAGCGGGCTGGAGTGGGGCGCGGTGGGACTGGTCTGCCTCGGGCTCCTGATGCTGGGGCTCTCCTCGGGGGAAGAGGGCTCCGGGACCGGATCCCTCGCACTGAAGCTGGGCCTGCTGGGGGTGGCGGGGCTGGTGCTGCTGGTGGGGGCGGTGGCGGGCGGCCTGCCGGACCGCGCCCGGGCCCTGACCCTCGGCCTGGCGGCGGGCACGGGCTTCGGGGTCGTCGAAGTCGCCGTCCGCCTCATCGACGACGTCTCGCTGTCGACCCTGGCCAACCCGGCGCTGTACGCGCTGCTGCTGGGCGGCGGGGCGGCCTTCCTGCTGCTCACCTCCGCCCTGCAGCGCGGCTCGGTGACGGCGGCGACGGCCGGGATGGTGCTGGGCGAGACGATCGGCCCGGCGGTGGTGGGGGTGGTGTGGCTCGGCGACCGCACCCGCGAGGGGCTGACCTGGCTCGCCGTGGCCGGCTTCGCCATCGCCGTGGCGGGCTCCCTGGCCCTGGCCCGCTTCGGCGAACCGTAGCCCTGGCCGGGCGGTTGCCCTGGCCGGGCGGTTTGACGGGGTTTCGGGGTGTCCCCGTGGCCCCTGCCGTTGCCCTGGCCGGGCGGGGAACGGGCTGCCCCTGCGGGGCGGGGCTCGTTTGCAGCTCGGCTGCTGCGGCCGCCTCAAGCGCCGACGGGGCTGGGTTTGGCTGCGCTCTGGGCGGGGTGCCGGGGACGCCGCCGGGGTGGGGTGTGGTCCGGGGCGGGCATGATTTATGGCGCCCCAGCCGGGTCCCCAGTTGCCGGGCGGTACAGGGCGCCAACAAATCACGTTTTAGCCCCGGACAACACCCCACCCCGACACCGCCCCCGGCCACGAAGCCCAACCCCCGCGGTAGGGGACAGTTATCCGACCACCGGGGTCGGTGACGGGGCCGGGGTGGGGTGTCGACCGGGGCTAAAACGTGATTTGTGGCGCACAGAAGCCCGAACATTCAAAGCCCTGAACAGGCGCCATAAATCATGCCCGCCCCGGACGACACCCCACCCCGGACCCGGCACCGACCCACCACCCCAGCCCCGCCGGCGCTTGAGGCGACACGCAGCAGCCGAGCTGCAAACCGACCCGGCCCGGCACGGGGCACCCCGAACCCCGCCACCCGCCCGGCCAGGGCAACGGCAGCCGAGCTGCAAAGCGGCCCGGCCCGGCACGGGACACCCCGAACCCCGGAAACCGCCCGGCCAGGGCAACGGCAAACAGGCCCGGGGTACCGGGGGCACCCCGAGCCCCGTTAACGCCCGGCCAGGGCAACCGCTTTGAGGGCCCCCAGCGCCCCCCACCACGCGCTGTCCGACGGGGTCCCGTACCCCACCACCACCGCGTCGCGCATCGGCATGTCCGACTCCGGGTGCCGGTAGCGCGAGAGGCCCTCCAGGGCCAGGTCGTGCCAGGCCGCCGCCTGGATCAGGGACGGCTCCGTGCCCGCCGGGAGGTCCAGCACCGCGTGCAGGCCCGCCGCGATGCCGGACAGCGTCACGGCCTCCCGCGTGGCCAGCGCCGCGACCAGCGCGTCCCGCCGCCGCCGGTACCGCAGCCGCATCCCCCGCACGTGGCGGTCGTACGCCCCCGACCTCAGGAACTCGGCCAGCGTCAGCTGGTCCAGCGCGCTGGACGTCCAGTCGATCCGGCCCTTCATCGCCATCACCTCCCCCACCAGCTCCGCCGGTACCACCATCCAGCCCATCCGGAGCCCCGGGGCCAGGGACTTGCTCGCCGTGCCCAGGTACACCACCCGGTCCGGGTCCAGCCCCTGCAACGCCCCCACCGGCTGGCGGTCGTAGCGGAACTCCCCGTCGTAGTCGTCCTCCAGGATCAGCCCGCCCGTGGTCCTGGCCCAGTCCACGGCCGCCGCCCGCCGCTCCGGCGTCAGCGCGACCCCGGTGGGGAACTGGTGCGCGGGGGTGAGGAGCACCGCCCCGGAAGCCGCCGTCAGCTCACCCGTCCGGGCCCCCGCCCCGTCCAGCCGCAGCGGCCGCGTCCGGAGTCCGGCCCCCGTCAGCAGCTCCCGGTGCACGTCGAGGCTGTACCCCTCGACGGCCACCTCCCGCACCCGGCGCGCCCGCAGCACCCGCGCCAGCAGCATCAGCCCGTGCGCGAACCCCGCGCACAGCACGATCCGGTCGGGGTCCGCGTACACGCCCCGGGCGCGCGCCAGGTATCCGGCCAGCGCCTCGCGCAGCTCCACCCGGCCCCGTACGTCCGTCGCGTACCCGAAGGCGTCGTTCGGCGCGGCCGCGAGGGCCCGGCGGGCGGCCGCCGCCCAGGCCGTGCGCGGGAAGCTGCCGAGGTCCGGGGAGCCGGGCACGAGGCTGTACGCGGGACCGCGCCGCGCGGCCGGCCGTACGCGGGCGGCGGCCGCGGCGGGGCGCCGGGGCCTGGCCCGTTCGGCGACGCGGGTGCCCGAGCCCTGGCGGGCCGTCAGCCAGCCCTCGGCGACGAGCTCGGCGTACGCCTCCGCGACCGTGTTGCGGGCGATGCCGAGGTCGACGGCGAGGGACCGGGAGGACGGCAGCCGGGTGCCCGGGGCGAGCCGGCCGCTGCGGGCGGCCTCGCGCAGGGCCTCGGTCAGCCCGGCCCGCAGTCCGCGTCCGGCGGAGAGGTCCAGGTGCAGGTCAGCGCCGAAAGTGGCCCAGGATTCCGTCATGGATATGGACCATATCGGCGGGCCGGTCCCCTCGTACGGTGGGGGCATGACGACGACGAACGAAACCCCCGTTTACGCCCCCGAGCACCCCGCCCGCCTGCAGTGGGCCCAGCTCGCCCCGGAGGTCTACAAGGCCATGGTGGGCCTGGAGGTGGCGGCCCGGAAGGGCCTCGACCCGACGCTGGTGGAGCTGGTCAAGACCCGTGCCTCGCAGCTCAACCACTGCGCGTTCTGCCTGGACATGCACACCAAGGACGCCCTGGCGGCCGGCGAGAGCGTGGAGCGGCTGATCCAGCTCGGCGCCTGGGAGGAGTCCCGGCACTTCTACACCGAGAAGGAGCTGGCGGCGATCGAACTGACCGAGGCCGTCACCGTCCTGACGGACGGCTTCGTGCCGGACGAGGTCTACGCGAAGGCGGCCAAGCAGTTCGAGGAGGCCGAACTGGCCCAGCTGATCGCCCTGATCGCGACGATCAACGCCTGGAACCGGTTCGGCGTGACCACCCGGATGACGCCGGGTCACTACACGCCGGGCATGTTCAAGCACTGACCGGCGGCGGGCACGGCCGCCGTCACCCGCCCGGGCGGAACGCGGCCAGCGCCTTCGCGTGGTGGTCCTGCGTGAGCGTCCACCCGGGGGCGGGGCCGCCCGTCAGTACGGCCCATGTGCCGCCGTCCTGGGTGGCGAAGACCCGTTCGACGCAGCGCCGGCGGCCGTGCGACTCCGCGCTGTCGTACTCGTACACGAGCTCCGCGGCTTCGGCCGCACCCGGGACCGCGCCGACCCGGATCTCCTCGTAGCCGGTGGTACGGATCTTCAGGTCGGCGGAGGCGGCCCGCACGGCTTCGAGCGGACCGAGTTCCGGCCCGGCCACCCGGAAGACCTGGAGCAGGGCGGTCCGGTCGGGCGAGCGGTAGAAGACCGCGCTGCCGCTCTCTTCGCGGACCCACCCCGCGGGGACGGCGACGGTGAAGCCCTTCGGGTCCCGCACGGTCTCGTGGGCGCCGCTCCCGCCGGTACTCGGGGCACTGGGGGTGCTCGTAGCGGTGCCCGGGCCGGGTGTCGAGGGCGAGCGGGTACCGGACGGGGCGGGCGGGCCCGACGGCTCCAGGGAGCCGAACCCGCTCGAAGCCGTCGGCCCGGCCTGTCCGTGCTCCTGGCCCGGGTCCCGCTGTACGAACCACATGGCGGCGGCGCCGATCGCCAGCGCGGCCACCGCGATGCCGGCCGTCGCCGGGGTCAGCCACCGGCGCCCCTGCCCGGCGGGCGGCGGCTGGGGCGACCACGGCTCGTACCCGGCCGGCTCCGGGACCGGCGCCGGCTCGGGCGGCGGGAACGCGCTGCCGCTGCCGTCGCCGCTGGGCTGCCGGGGATTCGGGGTGTCGGTCACCGACCGACCCTAGGTAGCGTCCGGGGTGGCCCGACAGGCGGGATCACGCCAAAGCGCCCCGGCCTGGTCCGGCCGGGGCGCTTCGATGTTCGTACCGACTAGATCGTTCAGATCAGGCCGAGCTCGCGCACCGCGTCGCGCTCCTCGACGAGCTCCGCCACGGACGCGTCGATGCGCGCACGGGAGAACTCGTTGATGTCCAGGCCCTGGACGATCTCGTACTTGCCGTCCTTGGTGGTGACGGGGAAGGAGGAGATGATGCCCTCGGGGACGCCGTAGGAGCCGTCCGACGGGATGCCCATCGAGGTCCAGTCGCCCGCGGCGGTGCCGTTGACCCAGGTGTGCACGTGGTCGATGGCGGCGTTGGCGGCCGAGGCGGCCGAGGACGCGCCACGGGCCTCGATGATCGCGGCGCCGCGCTTGGCGACGGTCGGGATGAAGGTCTCGGCCAGCCACAGCTCGTCGCTGACGACCTCGGCGGCGTTCTTGCCGGCGATCTCCGCGTGGAAGATGTCCGGGTACTGGGTCGCCGAGTGGTTGCCCCAGATGGTCAGGCGCTTGATGTCGGTGACGTCGGCGCCGGTCTTCTTGGCGAGCTGCGAGATCGCGCGGTTGTGGTCCAGGCGGGTCATCGCGGTGAAGCGCTCGGCCGGTACGTCCGGGGCGGCGGCCTGCGCGATGAGCGCGTTGGTGTTGGCCGGGTTGCCGACGACGAGGACCTTGATGTCGTCCGCGGCGTGCGCGTTGATCGCGGCGCCCTGCGGCTTGAAGATGCCGCCGTTGGCGGAGAGCAGGTCACCGCGCTCCATGCCCTTGGTGCGCGGGCGGGCGCCCACGAGCAGCGCGACGTTCGCACCGTCGAAGCCCTGGTTCGGGTCGTCGAAGATGTCGATGCCCTTGAGGAGCGGGAAGGCGCAGTCGTCGAGCTCCATGGCGGTGCCCTCAGCGGCCTTCATGCCCTGCGGGATCTCCAGGAGCCGGAGCTTGACCGGCACGTCCGCGCCGAGGAGGTGACCGGACGCGATACGGAAGAGCAGCGCGTAGCCGATCTGTCCGGCGGCGCCGGTGACGGTGACATTCACGGGAGTGCGGGTCATGGCCTTCTCCGTTAGACAGCTGGCGGTGGGGCGTCCCTGCCCCATGTGCTGGGAGGACGCCGCTCCCCGACCCTCTGAATCTTGACGTGAAGAGACATCCGCGGTCAGGCTATCCGACCCGGGGGGCGCCGCACCCCCGGGTCCCTGTGGTCCGTGGCACACGGATCCGGGAGTTCGAAGGCGCGGGCACGGGCGCGGCCCTCATTCCACGCGGAAGATCTCCCCCGTACGGTGCCCTTCCACGGACTTGACGTAGGCGTTCGCGGCGCGCGCCACCGGGACGGCGTCGAACCCCGCGAAGGTGTCCCCGTACGCGTCGAGGGACTCGGTGAACACGGTGGGGCTGACGGCGTTGATCCGCTGGCGGCCGGGCAGTTCGATCGCGGCGGCCCTGACGAACGCCTCGACCGCCCCGTTGACCAGGGAGGCGACCGAGCCGGTCAGCAGGGGCTCGCGGGCCAGGATGCCGGTGATCAGCGTGTACGAGGCGTGCGCGGGGAGCCGGGCCGCGCCCTGGCGGACCAGCTCGATCTGGCTGACGGCCTTGCCTTCGAGGCCGCCGCGGACGTCCTCGGTGGTCAGCTCGCCCAGCGGGCGCCACGGGACGCTGCCCGCCGCGCACGCCACCGCGTCCACGGCGCCGAACCGCTCCTGCGCTGCGTCGTACATCGTCCGGATCGACTCCGGGTCGGTGATGTCGACGTGCAGGTCCGCGTCCTTGCGGGAGGCGGTGAGGACGGCGTGGCCGCGCTCGCGCAGGGCCGCGTGAACCGCTCGGCCGAGGGTTCCGTTCGCTCCGATCAGTACGACGTTCATGGACCGAGCATCCCCCGTCACGAACCGTGAAGTCCAGCTATCTTTACTTCACCCGTCGTGAAGTCTGGCTACGCTGTCGGCATGCTGGACGTGAAGCGCATGGTGATCCTCCGGGACCTGGCCGAGCACGGGAAGGTCACCGTCGTCGCCGACCTGCACCGCGTGACCCCCTCCGCCGTCTCCCAGCAACTGCGCGCCCTGGAAGCCGAGGCCGGGGCCCCGCTGGTCGAACGGGAAGGCCGCGGGCTGCGCCTCACCCCGGCCGGCCTGGCCCTCGCGGCCGCCTGCGAGCCGGTGCTGGCCGCGCTGGAACGGGCCGAAGGGGCGGTACGGGCCCTCGACTCCGACCCGGTCGGGGAGTTCGCCATCGGCTGCGCCCCGAGCGCGCTCGCCACCGTGGCCGCCCCGCTGCTCGCCTCGCTCGCCGTACGCCACCCGCGGCTGCGGCCGCGCATCGTGCAGGCCGACCCGGAGGAGGCACTCCCCCGGCTGCGGCAACGCCGCCTCGACCTCGCCGTGACGTACGCGTACCCGCTGCTCGGCGCCCCGCCCGCGAGCGGGACCACCGCCGTCCCGCTGTTCGAGGACCCCCTGTGCCTGGCCCTGCCGCAGGCACTGCTCCCGGCGTACGGGCGGGACGGGCTGGCGGCGCTGGGGGAGGCCGACTGGGTCTCCGCGCCCGCCCCGAGCAGCTGCCGGGACATGCTGCTGCACGCGTGCCGCAACGCCGGGTTCACCCCGCGCATCGCCCACGAGTGCGCGGATCTGCGGGCCGGGCTGTGGCTGGTGGCCACCGGCCGGGCCGTGTCGATCCTGCCGAAGCTGCTGTGCGACGGCCCGCCCCCCGGCACCGCCGTGGTGGAGCTGCCGGGCCCCGGGCGGACCCTGGAGGCGCTGGTCCGGGCCGGCACCGAGGCGCAGCCGGCCGTCGCGGCGGTCCTGGCCTGCCTGGCGGAACAGGGCGCGCGCTGAGCCGCGTACGCCCGTGTACGTCTCCGTACGCCTGCCCGGGCCGTACGGAGGGCCCGCGCGGGGCAGCCCGCCCGGCCCGGCTGCCCGGCCCGGCCGCCGGCCGCCGCCGCTAGCGGACGGTGAAGCGGACCGCGTCCGTCAGGAAGGGGATGTCCAGCAACGGCTTCGGCTGTATGACCAGCGCGAGCAGGGTGATCGACACCCCCAGCAGGCCGTACGTGACCATGTCCGTGAAGCGGGAGCGCACCGCCAGCATGCCCACCGAAGGCAGTGTCCGCCGCAGCACGGCGGCCGCGATCAGCGCGACCCCGATGATCAGACAGCCCACCCGGGGGTGCCCCGTCGCCGTGGACAGCAGCCCGGCCGCGGTGGCCGTCAGCACGCTCAGCATCGGCCACTGACGCGCCGGCGCGGGCGCGTCCCCGGGCGCGGCCCGGCCGCCGCCCTCGGGGCGGGCGGTGTCCCGGGTGACGGAGGGGAAGCGGCGGGAGCGCGCGGCCGCGCCCTCGTCCCGCTCCCCGTCCTCCCCGGGCGCCGCGGGCTCGGCGGACTGCACGGACTGCACGGGCTTCACGGGCTCGGCGGACTTCACGGGCTCCGGCGGCTCCGCGGACCCCGCCGGACCCGCGCCGCGCTCAGCCTGCACTGGTGGTCCGCTCCGCGGCCTCGACGACGTTGACCAGCAGCTGGGCGCGGGTCATCGGCCCGACACCGCCCGGGTTCGGAGAGATCCAGCCGGCCACCTCCGCGACACCGGGGTGCACATCGCCGACGATCTTCCCGCTCTCGTCGCGGCTGACGCCGACGTCGAGGACGGCCGCGCCCGGCTTCACGTCCTCCGGCTTGACCAGGTGCGGGACACCGGCCGCCGCCACCACGATGTCGGCCTGGCGGAGCAGCCCGGACAGGTCGCGCGTACCGGTGTGGCACAGGGTCACGGTCGCGTTCTCGGACTTGCGGGTGAGGAGCAGGCCGATGGAGCGGCCGACGGTGATGCCGCGTCCGAGGACGACGACGTGCGCGCCGTTGATCTCGACGCCGTGGTGGCGCAGCAGCTCGACGATCCCGTACGGAGTGCAGGGCAGCGGGCCCGGCTCGTTCAGGACCAGCCGTCCGAGCGACATGGGGTGCAGGCCGTCGGCGTCCTTGGCCGGGTCCATCAGCTCCAGCACACGGTTGGTGTCGATGCCCTTGGGGAGCGGCAGTTGGACGATGTAGCCGGTGCATTCCGGATTGGCGTTGAGTTCCCGTACGACCGCCTCGATGTCCTCCTGGGAGGCGCTCGCGGGCAGTTCGCGCTGGATCGAGGCGATGCCGACCTCGGCGCAGTCCTTGTGCTTGCCGTTGACGTACCAGCGGCTGCCCGGATCGTCGCCGACCAGCAGGGTGCCGAGGCCGGGGGTGATGCCCCGGGCCTTCAGCGCCGCCACGCGGGCGGTCAGTTCGGACTTGATCGCGGCTGCGGTGGCCTTGCCATCGAGAATCTGGGCAGTCATGCCCCCATCCTCCCGGATGGAGTGGCCCCGGTTCCAGTCAGGCGCCCTCCGCGGCGGACTCCGAGGTGTCCACGGGGTGACACTGTTCATTGCACTTGCACAACAAGTACCCCGGGGTTCGCGCACCGGCTGGACAACGCATGGCCGACCAGACCACGATGACGGGCAATGAGTGCCGCGGGCAGTGCCGGGGGGCGGACCGCAAACAGCAGTGTTTCCTCCGAAAGTGCCGTGCGTCCCCGCACTTCCACGGAGGAACAACCCAAAGATGAGCTTCGGCGACCCGAACAACCCGTACGGACAGCAGCAGCCGCCGCAGGGCCAGCCCGGCCAGCCCGGTTACGGCTACCCGCAGCAGGCCCCCCAGGGCGTCCCGCCGCAGGGTGGCTACGGCTACCCGGCGCAGGGCCAGCCGCCCTACGGCGCGGTGCCCCCGCAGGCCCCCGGCACGCTCCAGGCCAACAACGGCCTCATCAACGTTGCCGGTCTCGGCACCGTCCAGGTCGCCACGATGGGCGCCCGCTTCGGCGCCCGCGTGATCGACATGCTGGTCATCGGTGTCCTGTACTTCATCCTCAGCACGATCGGCCTGGCCGGTGCCTTCGGCGCGTCCAAGAGCATCTCGGACTGCACGGGTCTCGACTACGCGTCCACCGCGTACCAGGACTGCGTCAACGACGCGGGCGAGGCCGCCGGCGGCATCATCGCCGCGTTCTTCGGCGCCCTCCTCATCTTCTTCGTCGCCACCCTGCTCTACGAATGGCTGATGATCGCGTTCGTGGGCGCGACGGTCGGCAAGATGGCCCTGGGCCTGAAGGTCGTCAAGGAGAACACGGGCCAGGTCCCGGGCATCGGCGGCGGCTTCATCCGCTGGATCATTCCGATGGTCGGCTCCTTCATCTGCGGCATCGGCCAGCTCCTGGTGTACCTCTCCCCCTTCTTCGACAACTCGGGCAAGCTCCAGGGCTGGCACGACCGTGCCGCCGGCACCCTCGTCGTCAAGAAGTAAGCGGTACCGCTCGTAAGACGGCGAAGGCCGCGCCCGCAGTGCGGGCGCGGCCTTCGCCGTTTTTCCGGGATCCGCTCAGTGGAAGAAGTGGCGGGTACCGGTGAAGTACATCGTCACGCCCGCGGCCTTGGCGGCCTCTACGACCTGCTCGTCACGGACCGAACCACCCGGCTGGACCACGGCCTTGATGCCCGCGGCGGTCAGGATCTCCAGCCCGTCCGGGAAGGGGAAGAAGGCGTCGGAGGCGGCGTACGAGCCCTGCGCGCGCTCGGCGCCCGCCCGCTCGACGGCGAGCTTCGCGGAGTCGACGCGGTTGACCTGGCCCATGCCGACGCCGACCGAGGCGCCGTCCTTGGCGAGCAGGATCGCGTTGGACTTGACGGCCCGGCAGGCCTTCCACGCGAAGGCGAGCTCGGCGAGCTCCTCGGCGGAGAGGGCGTCGCCGGTGGCCAGGGTCCAGTTCTTCGGGTCGTCGCCCTCGGCCTGGAAGAGATCGCTCTGCTGGAGGAGCGCGCCGCCGGAGATGGGCTTGAGGTCGCCCGGCTGGTGCGGGGTGCCGTCCACCTTCAGCACGCGGATGTTCTTCTTCTTCGCCAGGATCTCGACCGCGCCGTCCTCGTAGCCGGGGGCGGCGATGACCTCGGTGAAGATCTCCGCGACCTGCTCGGCGAGCTCGACGGTCACCGGGCGGTTGACGGCGATGACCCCGCCGAAGGCCGAGAGCGGGTCGCAGGCGTGCGCCTTGCGGTGGGCCGCGGCCACGTCCTGGTCCACGGCGATGCCGCACGGGTTGGCGTGCTTGATGATCGCGACGCAGGGCTCTTCGTGGTCGTAGGCGGCGCGGCGGGCCGCCTCGGTGTCCACGTAGTTGTTGAAGGACATCTCCTTGCCGTGCAGCTGCTCGGCGTTGGCGAGCCCGCCCGGCTGGCCGTCCGTGTAGAGGGCGGCGGCCTGGTGCGGGTTCTCGCCGTAGCGCAGGGTGGACTTGCGCTCCCAGGCGCCGGCCAGGAACTCGGGCAGCACGGCCTCCGGCTCCGGGGCGTAGGCGTTCGTGAACCAGGACGCGACGGCCACGTCGTACGCGGCGGTGTGCTGGAAGGCCTCGGCCGCGAGCCGCTTGCGGGCGGTCAGGTCGAAGCCGCCGCCCTGGGCTGCGGCGATGACGTCGGCGTAGCGCTCGGGGCTGGTGACGACGGCGACCGAGGGGTGGTTCTTGGCGGCCGCGCGGACCATCGAAGGACCGCCGATGTCGATCTGCTCGACGCACTCGTCGGGAGTGGCACCCGACTGGACGGTCGCCAGGAAGGGGTAGAGGTTGACGACCACCAGGTCGAAGGGCTCGACGCCCAGCTCGGCGAGCTGGCTCCGGTGGTCCTCCAGGCGCAGGTCGGCGAGGATGCCGGCGTGCACGCGGGGGTGCAGGGTCTTGACCCGGCCGTCCAGGCACTCGGGGAAGCCGGTGAGCTCCTCGACCTTGGTGACGGGCACACCGGCCGCGGCGATCTTGGAGGCGGTGGAGCCGGTGGAGACGAGGGCGACACCCGCCTCGTGCAGGCCGCGGGCGAGGTCTTCCAGTCCCGTCTTGTCGTAGACGCTGATGAGCGCACGACGGATCGGCCGCTGGGTCGTGGTCGGGTCGTTGCTGCTGCTGTCTGCGGCGGTCACTGGATTGTTACCTTTCGTCCCTCAATGCGGTAGCCGTGCCGGGCCAGGCGCCCCACGACGTCGACGAGCAGATGGCGCTCGACTTCCTTGATGCGCTCATGGAGAGCGGCTTCGTCTTCCCCGTCCCGGATCTCGACGACACCCTGGGCGATGATCGGACCGGTGTCCACGCCGGAGTCCACGAAGTGGACCGTGCAGCCGGTGACCTTCGCGCCGTAGGCGAGGGCGTCGCGCACGCCGTGCGCGCCGGGGAAGGCCGGGAGCAGGGCCGGGTGCGTGTTGATGAACCGACCGCCGAAACGGTCGATGAACCCCTGCCCCACGATCTTCATGAACCCGGCGGAGACCACCAGGTCGGGCTCGTGGGCGGCGGTGGCCTCGGTGAGGGCGGCGTCCCACTCCGCGCGGGTCGCGTACGCCTTGACCGGACACACGAAGGTGGGGATCCCGGCCTTCTCGGCGCGCCTGAGCCCCTCGATGTTGTCGCGGTCGGCCCCCACGGCGACCACGCGGGCACCGAATCCCTCGGCGCCTTCCGGGTGGGCGTCAATGGCGTCGAGCAGGGCCTGGAGGTTGGTGCCGGAGCCTGAGACCAGCACGACCAGGCGGGAGGCGGCCATGAGCGGCCCTTTCTCACGTGAATACGGCGTTCATCTTGTGCGATCGCATGAAACTACGGGGCGCCGATATACGGGGAACCATACGAAGCCACCGACCGCCTGCAACGATACCGGCACACCGGACCGCCCCCGAGGGACGGGGGGACGGGGGGGCGGTAGCGTCTGGCATACAAGCCACATACGACGCGGCGCGACTCCTTTGGCCGCACGACAGCAGGGGAAGTAACGCACTCGATGCCGGACCGCCGTCAGCCCGACTCCTCGACCGACGACAACCCCTTCGCGGCGCCCCCGGAGGGCCGGCCCGACCAGCCGTGGCAGCCGCGGGGCGGTGGCGGCTCCGGTCCGGGTCAGGGCCAGGACCCGGGACCCTCCGGCCCCTCGGGCCCCGACGGCCCGGCCCGCTGGGACCCGACGGACCCGCTCCAGCGGCGCGCGCGGTACGCGCTGCTGGCGGGCATGTGGGGGTTCTTCTTCGGGATCTTCGGGATCCCGTCGATGGGGCTCCTGCTGGGTGCGCTCGCGCTGTACTGGGGCATCAGCGCCCTCCGCGGCCGCCGCCCGGCCGCCGCCCCCGAGCCGTCGAGCCCGTCGCCGGACGCCGCCCCGGCCGCCCCGGCCACCGCGCCGACCGCCGCGCCGACCGCCGCGCCGGCCCAGAACGGCCTGGCGGCCCTCGGCCCCGCGGCCGGCCCCCAGCGCACGGCGGCGGTCAGCGGCATGGTGACGGCGACCCTGGCGCTGCTGCTGGCGCTGAGCTCGTACGCGTTGCAGCTGGCGTACAAGGACTTCTACGTGTGCCGCGACGACGCCCTGACGAAGACGGCGGAACTGCAGTGCAACACGCTGCTGCCGGACAACTTCGTGGGCAAGGTCCTCAAGGTCCAGCGGTAACCCTGGCCGGGTGGTTGACGGGGTTCGGGCTGCCCCGTGCCGGCCGGTTTGCAGCTCGGCTGCCGTTGCCCTGGCCGGGCGGGTGGCGGGGTTCGGGCTGCCCCCTGCCGGGCCGGGGCTGATCTGCTGCTCGGCAGCGTGGTCGCCTCAAGCGCCGGCGGGGCCGGTGCCCTGGCCGGGCGGTTTCCGGGGTTCGGGCTGTCCCGTGCCGGGCCGGGTCGGTTTGCAGCTCGGCTGCCGTTGCCCTGGCCGGGCGGGTGGCGGGGTTCGGGGCGTCCCGTGCCGGGCCGGGCCGGTTTGCAGCTCGGCTACTGCGGGTCGCCTCAAGCGCCGGCGGGGCTGGGGTGGTGGGTCGGTGCCGTGTCCGGGGTGGGGTGTCGTCCGGGGCGGGCATGATTTATGGCGCCTGTTCAGGACCTTGAAGTTCGGGCTTCTGTGCGCCACAAATCACGTTTTAGCCCCGGTCGACACCCCACCCCGGCCCCGTCACCGACCCAGGTGGTCGGGTGTCTTTTCCCCCTCACGGTGGGGGTTGGGCTTCGTGGGCGGGGGCGGTGTCGGGGTGGGGTGTTGTCCGGGGCTAAAACGTGATTTGTTGGCGCCCCGCACCGCCCGGCAAAAGGGACCCGGATCGGGCGCCATAAATCATGCCCGCCCCGGACCACACCCCACCCCGGCGGCGCCACCGGCACCCCGCCCAACCCGCAGCCAAACCCAGCCCCGCCGGCGCTTGAGGCGCCCGGGCGCAGCCCGGGGCCGGAAGCAACGGCGCCGCAGGCGACCAACTCAACCGCCCGGCCAGGGCAAAGGTCCCGGGGGCACCCCGAACCCCACCCCGCCCGGCCAGGGCAACGCCGCTTGCTACGCCCGGCGCCGCCGAGCAAACCCAGCTCCGCCCCGCAGGGGCAGCCTGAGCACCCGTCAACCGCCCGGCCAGGGCACGGGCAGCCTGAGCCCCCGTCAACCGCCCGGCCACGGCACGGGCAGCCTGAGCACCCGTCATCCGCCCGGCCAGGGCTACGGGCGCCGGGACAGGATCCGGGCCCCGGCCACCCCCGGGAGCAGGGGCGGCAGCGGCGGTGCGGCCGGGGCTGGTTCCGGGACCAGGGCCACTGGGGCCGGGTCCGGGACCGCCGGGGCCGGGGCCGGGGGCACCGGGATCGGGGTCACCGGGATCGGGGCCACTGGGGTCGGGGGCACCGGGTCCGGGACTACCGGGGCCGGGGCCACCGAGGCAGGGGCCACCGAGGCAGGGGCCGGGTCCGGGGCAGGGCCCGGGGCCGGGGCCGGGGGCACCGGGGCCGTGGGGGCTCGGTCCGGGAACAGGGGCGGGGTCGCGGAGCGGCGGAGTTCGTGGATCCCCGAGTCGTGCCAGGCGTCGGGGTCCGCCGCCGGAACCCCCCTCATCGGCCGCGTCCGAACCCCCTGCACCGCCACCGCCAACGGCACCCCCAGCCCCAGCGCCCATCCCCCGGCCGCCGCCCCGACCTGCCACCACACGGGCCCGAAGCTCGCCAGTTCCCGCGACCCCAGCGGCCCGGAGGACACCGCCGCGAGCCCGGTCATCGCCAGCCCGCACACCACTGCCCCCAGCGCGGCCGTCAGCGCGGTCTCCCCGTACGACACCTCCCGCGCCCGCCGCACGGCGAACCATCCGACCACCAGCCCCGCGACCACCGGCACGCCGGCCGCCGCCCACGTCAACGGCGTCCCCGGCCCCTCCGGCGGCAGCGCCGCCAGCAGCGGGAACCTCGGCAGCGCCGGCGACCCCCCGAAGCCGAGCGGTGTCGCGGTCGCGCCGGTGCCCAGCTCGAACCCGGGCCCCAGCCCGTAGGCCGCGCCCCACACCATCGCGTTCGGGATCAGCGTCACCGCCAGCAGCAGGACCGCGAACCGCCCCGACCACACCCCGGTCAGCGCCAGGAAGGAGCCCTGGACCTCAGCCCCGTGCCACGCCAGCGAGGCTCCGACGAGCAGGATGCCCCCGCCCAGGAGCACCAGCGCCCCGGCCGCACCGGAGCGCAGCGCCAGCGCGTAGCGGGGGCGTGCGATCGCCCGCCGTACCCCGGTGGCCAGCCGTCCCGGCACCCACTGCGGCGGCACCACCGTCGGCCATCCGCGGGCCTCCCACACTCCGCCCGCGGCGGCCAGTACGGCCACCAGCGGCACGTGCCAGGCGGCGCTGAGCGGATCGGCCGGCATCGGGCCGCCCGCCGCGTAGACCGTGGCGAGCGCCCCGACGCTCAGGTATCCGCAGGTCACGGCGGAGAAGACCACGCTCGGCGGAAGCACCTCCTCCTCGCCCGGGCCGTCCCCCGGTGCGCTGCCGAGCCGCGCGGCGCGCCGCACCAGGAGTACGGGCAGCGCCACCAGCAGCAGCGGGGTCACGCCGACGGGCGCCGGCACCCCGGAGAGGGTGTCGTAGCGGACGAGTTCCGCCCCGTGGGCCAGCAGCCACAGTCCTGCGGCCAGGTGCAGCGCACCGCCGGGACCGCTGTCCGGATAGGGGGAACTGATCCACAGCACGATCACGAGCACGGCCAGGAAGCCGAGCCCCAGTCCGGCGGCCACGGCGCCGCCCAGCACACAGGCGGCGGCGGCCGGTGAGCGGCGCCGCGCGCGGGCCCGCGGGGGCGTGGGCAACGGGGTCCCGCGTTCGGTCACTTGGGTCACCCCGCCATGGTGCCAACGACACGCGCTATGGGCGGGTAACAGGCGAATGTCGGTGGTGTCGCTCAATATACGTTTTATGTACTTTTTCGCGCAGGACTGCCGGGTCGCGGGGAGTGTGGCATGACACCAGGCGTGGAGACGACCTCAGCCACAGGGGAGACCGACCTCCCCTCCCCCAAGGAGCGCCGCAGGCTGCGCGAGGCCGCCGAGCTGACGCACGATGAGGTCGCGGCGGCCGTGGGCGTCACCCCGGGCACCGTGCGGTCCTGGGAGACGGGCCGTACGGATCCACGCGGCCGCAAGCGCGAGACGTACGCCGACCTGCTCAACCGACTCGCAGCCGCGGAATCCGGGGCCGGAGCCGGGGCTGACGCCGTCTCAGCCGAGGACGCGGATGCGGATCCCGCGCCCGACCCCGGTCACGCCCTGCGGATGCCCGGTGTCGTACGGGCGTTCGCGTCCGGCGGGCAAGGACGGGCCGCCGGGCCCCGGACGCGGCCCAAGGCCGCGGCGAAGCGGGCCGCCAAGCCGCCCGCCGCCGTGTCCCGCCACGAGACGAAGACCCCCGTCCGGGCCGGCGGCAGCGGCTACACCCCCCTCGGCCCGGAGACGACCCCCGGCGGAGCCGAACCCCCTCCGGCCGCCGAGGCCGCCGAGACCCCGCAATCCCCCGAGGCCGACACCCGGGCCCGGACCGACGCCGACCCCGACCCCGACGCCGACGCCGACGCCGACCGCGAAACCGACGCCGAATCCGAATCCGATACGCAGCCCCGGGCCGATGCCGAGACCCAGGCCGACGCCGGGGCCGAGGAGCCCGGGGCCGAGGTGGAGGTGCTCACCCCCGTCCGGGCCTTCGACGCCCTGTACACGTACGCCGCCCCCGCGCTCGTCCGCCAGGCGTACCTGCTCACCGGCCGCCGGGCCCTCTCCCTGAGGGCCGTGGAGCGGGCCTTCCAGCACGCCTGGGAGCGCTGGCCCGAGGTCGCCGTCGACCCCGATCCGGTCGGCTGGGTGCGCGCGGCCTCGTACGAGTACGCGCTGTCCCCCTGGCAGCGGTTCCGTCCGGCCCACCGGACCACCGGTACGGCGGACAAGCCCCCGCCCGAGCCCGCCGACCGGATCCTGATGGACGCCATGCTGGCGCTGCCCGCCGTGCACCGCCGTACCGTGCTGCTCTACGACGGCGTCGGCCTCGACCTCCCCGACACCGCCGCCGAGACCGAGGCCAGCACCCCCACCGCCGGCCACCGGCTGCTGCACGCGCACGCCGACCTCGCCGAACGGCTCCCCGAACTGGCCGTCGCGCCGCCCGAGAGACACTCGGCCCTGCTGCGCGAGCGCCTCGGTTCGCTGCGGCCCGCCGTACAGCTGGAGCCGCGCGCCGCAGCGGCCGTACGCGGCGCGGCCGAGCGGCGGGCCCGGCGGTGGACGCGGGCCGCGCTCAGCCTGACGGCGGTGGTCGCGGTGGCGACCGCGTACACGGCGGTGACCGCGCCGACCCGGTACGAACCGCCCATCGCCCCCGGCGCGAACGTCTCCGGCGTGCCCCCGCACAGCGGCCCGCAGGCGCTCACCGAGCGGAGCAAGGAACTCCACGACCAGCTGCGCAACCACCCGGCCGCCCGGCCCGACCGGCTCTCGCCCACGCTGGAGTGACGCGGCGCGGACATGCGCAACGGGCGTGGCCCGCACCCCGGAGGGTGCGGGCCACGCCCGTACACACGTACAGCTGCTGCTTACTGAGCGGCGTTCAGGATCTCGCGCGCCAGCTTGGCGGTCTCGGTCGGCGTCTTGCCGACCTTCACGCCGGCGGCCTCGAGGGCCTCCTTCTTGGCCTGTGCGGTGCCAGAAGAACCGGAGACGATGGCGCCGGCGTGGCCCATGGTCTTGCCCTCGGGGGCGGTGAAGCCCGCGACGTAACCGACGACCGGCTTGGTGACGTTCTTCGCGATGAAGTCCGCCGCACGCTCCTCGGCGTCGCCGCCGATCTCGCCGATCATGACGATCAGGTCGGTGTCGGGGTCCGCCTCGAACGCCGCGAGGGCGTCGATGTGCGTGGTGCCGATGACCGGGTCGCCACCGATGCCGACGGCGGAGGAGAAGCCGATGTCACGGAGCTCGTACATCATCTGGTAGGTCAGCGTGCCGGACTTCGACACGAGACCGATGCGGCCGGGCTTGGTGATGTCGCCCGGGATGATGCCGGCGTTGGACTGGCCGGGGGTGATCAGACCCGGGCAGTTCGGGCCGATGATCCGGGTCTTGTTGCCCTTGGCGGTCGCGTACGCCCAGAAGGCGGCGGAGTCGTGCACCGCGATGCCCTCGGTGATGACGACGGCCAGCGGGATCTCGGCGTCGATGGCCTCGACGACGGCGGCCTTGGCGAAGGCCGGCGGGACGAAGAGGACGGAGACGTTGGCGCCCGTCTTCTCCATCGCCTCGGCGACCGAGCCGAAGACCGGGACCTCGGTGCCGTCGAAGTCGACGGTGGTGCCGGCCTTGCGCGGGTTCACGCCACCGACGATGTTGGTGCCGTCAGCCAGCATCAGCTTGGTGTGCTTCATGCCCGTGGCACCGGTCATGCCCTGGACGATGACCTTGCTGTCCTTGTTGAGGAAGATAGCCATGTGAGTCTGTGACCTCTGCCCTTACTTCGCAGCCGCGAGCTCGGCGGCCTTGTCGGCCGCGCCGTCCATGGTGTCCACGCGCTGGACCAGCGGGTGGTTGGCGTCCGAGAGGATCTTGCGACCCAGCTCGGCGTTGTTGCCGTCGAGGCGGACGACGAGCGGCTTGGTGACCGCCTCGCCCTTGTCCTCGAGCAGCTGCAGCGCCTGGACGATGCCGTTGGCGACCTCGTCACACGCGGTGATGCCACCGAAGACGTTGACGAAGACGGACTTGACGTCCGGGTCGCCGAGGATGATCTCGAGGCCGTTGGCCATGACGGCGGCGGAGGCGCCACCGCCGATGTCGAGGAAGTTGGCGGGCTTGACCCCACCGTGGTTCTCGCCGGCGTACGCGACGACGTCGAGGGTGCTCATGACGAGACCCGCGCCGTTGCCGATGATGCCGACCTCACCGTCGAGCTTGACGTAGTTGAGGTTCTTCGCCTTGGCGGCGGCCTCGAGCGGGTTCGCGGCCGCGTGGTCCACGAACTCCTCGTGGCCCGGCTGGCGGAACTCGGCGTTCTCGTCGAGCGAGACCTTGCCGTCGAGGGCGATGACGTCGCCGGAGGCGACCTTCGCGAGCGGGTTGACCTCGACGAGGAGCGCGTCCTCGGCGATGAAGGTGGCCCACAGGGTCACGAGGACCTCGGCGACCTTCTCCGCGACCTCGGCCGGGAACTGCGCCAGGGCGACGATCTCGCGGGCCTTCTCGATGGTCACGCCCTCGTTGGCGTTCACCGGGACCTTGGCGAGCTTCTCGGGGGTCTCCTCGGCGACCTGCTCGATGTCCATGCCACCCGCGACCGAGGCCATGGCCAGGAAGGTGCGGTTGGTGCGGTCGAGCAGGTAGGAGACGTAGTACTCCTCGAGAATCTCGGGAGCGGTCTCGGCGATCATCACCTTGTGGACCGTGTGGCCCTTGATGTCCATGCCGAGGATGTCCGTCGCCCGGGCGACGGCCTCGTCCGGGGTGGCGGCGAGCTTGACGCCGCCGGCCTTGCCTCGGCCGCCGACCTTCACCTGTGCCTTGACGACCGACTTGCCGCCCAGCCGCTCAGTGGCCTCGCGCGCCGCCTCAGGCGTGTCGATCACTTCACCGGCCAGCACCGGTACACCGTGCTTGGCGAAGAGGTCCCTCGCCTGGTACTCGAACAGGTCCACGCGCGTCCGTCCCTTGTCTTCAAAGATTCGCAGTGATTCGCGGTTTTCTGCTATCTGCGTGGGCGTGCCGCGGAGGGCAACGTGACGGCGCTGTCACAGGGGAGGCGCACACGGTGACCGTGGACGCGGCATGTCCGTCCCGCAGGTTATCCCCGTGGGACGTAGGTCCCTAAATCGCAGATCACACCTGAGCGGTGATACCTGTCACAGATCGCCTCACGGTTGAACTGCGACTTCGTGTGATCTGCCGATTTGCGGACGCGGCGGGCGCGTGGTCGGCGGGTGGTGAGCGGCCGGTGCCCGCGGCGATGGGCGGCGGGTGGGCCGCCAGTGGGCGGGCGCTCGGGCGCGGGGGCTCACGGGACGGGCAGGGGCCGCTTCTCCAGCGCCGCGGCCATCACATCCGGGAACAGATCGGGGGTGCAGGCGAAGGCGGGCGTGCCGAGTGCGGCGAGCGCGGCGGCGTGCTCGCGGTCGTAGGCGGGAGCGCCCTCGTCGGACAGCGCGAGCAGGGTCACGACTTCCACTCCGGCGCCCTTCATCGCGGCGACCCGCCGCAGCATCTCGTTGCGTATGCCGCCCTCGTAAAGATCGCTGATGAGAACGACGACGGTGTCGGCGGGCCGGGTGATCTTGGACTGGCAGTAGGCGAGGGCACGGTTGATGTCGGTGCCGCCGCCGAGCTGGGTGCCGAAGAGGACGTCGACGGGGTCGTCGAGCTGGTCGGTCAGATCGACGACGGCGGTGTCGAAGACGACGAGCCGGGTCGCGATCGAGCGCATCGACGCCAGCACCGCGCCGAAGACGGAGGCGTAGACGACGGAGGCGGCCATCGACCCCGACTGGTCGATGCAGAGGATCACCTCCTTCTTCACCGACCGGGCCGCCCGGCCGTAGCCGACCAGCCGCTCGGGGACCACCGTGCGGTGCTCGGGGAGGTAGTTCTTGAGGTTGGCCCGGATGGTCCGGTCCCAGTCGATGTCCCGGTGGCGGGGGCGGCTGATCCGGGCCGAACGGTCGAGAGCGCCGGTGAGGGTGGCCCGGGTGCGGGTCGCCAGGCGCTTCTCCAGCTCCTCGACCACCTTGCGGACCACGGCCCGAGCCGTCTCCCGGGTCGTCTCGGGCATGGCCTTGTTCAGCGAGAGCAGGGTCCCGACGAGGTGGACGTCCGGCTCCACGGCCTCCAGCATCTCCGGCTCCAGCAGCAGGGCGGACAGCCCGAGCCGCTCGATCGCGTCGCGCTGCATGACCTGGACCACGGAGCTGGGGAAGTACGTCCGGATGTCCCCGAGCCAGCGGGCCACCTGTGGCGCGGACCCGCCGAGGCCCGCGGAGCGCTCCCCCGCCCCCTTCCGGCTCCCGGCGCCGCCGCCGCTGCCGCCGTACAGCGCCCCGAGCGCGGCGTCCATCGCCGCGTCCCGCCCGCTGAGCGCGCACCCGGTGCCCTCCCCCTCCCCGCCGCCGAGCACCATCCGCCACCGCCGCAGGCGCTCCCCTCCAGCGGCCCCGCCGGTGTCGACGCCCCGGGCGGTGCCGCCGGTGTCGGCGCCCAGCGCGGTGCCGGTGGCACCGGCGGTGTCGGCGCCCCCGGTGGTGTCGGTGGTGTCGGTGGTGTCGGTGGCCCGGGCGGTGTCGGTGCCCCCGGTGGGGTCGGCCGCTCCGGCCGCCCCGGTGGCTCCGGCCGCCTCGGTGCCCCCGGTGGTGTCGGTGGTGTCGGTGGCTCCGGCCGCGCTCGGCGCTGCCGCGTTGCCCGTGTCCGCCATGTGTCCGTCCCCCAGCTCTCGTCGTACGACGGCCCGTGCCGCCGGCGTCCTTACTTCCGTGCGTGTCCTGCGGCGCGGAACCCTCCGCCCCGCTGCCCTCACCCCGCCGGGGCCGGATCCGGGGCCTCAGCCGGCGCCGGGGCCTCAGCCGGCGCCGGGGCCTGAGCCGGGGCTGGGGCCTGAGCCGGGGCTGGGGCCTGAGCCGGGGCTGGGGCCTGAGCCGACGCCGGGACCGGGGCCTGAACCGGGACCGGGGCCGGGGCCTCAGCCGACGCCGGGACCGAGGCCTGGGCCTGCGCCGGCGCCGGGACCGAGGCCTGGGCCTGCGCCAGGCGCTGAGGCCGGCGCTGGGACCTGAGCCAGCGCTGGGGCCGGGGCCTCAGCCGGGGCCTGAGCCCGGGCCTGGGCCTGGGCCTGGGCCTGGGCCTGGGCCTGGGCCTGAGCCTGGGCCTGAGCCTGGGCCTGGGCCTGAGCCGGCGCTGGGGCCTCAGCCGGTGCCAGAGCCTGGGCCGGGGCCTGCGGGGCGGCGGCGAGGATCAGGCGGACCAGGTCCGCCGCCGCGTCGGCGCGGAGCGGGTCCAGGTCGGGGGCGAAGCCGTCCGGGGCCGAACCGGTCCCCGAGCCGGCGGCCGGGCCGCCCGGGCCGCGGCGGACCAGCTCCCCCAGCGTCCGCTTGACGCCCGGCTCGTACGCCCCGAACGTCCGCCGCAGCAGCGGCAGTACGTCGATGAACGCCCCCTCCGGGACCGACACCAGCCAGGCGTCGATCAGGCCGAGCAGCCGGTCGTCGTGGATCAGCAGGGTGCCGCCCCCCGCGCTGCCGCCCGCGAAGCCCTCGATCCAGCCCGCCGCGTCGGCCGGGGCGGCCGCCGGGGACAGGGCGAGCCCCATCAGCCGCGCCGTCTCCTCGGCCGGCAGCCGCCCCTCGTCGAGCAGCAGCCGCGCCGCCCGGCCCCGGATCGGCCCGGGCACGCTGTCCCGCCCTGCCAGCGTCCGCAGCACGGCCGACCAGCGCTCCCGCAGGCCGTCCCCGTCGAGCAGCCCGACCGCGCCGTGGACGGCGTCCACGTGCCCGCGCAGTTCGGCCGCCCCGTCCGCGTCGAGCCCGGCCGCGCAGGCGGGCGGCAGCGCCACGCAGATCCGCTCCGCGAGCCCGGCCGCGACCGTGCCGAGCGCCGCCGCGTCGGTGCCGCGTACGTCCCCGTACCGGAGCGAACGCGCCAGCGCGGGCAGGGCTTTGGCGAGGCGCGCCACATCGGTGTCCAGCGCGGCCCGGTCCGCGAGGGCCCGCAGCACGGCGGGCAGCGCCTGCGAGAGCCCGGCCAGCAGGCACCGCTCGGCCAGGGCGGTGACCTCGCCCAGCTCCCCGGCTGCCGCCGCGTCGGCCTCGGCCTTGGCGGTGGCCGCACCGAGCACGGTGGTGCCCCAGATCCCGGCCTCGGCGACCCGGACCGACAGCTCCGGTTCCCAGCGGATCCGCCAGGTCTCCCGGAACGTGCCGGTGCTGCCCCGGGAGGCGGTGGGTATGCCCCAGTCGATCCCGAGCAGCCGCAGCCGGTGCAGCAGCAGGGACTTGGCCCCGTCGGTGTCCTTGCGCAGGTCGAGCTCCAGTTCGCGGTCCTGCGCCTCGGCCTTGAGCCGCAGCGAGCGCTGCCGGCGGCCGAGGTCCCGCTGGAGCGGTACGGCGGGCGCCGCGTCGGGGACTTCGCCGAGCACGTCCCCGACCACGAGCCGGTCCTCGATGAGGGCGAGCGGTATGTCGGAGCCGTCGCACATCACCGCCCTGACCGCTTCCAGGGTTTCGGTGAGTCCGGGCACCGGCCGGCCGCGGACGGCGGCCAGGGTCTCCGCCAGCCGGACGGCCTCGATGACGTGGGCGGGGCTGACCTGCCGGTCCTCGGCCCGCAGCAGGCCGGCGACCTTGGTGAGCCAGCGCTCCACCGGCCGGTCCCGGGCCTCGAAGAGGTGCGCGTACCAGCCGGGCGAGGTGATGCCCGCGCCGTACCCGCCGGCCCGGGCGAGCCTGCGGTGGGTCCAGGGCACCCAGGTGGTCTCCACCTTGACCTTGGGCAGCCCGGTGAGGAGTGCCCTGTCGGCGGCGGCGGTGGTCCTGGCGCGCAGGGCCGGGACGTGCCAGGCCCCGCAGACCACGGCGTAGTCGTCGCCGAACTCCTTGCGGGCGGCCCGCATCCGCTGCCGCATGTGGGCCTCGCGCACCTGGTCGCGGGGGTGGCCGCCGTCGCCGTAGGCCTCGCGGAGAGCCTCCATGGCCTCCCCGAGGGCCCCGAAGGCGGCGAGGGGGTCCCGTACGGTTCCGCTGCCGCGGTGCTCGACCACGTCCTCCCACCAGCGCTCCGGGTCGTCGTACCCGGCGGTCTCGGCGAGGACCGCGAGCGGGTCGATCCGGACGGCTTCGGGTCCGGGCGCGCACGGGTCCCCTTCCCGCTCCTCTTCCCGCGCGGTGGCGAGGGAGTGCGCGGCGGGGAGGTCGATGAAGCGGACGGGCACCTCCTGGTCCTGGGCCCAGCGGATGGCGGCCCACTCCGGGGAGAAGCCGGCGAGCGGCCAGAACGCGGCCCGGCCGGGGTCTTCGGCCGCGTGCGCGAGCAGGGCGACGGGCGGCCGCATCGCGGGATCGGCGGCCAGCGGCAGCAGCGCGTCCCCCTCGGGCGGCCCCTCGATGAGCACGGCCCGCGGCCGGGCGGCGTCGAGGGCCGCCCGTACCGCGCGGGCGGAGCCCGGTCCGTGGTGCCGGACGCCCAGCAGCAGCGGCCCCTTCGGGTCGGGGCTCATGCCGACACCTCCCGGCAGGCGCGGTAGAAGTCCTTCCAGCCGTCCCGCTCGCGGACCACGGTCTCCAGGTACTCCTGCCAGACCACGCGGTCGGCGGCCGGGTCGCGGACGACGGCGCCGAGGATGCCGGCGGCCACGTCGGAGGGGCGCAGGACGCCGTCCCCGAAGTGCGCGGCCAGCGCGAGACCGCCGGTGACGACCGAGATGGCCTCGGCGGTGGAGAGGGTGCCGCTGGGCGACTTCACCTTGGTGCGGCCGTCGCCGGTGATGCCGTCGCGCAGCTCGCGGAAGACGGTGACGACGCGGCGGATCTCCTCCAGGCCCTCGGGTGCGGCCGGCAGGTCGAGGGCGCGGCCCATCTGGTCGACTCGGCGGGCGACGATGTCGACCTCGGCGTCGGCGGTGGCGGGCAGGGGCAGGACGACGGTGTTGAAGCGGCGGCGGAGCGCGCTGGAGAGCTCGTTGACCCCGCGGTCACGGTCGTTGGCGGTGGCGATGAGGTTGAAGCCGCGCACGGCCTGCACCTCCTGGCCGAGTTCGGGTATCGGCAGCGTCTTCTCGGAGAGCACCGTGATGAGGGTGTCCTGGACGTCGGCGGGGATGCGGGTGAGCTCTTCGACGCGGGCGGTCATGCCCTCGGCCATGGCGCGCATGACGGGGCTGGGTACGAGGGCTTCGCGGCTGGGGCCGTGGGCCAGCAGGCGGGCGTAGTTCCAGCCGTACCGGATGGCTTCCTCGGGGGTTCCGGCGGTGCCTTGGACGAGGAGGGTGGAGTCGCCGCTGACGGCGGCGGCGAGGTGTTCGGAGACCCAGGTCTTGGCGGTGCCGGGGACGCCGAGCAGGAGCAGGGCCCGGTCGGTGGCGAGGGTGGTGACGGCGACCTCGACGATGCGGCGCGGGCCGACGTACTTGGGCGTGATGAGGGTGCCGTCGGGGAGTTCGCCGCCGAGCAGGTACGTCGCGACGGCCCACGGGGAGAGCTTCCAGCGGGCCGGGCGGGGCCGGTCGTCGGCGGCCGCCAGGGCTTTCAGTTCCTGTGCGTAGGCGTCTTCGGCGTGCGGGCGCAGTGCTTCGGTACCGGTGCCGTTCTCGGGCATGGTCATGGTCCCCCTCCATTGCTCGACAGCCGCTTCCGACTGCTGTGACCACGGTGCACCACGCCACTGACAACGCGCCCTGCTCATAGCGTTGTTGCAGGTCAGAGCGATTGTCAGTGGGGGTCTCTACGGTGGAACACATGACTGAGCAGGGGGTCCGCTGGACAGCGGAACAGGTACTGGCTCTGGCTCCTGACGATGCGTCGAGAAAGGCGGGTGCCAAGCTGGGCGGGGCGGGTCCGTGGTCGCAGACCGGAGGTTCCGCTTCCGGTGCGGTGTGGGGGTTGTGCAAGGGCAGCGGCAGCAAGCCGTACCGGACGGTCGTGGACCTGACGGGCCCGGCGTACAAGTGCTCCTGCCCGAGCCGGAAGTTCCCGTGCAAGCACGCGCTGGGACTGCTGCTGCTCTGGGCGGCGGAGGGGGTGGGTGATCCGGCACAGGCGCCGGACTGGGCAGGGGAATGGCTCTCGGAGCGGGAGGCGAAGGCCGCGCGGCCGGCTGCCGGGGCGGGCAGGCCGGCGGACGAGGAGGGGGCTCGCCGACGGGCCGAGCGGCGGGCGGCGCGGATCGGCGCGGGCGTCACCGAGCTGGAGCAGCGGCTCGGCGATCTGCTGCGCGGCGGTCTGGCCGGGCAGGAGCAGGCGGGATACGCGGGATGGGAGGAGACCGCAGCCCGGATGGTCGACGCGCAGGCGCCGGGACTGGCCGCGCGGGTAAGGGAGTTGGGTGCAATACCCGGTTGCGGCCCCGGCTGGCCCGCCCGGATGCTTGAGGAGTTCGCGCTGCTGCACCTGCTGGACAAGGCCTGGATGGGGGTGTCCGGGCTGCCGGAGCAGTTGGCCGCGACGGTTCGGACCCGGGTGGGGCTGCCGTCCTCTGCGGAGGGGGAAGTCGTACGGGACCACTGGCTCGTGTTGGCCCAGTACGACTCGGTGTCCCCGGACGGACGGCTCACCACACGCCGGATATGGCTGCGGGGGCAGGGGAGCGGGCGCCCTGCCCTGGTGCTGGACTTCGGGCCGCCCGGACGGCCGCCGGGGCTGGCGCTGCCGGTCGGACTGGTACTGGAGGCGGAAGCCCGCTTCCGGCCCGGTTCGGCGGGACTGCGGGCAGACCTCGGGGACCGCCTCGCGGCGGCCGCGCCGGGGACGAAGGCCCCGGCCGGGGTCAGCGCGGGGGCTGCCCTGGAGGCATACGGGGCCGCCCTGCGGGAGGACCCCTGGCTGGAGTCCTGGCCGGTGGTGCTGGGTCCGGTGGTGCCGATACCGGGTGAGCTGGGCTGGCAACTGGCGGACGCGGAGGGGAAGTCCGCCCTGCCGGTGCCTTTGCCCGGGGCGGGGAACAGATCCCGTTCGGGCTTGTGGCAGCTCGCCGCGTTGTCGGGCGGGGGCCCGGTGACGGTGTTCGGCGAGGTCGGCCACCGGGGGTTCACGCCGCTGACGGCCTGGCAGCCGGATTCGGCCGAGCCGGTGGCACTGGTCTGACCGGACCGGGCCCGAGGGGACCGGCGGGGAAAGCAGAAGGCGGCCGGCGCGGGGGAGCGTCGACGCCGGGGGGCTTGTCGATCGGGCCGAGCGGCCTGATCGACACGACACCGCCCAGGGAGGGGCCGGCGGCGCGGGGGCGCCGTCGGGCAGGAACGAGAAAAGCCGGGGGGCTTTGATGAACGACAACCACGCCAGCTGAAACGCGATTTAAGGCGATAAATCAGAGTACTGCTCCGGTCCCGCGGAGGGGGCGGGACCGGAGCACGGGGGCACACCACGAGGGAGGGGGTCCGCATGGACACGGGTCACGGGGACTGGGACGAGCTGGTCGGCGCCGCACTGCTGGGCACCGATCGGCGCCGGGGCGGCTCACCGGAGGCACTGCTGGAAGCGGCGGCCGTGCAGACCGTACGGCGCAGGGCCGGGCTGCGGCCGGCGCAGGCGGCTCCGCGGCCGGATGCCGCGCCGCGGGATCCGCGTCCGGAGCCGCCGGACGCGGCCCGGCGGCGGCTCGCGCAGCTGCTGGCCGGCCGGGCGGCCGCGGGCGGCTCCGGCGGGCGGCGGGGGGCCGCCCCCGATCTGACCGAACTGTTGCCGCAGTGGCTGGCCGCCGCCGGACGGCACGGATACCGCGCCCCGGCGGCACTCGTTCCGGCCCTGCTCGACGCGGCCCGGGCCCGGACGGATCTGCGGCCGCACGCGCTGGCGCTGACCGGGGCGCGGGGGCTGTGGCTGGCCCGGCTGAATCCGGACTGGCGCTTCGCGCTGCGCGGTGGGGCGGGCGGCGCCGGGGAGCTGCCGGAGGCGACGGACCGGGCGGGAGTGGAACGGCTCTGGGAGGAGGGCCTGTTCGCTGAGCGGGTCGCGCTGCTCGGTGTCGTACGGGCGCACGAGCCGGCGGCCGCGACCCGTCTGCTGGCGACCACCTGGGCGGCGGAACGGGCCGAGGACCGGCTGATGTTCCTCGATTCGCTGAGAGTGGGGCTGTCGTCGGCGGACGAGCCGTTCCTGGAGGGGGCCCTGGGCGACCGGAGCCGCAATGTCCGGGCGACGGCGGCCGAGCTACTGTCCGCGCTGACGGGCTCGGCGCTGGCCGGGCGGATGGCGGAGCGGGCGCTGGCCTGTGTGGGACCGGAGGGGGTGGAGCCGCCGGCCGACTGCGATGCGGGGATGCTGCGGGACGGGGTGGTGAAGCGGCCGCCCGCCGGGCGTGGGGAGCGGGCGTGGTGGCTGGGCCAGCTGGTGGAGGCGGCTCCGCTGTCCTGCTGGCGGGACCGGTTCGGCGGGCTGGACCCGGACGCGATAGTGGGGCTGCCGGTGGCGGAGGGCTGGGCGGAGGAACTGCATGCGGCGTGGTGCCGGGCCGCGGTGCGTCAGCGTGACCCGCAGTGGTCGAAGGCCCTGCTCGGCTCGGCCTCCGCGCCGCCCGCGGCCGGGCCGGGCACGGCCTCGCTCGCGGAGCGGGCGAAGCTGCTGTCGGTCCTGCCCGACGGGGAACGGGCGCGGTGGGTGGCGGAGTTCGTCCGGGCGCACGGGCTGTCGGAGGCGTTCCAGCTGCTGGGGGTCTGCGTGGTGCCGTGGGCGGGCGAGCTGGGCCGTGCGGTGGTGGACGCGCTGGACACGGCCCGGGAGGCGGGGAGCTACCCCTGGAGTTTCAGCGGGGTGATGGGGCTGGCCGAGCGCTGCCTGGATCCTGCGGAGGCGGTACGGCTGGAGAAGCTGACGGCGTCGTCTCAGGACCCGCCGGACGCCTCGCCCGGTGCTGCCGCGTACTGGTCGGAGGCCTTCCAGCGCCTGGTGGCCACCCTGCAGGTCAGAGCAGCGATGCTGTCGGAACTAGCCCCGCCCCACTGACCGGGCCCCTCGGCCCACCCCGGCGAACCGCCCCGGCCCGCCGGGCAGACATCGGGCCCACTGGCCCGGCGGACCGCCCCGGCCCGGGAAACCGCCCGGCCGACCGGCACGCCGAAACGCCTGCCGCAGGCCGGTGGTCTGCCCACAGGGAACCGCCCCGGCCGCCGGTCCGGCGAACCGCCCGGTCCGGGCCGACACGCTGCCTCGGCGGCGCCGGTCCGCTGACCTGGCGCTCCAGACCGCCGCTCTGACGAACGGCCTCGGCTCGTGCCCGGCGTTCTGCCTCGGCGCACCGCCCCGGACCACCGGCCAGACGCTCCGGCCCACCGACCAGGCGAACCGTATGCCGCGGCCGGCGCTCTTCCCGGCGCCCCAGCCCGGTCCGGCGCCAGGCCCGGGCCGACGCCCGGATCGGCCCGACGCCTCCGGCCCCGCCGGGTGCGCGGGTCCGTCAGCCGTGACGGCGCGGCCCAGGCGCGGGCCAAACCGCGGCGGCCAAGCCGCGCGGCCGGGTCGGGGGGCGGGCTCAGGCGGGTTACGGCTGGCGGACGTTGGCGTTGACCCAGTCGACGATCGCCGTCGTCGTGGCGCCCGGGGTGAAGATCTCGGCAACGCCCTTGGCCTTCAGGGGGGCGATGTCGTCCTCCGGGATGATGCCGCCGCCGAAGACCTTGATGTCCTCCGCGTCGCGTTCCTTCAGCAGCTCCAGCACGCGCACGAACAGCGTGTTGTGCGCACCCGAGAGGATCGAGAGGCCGATCGCGTCGGCGTCCTCCTGGATGGCGGTGTCCACGATCTGCTCGGGCGTCTGGTGGAGGCCGGTGTAGATGACCTCCATGCCCGCGTCCCGCAGCGCACGCGCGATCACCTTGGCGCCGCGGTCGTGGCCGTCGAGACCCGGCTTGGCCACCACCACACGGATCGGACCGGTCACACCCATCGCACTGCCTCCCGAGTGAACGAACGTTAAGTACAGCATCGCGCACGACTCCGTTTCGCGGTCAACCAGGAGGGGGAAATCACACGTGGGACGCCACTGATTCACCGCACCGAGTCGCCCCGCCACCGCGCCGACAGCCGCACGGCACGGTGGCGGGGCCGCTTCGGCAGCACGGCCGCGCGCCCAGCCACGACCCAAGGGGCCCAGGGGAGGCCGTTCATGGGGCTGTCCGACACGCCGCCGTCCGCACCGAAGCCACCTCCGCTGCCCCTTCCGATGTCCCTGCCGAGCTCCCTTACGGGTTCCCTTACGAGGTCTCTGCCGGAGCCTCCGTCGAAGTCCCTGCCGATGTCCCTGCTGTCGGCGGCGTCCGGGGCCGCGCTGCGCGCCGCCGTGCTGGAGGCGGTGGTGCTCACCGGGCACCTGCTGCTCTATCCCACCGGGGTGCTCGACGAGCGCCCGGCCGCCGCGCCGGCCCCCGGGGCCGCCGGGCAGCGGCCGCCGGTGCTGCTCCTGCACGGCTTCACCGACAACCGTTCCGTTTTCGTCCTGCTGCGCCGCGCCCTCGGCGCGGACGGCCGGCGGCGCGTGGAGACGTACAACTACTCCCCCTTCACCCGCGATCTGCGCTCCACCGCCCGCCACCTCGCCCGCCGCGTCGAGGAACTGTGCGAGCGCAGCGGGCAGGACCGGGTCGACCTGGTCGGGCACAGCCTCGGCGGACTGGTGGGGCGGTACTACGTCCAGCGGCTCGGCGGTGACGCCCGGGTGCGGACGCTCGTCACGCTGGGTACCCCGCACGCCGGAACCCGCGTCGCCCCCTTCATGGACGCGCACCCGCTGATCCGCCAGATACGGCCCGGTTCCGAGGTGCTGGCCGAGCTGGATGCGCCCTCGCCCGGTTGCCGGACCCGGTGCGTGGCGTTCTGGAGCGAGTTCGACGCGATCATGGCGCCCACCGGGACGGCACGCATCGACCATCCCGATCTGGACGCGGAGAACGTGCTGGTCACCGGCATCGGACACCTGGCCCTCCCGGTCCACCCCGCCGTGATCGCGGCGGTCCGGCGCGCCCTCGACGGACGGGTGGCCCGCTCCCGCACCACCGATCCGGGAACCGAAAGCCAGAGCTTGGCCATCTGACCCCCGAGAGGTGCGGTCACCACACGCACCGGGAAGTGGGCACTCATGGCGCGGCGCGGGCTCTGGGCACCGGGACTGGCGAACCTGGGCCTCGGCGTGCCCGCGATCATCCCGCTGTACCTGTCGTGGTGGCTGCTGACCGAGTACCTGCCGATGGACTGCCGGAGCACGGACGACCTCGGCAAGCCCGGCCTGACGAACTGCAATTACTCGACCCTCGACCACTCGTTCCCGGTGATGTTGCTGCTGGTCGTGACGGGTGTGCTGCTGCTCGGCGCGGTGGTCGTGGTCGACGCCGTGCTGCCGGGCCGGGAGCGGCGGAAGGTCTGGCTCGGGGCGGGCGCGCTGCTCATACCGCTGCCGTTCGCCGTACTCCTGGCACTCAGCCGGATGTGAAGGTTCCGCGCCCATAGTCGAACGAATTTCGAACTCAAGGCCAAGGCTGCGTCTTTCCGCGACCGAAAGGCGGCCGAATGCCCGGTTCCCGCGAGGCCGAAACCCTCCGAAGATTGTCGTTGCCAGTAACCGCCGGGTACAGTCACGCCACTGCTCTCCTCCGGTGAACCTTGAGTTCCCCGGCCACCCAGGCCCCCCACTGCCGAGGCGAAAGAGAAGTTGGTGAACGACCGCCCCTCGTCGGGCCAGTACCCGGAGCCCGGGTATGACGGCCTTTCCACCACCACTTTCGCTGGTGATCAGTCGTACGTCTCCTATGAAACGCAGGGCCAGGGCTACAACTACGCTGCTTCGGGCGCCTACGACGCCTACGGCAACTACCAGTCCACGGGTACGTACGACACCACCGCCTGGGCCGGACAGGACAGTTACCTGTCGACCATCCCCAGCCAGGGCGTCCCCGAGGACACCACCGGCCAGTGGGACGCGAGCGCCTGGAACTCCGCGGGCACCGACTACCAGCCGACTTCCTTCGGCTACGAGTCCGCCGGCGCGGAGCAGACCGGCCAGTGGTCCACCTTCCCCGGCTACGGCCAGGACACCGGCACGTACGACGCGACCGCATGGAACGGCGGCAACGCCGGGACGGCCGCCCCGGAGCAGCAGTCCCAGCCCGAGGCCGGGTACGCGTACTCGTACGGGTACGACACCAGCGCCGACCAGGCCGCACCCGCTTACGCGTACGAGGCCACGACCGTCGTCCCGGTCACCGTCGCCGAGCCGTACGCGGGCGACACCGCCGTCTTCGAGGCCGTCCCCGAAACGTTCCCCGAGGCGTTCCCGGAGACGTTCTCCGAACCGCTCTCCGAACCGCTCTCCGACGAGGACTCCCAGCCGTCGGGCGCCGTGCACGACATGCCCACCCAGGCCATGCCCGTCACCCCGGGCCCGGCATCCGAGTCGCGTGCCACGCGCCGCGCCGCCGCGCCCGCCAAGGGCGGCAGCAAGAGCAGCGCCAAGGTCGGTACGAAGACCACCGCGAAGGCCGGCGGCAACAGCCGGCGCCGCACCCCGGCGAAGCGTTCCGCCCTGCTGACCGTGGCCGTCCCCTCCGTGTGCGTGATGGGGGTCGCGGGAGTCGCAGCCGCCTCCGTCGGCGGACTCACCGGCACCGAGAAGCCGGCCGAGGAAACCACCACGATGGCCGCGCCCGACCCGGCCTCGGTGAAGCCGGTCGCGGCGAACAACAAGCTCGACACCCAGCTGGCCGCGCTCAGCGCGGACGCGGGCGACTTCGCCGACCGCGCGAGCCGCACGCAGGAGCGCATCGACCTCAAGGAACGCCAGGACGAAGAGAAGAAGAAGCGGGCCGAGGAGGCCGCGGCCAAGGAGGCCGCCCGCCCCAAGTTCGCGGTCCCGGTCTCCCAGCACGGTCTCAGCGCCGGGTTCGGACAGGCCGGCGGCATGTGGATGTCGGTGCACACCGGCATCGACTTCCCGGTCTCTTACGGCACTCCGGTCATGTCCGCCACCGACGGCACCGTCCGCACGCAGTGGAACAGCGCCTACGGGAACATGGCCATAGTGACCTCGCCCGACGGAACCGAGACCTGGTACTGCCACCTCAGCAGCACCAAGATCCGGTCCGGCAAGGTCAAGGCCGGCGACGTGATCGCGTACTCCGGCAACTCCGGCAACTCCACCGGCCCGCACCTCCACTTCGAGGTCCGGCCCGGCGGCGGCTCCCCGATCGACCCCCAGTCGTGGCTGCGCAGCCACGGCCTGGACCCGACCTGAGCCGTCCCGCCGAACTCCCCCCGGCGGTAGCCACGAAGCTACCGCCGCGCCCCGATCCCGCGCCCGCGCCCCGGGCCCGTGCCAGCGCCTACAGCTTCTGCACCGGCGCGTAGCGCAGCAGCAGCCGCTTCGGCTTGTCGTCCCCGAAGTCGATGGTGGCCTGCGCGTCCGCGCCGGCTCCCTTGACCTCCATGACGGTGCCCAGCCCGAACTGGTCGTGCGTGACCCGGTCCCCGACCACCAGCGTGATGACCGGCTTGTCGGCGGCGCGGCGCGTGGCGAACCCCGAGGGGCCCGACTTCGTACGCGACGAGGACAGGAAGGACTCCGGCGAGGTCCCGAACGAGGGCTTCGACCCGGAGGAGCCCGAACCGTAGCCCGAACTCCGCATCGGACCGGCCGGCTTCTGGGACGCGCCCGTGCGCTTCCACTGCAGGTACTCCGGCGGGATCTCCTCGAGGAACCGCGACGGCGGGTTGTACGAGGGCGTGCCCCAGGCGCTGCGCATCGAGGAGCGCGTCAGGTACAGCCGCTCGCGCGCCCGCGTGATGCCGACGTACGCCAGTCGGCGCTCCTCCTCCAGCTCCTTGGTCTGGCCCAGCGCGCGCATGTGCGGGAACACCCCGTCCTCCATGCCGGTCAGGAAGACCACCGGGAATTCGAGGCCCTTGGCGGTGTGCAGGGTCATCAGCGTGATGACTCCGCTGCCGTCGGTGTCCTCCTCGGGGATCTGGTCGGAGTCCGCGACGAGCGCGACCTGCTCCAGGAACTCCGCGAGCGTCCCCGGACCGGGACCCGGGCCGGCGCCGGGGCCGGCCCCCGCGCCCGCGTCGGCAGCCGCCGGATTCTCGGTGTCGGCCCGCGCCTGCTCGAACTCGAGCGCCACGGCGGCCAGTTCCTGGAGGTTCTCGATCCGGGTCTCGTCCTGCGGGTCGGTCGAGGCCTGGAGCTCCGCGAGGTAGCCCGTACGCTCCAGCACCGCCTCCAGCACCACCGCCGGGCCGGCGCCGGAGTCGACGATGGTCCGCAGCTCCTCCATCAGCACGTTGAACCGCTTGACGGCGTTGGTCGAGCGCGCGGCCATGCCGAAGGCCTCGTCCACCCGGCGCAGCGCCTGCGGGAAGGTGATCTTCTCGCGCATCGCGAGGGCGTCGATCATCGCCTCGGCGCGCTCGCCGATACCGCGCTTGGGCACGTTCAGGATGCGGCGGAGCGGGACGTTGTCCTCGGGGTTGGCGAGGACGCGCAGGTACGCCAGGACGTCCCGGACCTCCTTGCGCTCGTAGAAGCGGACGCCGCCGACGACCTTGTAGGGCAGGCCCACGCGGATGAAGATCTCCTCGAAGACGCGCGACTGCGCGTTCGTCCGGTAGAAGATCGCGACGTCGCCCGCCCTGGCGTCTTCGGCGTCGGTGAGGCGGTCGATCTCGTCGGCGACGAACTGCGCCTCGTCGTGCTCGGTGTCCGCGACGTAGCCGGTGATGACCGCGCCGGTGCCGGCTTCGGTCCACAGGTTCTTCGCGCGGCGGTTCTCGTTGCGCTCGATGACGGCGTTGGCGGCGGACAGGATCGTCTGCGTGGAGCGGTAGTTCTGCTCCAGCAGGATCGTCGTCGCGTCCGCGTAGTCCTCCTCGAACTGGAGGATGTTGCGGATGGTCGCGCCGCGGAAGGCGTAGATCGACTGGTCGGCGTCACCCACCACGCACAGTTCGGCGGGCGGCAGGTCGGGGTAGCCGGTGCCGACCAGCTCGCGCACCAGCGTGTACTGGGCGTGGTTGGTGTCCTGGTACTCGTCGACCAGGACGTGCCGGAAGCGGCGCCGGTAGTGCTCGGCGACCTCCGGGAACGCCTGGAGCAGGTGCACCGTGGTCATGATGATGTCGTCGAAGTCGAGGGCGTTGGCTTCGCGCAGCCGCCCCTGGTACATCGCGTAGGCCTGGGCCAGCGTCTTCTCGAAGCCGTCCGCCGCCTGGCCCGCGAACGCGTCCTCGTCGATCAGCTCGTTCTTGAGGTTCGAGATCTTCGCGTTGAAGGACTTGGGCGGGAACTTCTTCGGGTCCAGGTCCAGGTCGCGGCAGACGAGCGCCATCAGGCGCTTCGAGTCGGCCGCGTCGTAGATCGAGAACGAGGAGGTGAAGCCCAGCCGCTTCGACTCACGGCGCAGGATGCGCACGCACGCGCTGTGGAAGGTCGAGACCCACATGGCGTTGGCGCGCGGGCCGACGAGGCCCTCGACGCGCTCCTTCATCTCGCCGGCGGCCTTGTTGGTGAAGGTGATCGCCAGGATCTGGCCCGGGTGGACCCCGCGCGCGGCCAGCAGGTGGCCGATGCGGTGGGTCAGGACGCGGGTCTTGCCGGAGCCGGCGCCGGCCACGATGAGCAGCGGGGAGCCCGCGTGCACCACGGCGGCGCGCTGCTCCGCGTTCAGCCCGTCCAGGAGCGCCGCCGGGTCGATGACGGGCTTGGGTGCCCCGTCCCGGTAGTACGCGTCCCCGCTCATGGGTACGTCGAACCGGCCCCCGAAGAGATCGTCCGCGCCCGCTTCCGGGGCGGGGTGGTCCTCGGGCGGCGGCGGGACCTCGTCGGAGGGGGAGAGGTCCGCCAGGAAACTGTCGTCAAAGAGGCTGCTCATCGCCATCCGAGTCTAGGGGGCCGGACCGACAGCCGGTCCCGGCCCCGGAAAATCGTCCGCATCCGGGCCCTCCGCCGGGGCGGGGAGGGGCGGGGCGGGCGGGCGGGCGGGCGGGCGGGCGGGCGGGCGGGTCAGCCGAGCACGATCCGCAGCAGCCCCGGGAAGCGCAGCTCCAGGTCTTCGCGCCGCAGTGCGAGGTAGAGCTTGCGGCCCGCGGGGCGCTGGCAGATCACACCGCTCTCGCGGAGCGTCCTGAGGTGGTGCGTGACGCTCGACCGCGGCAGGTCGGGTACGACCTCGCCGCAGAACGCCTCCTCGCCGGAGGCGAGCCTGCGGACGATCTCCAGCCGGACGGGATGTCCGAGCGCGGCGAGGACCTCGGCCAGCTCCAGGTCCTCGGGGGCGGGGTGGGTGGGCGCAGCAGCGGTAGTGGCAGCCATGCCTCCACTGTACGCAGATCTCGTACGGACCTTGCCTGACCGTACGAAGATCTCGTACAGTCCTGTTCGTACGAGATCTTCGTACGGTCAATCCGATGTTCCGACGTGAGGACACCCCATGCCCGCTCCCCTGGACGCCCTGGACGACGCCACCCTGGCCGCCTCCCTCGAAGGCGGTTTCACCAGCCGTCACGCCGAGGTCAACGGCATCCGCCTGCACTACGTCGACAGCGGAGCGGCCGGCGGCCGCGAGCCGCTCGTGCTCCTCGGCGGCTGGCCGCAGACCTGGTGGCAGTGGGCGAAGGTGATGCCGGAGCTGGCCCGCCGGTACCGGGTCATCGCCGTGGACCTGCGCGGCATGGGCTCCTCCGCCCGGCCCGAGGGCGGCTACGACAAGAAGACGATGGCCGCCGACATCCACGGCCTCCTCACCCACCTCGGCATCGAGCGCGCCCACATCGCGGGCCACGACATCGGCGCGATGGTCGCCTACGCCCACGCCGCCAACCACCCCGAGGCCACCGGCCGGGTCGCCCTCCTCGACGTCTCGCACCCCGACGAGCACTGGTACGAGGGGACCCTCCTGCCCCGGCCGGGGCACTGGCACAAGTGGTGGTTCGCCTTCAACCAGGTGCAGGACCTCCCCGAGCAGCTGCTGGCCGGGCGGTACCACCTCCTCCTGGAGTGGCTGTTCACGAACGCCGCCACCGACCCCGCCACGATCGACGCCCACTCCCGGGCGGTGTACGCGGCGGCGTACGACACCCCGGAGGCGATCCGGGCGTCCAACGACTGGTACCGCGCCTTCGGCCAGGACATAGCGGACCTCGCGACGTACGCCCCCGTCGACGCCCCGCTGCTCGCCCTCGGCGGCGAGTTCAGCAACTACGAGCTGCTGACCACCGCCGTGCCCCCGCTCGGCAAGGACACCGAGGTCGTCCGCATCGACGACAGCGGCCACTACCTCCCGGAGGAACAGCCCCGGGCGGTCGTGAAGGAACTGGTCCGCTTCTTCGGCTGACGACCCGCCCGTACGGCCGCCCGTTTGGCCGCCCGGCCCCCCGCCCACCTGGCCGGAGTCCGCCGACGGGCGCCCCGTACGCTCGTCGGCATGGACGTACTCATCAAGGTCTTCGTCGGTCTGCACATCATCGGGATCGCCTCGCTCCTCGGCGGGTTCCTCACCCAGATGAAGGCGATGAGCGCCGGCACCGCCCGCTTCGTGCCCGCCATGCTGCACGGCGCGCTGACCATGCTCGTGACCGGCGTACTGCTGGTGGGATTCCGCGAGATAGACGGCGGTACGGTCAACAACGTCAAGATCGGCGTGAAGCTCGCGATCCTCTTCGTGATCCTCGCCCTGGTCTACGTGAAGCGCGACGAGGAGCGGGTGGACAAGGCGGTCTTCGGAGCGGTCGGCGGACTGACCGTGGTCAATATCTTTATCGCCCTCCTCTGGCACTGACCGGTCAACTGCGGTCAGTTCGGATCATCTCGTCATCTCCCCGTTACCTTCAGGTTTAGCGTCCTCCCCCAAGACCAACGGAAGGACGTGAAGCCCCCGTGGCCAGTCATCGAAAGCCCAGGCAGCGCCCGCTCTCCGGCGGCCCGGCGGTACGGACCGCGGCCACCACCCTCGCCCTCGCGGGCGCTGCCTCCGCCACCGCCTTCGAAGGCACCTCCCAGGCCGAGCCCCGGCAGACTCCCGCCCAGGTGAAGGCGGAGGTGGACCGGCTCTACGAGGAGGCCGAGGAGGCGACCGAGCGGTACAACGGGGCGAAGGAGAAGGCCGAGGAGGCCGAGCGGGCCCTGACCGGCCTGCGCGACGAGAGCGCCCGCAGGACCGACCGGCTCAACGCCGCCCGCAGCGCCCTCGGTTCGGTCGCCGCCACCCAGTACCGCAGCGGGGGGCTCGGGCCCGCCGTGCAGCTGGCGATGGCCCGCGATCCGAAGGACTACCTGGACCGGGCCGCGTTCCTCAGCCGGACCGGCGACCGCACCGCCGCGGAGGTGTCCTCCGTACGCCGGCAGCTGGACGAGGTCGGGCAGTTGCGCGAGAAGGCCTCCGGGCGCCTCGCCGACCTGCGGGCCCGGCAGGACGAACTCGCGGAGACCAAGGCCCTCGTGGAGGGCAAGCTGAGCACCGCCAAGCAGCTGCTGGCCAAGCTGACCGCCGAGGAGCGGGCGGCGTACGAGGCGCAGTCCGCGCCCGCCACCCCGCCCGTCACCGCCGCCGCCCCCGTGGCCGCGCCGCACGCGCCGCACGCGGGCGCGCCCGCCGACGGCTCCCGCGCCGCCCGGGCCGTCGCCTTCGCGTACGGGGCCATCGGCAAGCCGTACGTATGGGGCGCGACCGGACCGGGCTCGTTCGACTGCTCGGGCCTGACCCAGGCGGCCTGGCGCGCGGCCGGGGTCTCGCTGCCCCGCACCACCTACACCCAGATCAACGCCGGCCGGCGGGTCTCCCGGGACCAGCTGGCCCCCGGCGACCTGGTCTTCTTCTACTCCGGGGTGACGCACGTCGGCCTGTACATCGGCAACGGCCAGATGATCCACGCCCCGCGCCCCGGTTCGACGGTCCGGTTGGCCCCGGTGGACTCGATGCCCTGGGCCGGCGCCTCCCGCCCGGCGTAGCGCCCGCCGTCAGGGGGCCTTGACCTGCTGGCTCAGCCAGCCGAAGGTCTGCGGCAGCTGCTTCGACCACGAGTCGAGGTTGTGGCCGCCGGTGACCTTCTCCGCGTGCACCGAGGTCGGGTTCTTCGCGAGCGCCTTGAGGTCCGTGCCGGACAGGTAGCCGTCCTGTTCGGCGCCCGACATCCACAGCGCGACCGCCGGCGGCGTGGGCGCGGCCTGGAGCAGGTTCTTCAGGTTGTGGGTGCGGCGCAGCTCGGGGTCCTGTGCGACCAGCGAGGACGGCTCCTGGCCGGGGTCGTTGTAGCCGGACAGCGAGACGGCCGCGCTGTAGCGGTCGGGGTGCAGGATCCCCAGCTTGGCGGCGCAGTACGCGCCGGCCGAGTAGCCGGCCACGCCCCAGGTCCGGGCCTCGTCCGAAGCCCGGAAGTTGTCGGTGACCATCTTGCGCACGTCGACGCTGAACCAGCTGTCCGCGTTGACCTTGCCGGGGATGTTCGCGCAGCCGGTGTCGCCGTTGCCGATGAGCATGGCGCGCGGCGAGACCAGGATGAACGGCTGCACCTTGCCGCTCTTCATCAGGGGCTCCAGCACCTCGTGCGCCTTGAGCCCCTGGAACCAGGACTTCCCCGTTCCCGGTATGCCGGGGATCAGTTCGACGACCGGGAACTTCCTGTCCTTGAAGGCCGGGTCGTCGTACTGCGGCGGCAGCCAGACCATGACGTCGCCCCGGACCCCGGAGATCCTGCCGTCGAGCTCGGTCTTCTGGACGCGTCCGCCGAGGCCCTCCACCGGCTGGAACGCCTGCTTCACCTTCGGTTCGGCCTTGACCTCGGCGGCCTTCTTCCCGCCGAGCCCGTCCGGGCCGAGGTCGGGGGCGGCGGTGACGTACTTGCCGGTGCCGAGCAGGTCCCCCCAGGAGGCGTAGAAGTTCATGTCCCGGTTGACCGCGACGAACACCAGGGCGATGGCGGTGGCCTGGGCGAAGACCAGCATCAGGCAGCGCGTGGCGACGCGTACGACGGCGGGGCCGCGCGCCTTGCTCCACAGCAGCAGCGGAAGGAGGACGGCGATCGCCGTGAGGGCGATCGCCGTCGCGAAGAGGGGGGTCCCCGTCAAGCTCATCACGCCTGCGAAGAGGCCCCCCACGGGCACCCGGGTTCCCCGTGACCGGTGCGTCGTGGATCACAGGCCCCGTCTGCCGGGGCCCGTGCGTCACACCAGGCGGCGGGCCGTGGCCCAGCGGGTCAGCTCGTGCCGGTTGGACAGCTGGAGCTTGCGCAGGACGGCCGAGACGTGGGACTCCACCGTCTTCACCGAGATGAACAGCTGCTTGGCGATCTCCTTGTACGCGTAGCCGCGCGCGATCAGCCGCAGCACCTCGCGCTCGCGCTGGGTGAGGCGGTCCAGGTCCTCGTCCACCGGCGGCGCGTCCGTGGAGGCGAAGGCGTCGAGCACGAACCCGGCGAGCCGGGGCGAGAACACCGCGTCCCCGTCCTGGACGCGGAAGACGGAGTCCACCAGGTCGGTGCCGGTGATGGTCTTGGTGACGTAGCCGCGCGCGCCGCCCCGGATGACCCCGATGACGTCCTCGGCGGCGTCCGACACCGACAGGGCCAGGAACCGCACCGGGTTCTCGGCCGCCGCCATCAGCGGGGCGCAGCGCCGCAGCACCTCGACACCGCCGCCGCCGGGCAGGTGCACGTCGAGCAGCACCACCTCGGGGCGGGTGGCGGTGATGACGGTGACGGCCTGGTCGACGTCGGCGGCCTCGCCGACGACCTCGACGCCGGTCCGGGCGGTCTCGCCGATCTCGGCCTGTACGCCGGTGCGGAACATCCGGTGGTCGTCGACGAGCACCACCCGGACCTGCCTGCTCGCCGCGCCGGTGGTCGCGTTGTCCTCGGTCATGCTGCGTTCGCCGCCCTCTCCATCTCCAGCTCGACTACCGTGCCGCCGTCGGGCGCGGACCGCAGCACCGCGGTCCCGCCGTTGCGCTGCATCCGGCCGATGATCGATTCTCGTACGCCCATCCGGTCGTCCGGTACCGCGTCGATGTCGAAGCCCGGTCCGCGGTCGCGTACGGACACGAACACCGTGCGGCCCTCGACCTCCGCGTACACCTGCACCGGCCCGCCCTCGCCACCGTACTTGGCGGCGTTGACCATTGCCTCGCGTGCGGCCTGGATCTGGGCGGCCAGCTTCTCGTCGAGGGGGCAGTCGCCGACGACGACGACCTCGATGGGGACGCCGTGGTGGTCCTCCACCTCGGCGGCGGTCTTCTTCACGGCGTCCGCGAGGGTGGCCGGTTCCTCGGCCTCGTCCTTGCCGGTGCCCTCCGGCTTGTACAGCCAGTTCCGCAGCTCGCGTTCCTGGGCGCGGGCGAGCCGGCGCACCTCGCCCACGTCCTCGGCGTTGCGCTGGATCAGGGTGAGGGTGTGCAGCACGGAGTCGTGGACGTGGGCGGCGACCTCGGCGCGCTCCTGGGCGCGGATGCGCATCAGGCGTTCCTCGGAGAGGTCCTGGGTCATCCGGATCAGCCAGGGTCCGGCGAGGAGGGCGACGCCGACGAGGACGGCGAGGGTGGCGGTGAGTACGTTGCCCAGCTGGGCGGCGGAGCCCCGTACGACGATGAAGACGGTCAGGCCGACGCCGACCAGCGCGACCCCGGCGAGGGCCCGGGCGGTCTGGAGCAGGCGTCCGTGCCGTCCGGCGGCGGAGGTCCAGTGGGCGCGGCGGGCGTTGTCGGCCTGGCGCCACACCAGGATCACGCCGGCTCCGACGAGGAGCGTCGGCCAGATGTAGCGGCCGTTGGTGCCGCCGACCTGGAGCTGCGAGATGAAGATGCCGGCGCCGACGCACAGCGCGATCAGCGCGGTGATCTGCCCCTTCTCGGGCTTGCGCAGGCGCCGGGTGCCGTCGGGCAGGGTCTCGAAGTAGGAGCGGTGTCCGGTGCGGCCGCCGACGCCGAGCGGTACGAAGACCCAGAAGGCGGCGTACAGCAGGACGCCGAGGCCGTCCCCCCACATGAACAGCCCGAGGAAGGCGAGCCGGACCCAGATGACGGGCAGCCCGAGGTGCCCGGCGAGGCCGCGCGCGACGCCGCCGAGCATCCGGCCGTCGGCGCTGCGGTAGAGCTTGCGCTGCGGTGCTTCGGCGCGGTCGGAGGGGGGCGGTGCGTGCGGGGTGCGGGCGGCTGCTGCGGGCATGTCACCGATGGTCACACGCCCGGCGGGCCGGGGACATCGGGAATTCCCCCCAGTCGGATCGGGGGGATATCAGGGTTGTCCCAGGGTCGGACCCGATGCTCCGGGGTCGCGGCGCCCGTCACCATGGACGCATGACCGAAGTACACGACGCTCCGCACGGGGGTCCCCCCGGACGCACTCCGGGGGAGGATGCCGGTGCCCCCGCACCCTCGGACCGCTCCCCCCTGCGCCGCAGCAGGCAGGACAAGGTGCTCGCGGGGGTGTGCGGCGGGCTCGGCCGGTACTTCGACCTGGACCCGGTGGTGTTCCGGATCGTGCTGGGCGTCCTCGCGGTCACGGGCGGGGTCGGTCTGATCTTCTACGGGTTCGCGTGGCTGCTGCTCCCCCAGGAAGGCGACGACGAGTCGGAGGCGAAGAAGCTTCTGACGGGCCGGGTGGAGGGGGCCACGCTGGCCGCGCTGTTCGCGGCGCTGGTGGGCTGCGCACTGTTCCTGTCGATGCTGGACAACGGCGGGCTCGCGGTCTTCTCCGTGCTGGTGATCCTGGCCCTCGGCGGGGCCTCGTACTGGTCCCAGCGGCGCCGGGCCGCCGCCCCCGCGCAGGCGCAGTCCCCGGCGGCGCACCGGCCGGTGCCGCCGCCCGAGACGAAGGCCCCGCCCGTGCCGGGCAGCCCCTCCTGGTGGCGGGACCCGCTGGTGAAGGACGGTACGACCGGGCCCGTGGGGGCCACCGGCTACCTGTGGGGGCCCGACGGGGCCGACGCCCCCGGGGGGGACGCTCCGACGGCTCCCGCACCGGCCTTCCCGGCCGTACCGCGCGGCGGGATCGGCGGCCGGGTCTTCGTACTGGCCCTGCTGGCCGGGGCCGTGGGCGCCGCCTCCGTCTGGGAGGGCAGCACCCTCTCGCACGCCCTGCAGATCGGGCTGGCCGCTTCGCTGGCCGTCTTCGGCCTGGGCCTGGCCGTCAGTTCGGTCAAGGGCCGCACCGGTTTCGGCACCGTCCTGCTGTCCCTGATCACCGCCGGGCTGCTGGCCGGGGCGACGACGCTGCCGAAGGAGATCGGCACCGACTGGCAGAAGGTGGCCTGGCGGCCGGCCGCGGTGGCCGACGTACGGCCCGCGTACGAGGCGGGCACCGGGATGGCCACCTTGGACCTGAGCCGCCTGGACGTGCCGAAGGGCACCACCTTGACGGTCCGCGCCTCCATCGAGGCGGGCCTGCTGAAGGTGATCGTGCCCCGCGAGGTCACCGCACAGGCCGGCATGTCGATCCGGCTGGGCGACCTCCAGCTGCCCGGCGACACCGGCCAGGACGTACGCATCAAGCGCGGCGGCGAAACCCGGCAGGCGACCCTGCCCCCCGCCCCCGGCACCGAGGCCGGCGGGACGATCGAACTGCACCTCGACGCGGGTGTCGGACAGGTGGAGGTGGCCCGTGCGGCGTCATGAGTTCCAGCCCGGGCGGCTGATCGCGGGCCTGGTCCTGCTCACGGCGGGCGTGCTCTGCCTGCTGGACGCGACCGGCCAGGCCGACCTGCCCTGGCTCGCCGTCGTACCGCTGGCCGTCGGCGGGCTCGCGCTCGCCGCCGTGGTCGGGGTCGTGACCTACGCCGTCCGCCGGGACCGGCGCGACGGGATCAGGGAGTCCAGCGACAGGTAGGGCGCCCCGGCGAGGATCAGCGGGATCCAGGCCATCAGGTAGATCAGGTCGTTGCCGTAGTAGTACGGGGTGACCGCCCAGGAGACCGTGAGCCACAGGCTGAGCGAGATCAGCGCTCCGCCCACGGCCGCGATCCGGGTCAGCAGCCCGGCCAGGACCCCGAGGCCGACGAGGAGCTCCCCGATGGCCAGGGCGATCGCGAATCCGACGGGCGCCTTGAGGGCGAGGTCCACCAGGGCGGGGATCGCGGAGGTGTCGCGCACCCCGCGCATCAGGTCGCCGATGGAGCCGTCGCCGGTGGCGGACAGGAACGCGGAGTCGGTGAGCTTGTCCAGACCCGCGTACACGAAGGTCACGCCCAGGAAGACGCGCAGCGGAAGGAGTGCGTGCCGGGCGGCCAGTTCCCGCAGGCCGGGGGCGGCACCGGAAGGGACGTCAGTTCGGGTCACGCCCCATGTGTACCCCGTTCCCGTTCACTCCGCGACGTCGATGCTGCAGCGGTTGGATTCCACCCCGGCGGCGGTCACCACCTGGATCTCGACCCGGCCCGGCTCCACCTCGGCCGGCACCGGCACGGTCAGCACGGCGTCGGAGGGGTTGGTGAACCCGCCCGCCACCGGCACCAGCGGTACGTGCACGTGGACGCTGCCGATGCGCACCACCAGCCGGGCCAGCATCTCCGGCGTCTGCGCGCCCGGGGGCACGAAACCCACGCCCCGGATCTCGATGTCGTCCCCGGGGCGCACGGCCGCGTCCAGATCCCCGGGCTCCCGTCTGCGCACCACCGACAGCACCAGCGGACGGCTCCCCTCCGCGTACTTCGCGGCGAGGTACACGGCGGCCGACAGGGCCACCAGCAGGGCAAGCGCCCACGGCAGCCGCGGCAGCCGGTCCGGGAAGCGGGCCAGCGACACGGCCGCGTAGGCCAGCACCACCGTGGAGACCAGCACGTACTGGGCGTCCGGGAAACTCCCCCGGCCGGCGTCGTCCGTCAGCAGGTCCGCCCCGGCCGGGCGGTCCGCCGGAAGCTTCTGGAGCCGCTGGCCCATGATCCGTACGGAGACCACCCGGCGCACCAGCACCGCCACCCCCGAGGTCAGCGCGAGCACCGCCAGCAGCGGCAGCGCCCGCCCCAGCGCCAGCCCTTCGTACAGCGCCTCCCGCTGCGGCCCGGGCGAGGAGGCGGCCAGGCGCAGCGCGGGCAGCAGGGCGGCGAAGGAGGTCAGCACCAGCCAGGCGGCCGGGACCGCCTTGGAGGTGGACAGCCGGTTGTCCTCGCCGACCAGCGGCGCCAGCAGCCCGCCGCGCAGCGACTGGGCCCGGGCCGCGACGGTGAGCAGCCCGGCCAGGACCAGGGCGGCCAGCAGTCCGGCGGTGCGGGCGGTGGACCAGCCGGTGCCCAGCGCGGTGCCGACCTGGACCACCAGCAGGACTCCGGCGGCGATCCACAGGGTGAGGACGGCCCGCCGGGAGAGCAGGTACAGCCAGGAGTGACCGGCCTCCCGGCCCCGGTCGGCGACCGTGCGGGCGGACAGGGTCAGCTCGTCGGAGACCCACTGGCGGGAGGCTCCGGCGGACCGGGCGACCGCGGCAGGCAGGCCCTGCCCGGCCGCGAACTCGTCCCGCTTCTCCAGGAACGCGGCCACCGCCCGGCGGTGTCCCTCCCGCGCGCCGTGGGGGCAGTCGTCGCAGGTGCAGGCGCCGCCGTGGGTACTTCGGGGGATCTCTTGGACAGCCACGTGCGTGCCGCCTCTCTGAACTCCGGTGCAATGCCAGCGAATTGTGCACCACTGCGGCAGTGCTCCGGATTGCGCACGATGTCAGAGCAGGTGATTAACCGTTCATGATGTTGACGTCACCCGTCTGGCGGCGCGGAACCGCTCTACGCGGCGACGGTCTGCCAGAGCGGCTGGTAGCTCACCCAGGCCGCCAGGTCCGTCCCGAACCGCTCCCTGGCGGCGACCGCGCCGCGATGGTCGACGAGCACCGGCTTGCCGGCCGCCCGCGCGATCAGCTGTACCCGCGCCGCCCGCTCGGCCGCGATGAACCACCAGGCCGCCGCGTCCACGGAGTCCCCGACCGTCAGCAGACCCTGGTTGCGCAGGATGAGCGCCTTGTACGGGCCGAGCGCCCGCCCGATCCGCTCGCCGTCGCCGTCCCCGGCGTACTCGTCGAGCAGGGCGTGGTCCTCGTAGAACACGCAGGCCTCCCGGGTGAGCGGGGCCAGCAGCTCGCCGAGCGCGGCCAGCGCACTGCCGTACGGGGCCTGCGTGCGCACCACGGCCACCGTCCCGGGCCGGGCGCGGTGCACGGCCGCGTGCACCCCGAAGGCCAGCTCGTTGACCCGCCGCTCCCCCTGGACCACCCGCCCGTCGCCGTCGACCAGCAGCAGGTCGTCGGCGGTCAGCCCGGCGAAGGCCCGGCCGAAGGGGTTCACCCAGTAGCAGTCCTCGAACTCCGGGTCCCGCGCGGTGACGTGCCCGCCCACCCCGTCCTCGTACCCGAGCCGCCCGAACAGCCGCAGCGCCCCCGCGAGCCGTTCCTTGCGGTACGCGCGCTCCTCGGCCCGGTCCGCGTGCACGGGCGGCATCTCGAACCGCAACCGGTCCACGGGCACGGGTGCGGGCTGCTGCGGCATGGCCCCTCCTCCATCGGCGTCCGGTGTCGGCTCCGGCTCGCGGCTCCGGCTCGCGGCGGAAGGTACCGGCGGACGCGGCAAGAGGCCATACACGCGGCGAAGCCGCCGCTCCCCGGGGGGAACGGCGGCTTCGTCACGTACGGCGGGACCGGGTGGGGACTACTCCCACTCGATGGTGCCCGGGGGCTTGCTCGTGCAGTCGAGGACCACGCGGTTCACGTCCGGCACCTCGTTGGTGATCCGGGTGGAGATCCGCGCGAGGACCTCGTACGGCATGCGCGTCCAGTCCGCGGTCATCGCGTCCTCGGACGAGACGGGGCGCAGCACGATCGGGTGGCCGTAGGTGCGGCCGTCGCCCTGGACGCCCACGCTGCGGACGTCCGCGAGCAGCACGACCGGGCACTGCCAGATCTCGCGGTCCAGACCGGCCGAGGTGAGCTCGTGGCGGGCGATGGCGTCGGCCTCGCGGAGCAGGTCCAGGCGCTCCTTGGTGACCTCGCCGACGATGCGGATGCCCAGGCCGGGGCCCGGGAAGGGCTGGCGCTGGACGATCTCGTCCGGCAGGCCGAGTTCCTGGCCGACCATCCGGACCTCGTCCTTGAACAGCTGGCGCAGCGGCTCGACGAGCTCGAACTCGATGTCGTCGGGGAGGCCGCCCACGTTGTGGTGGGACTTGATGTTCGCGGTGCCGGTGCCGCCGCCGGACTCGACGACGTCCGGGTAAAGGGTGCCCTGCACGAGGAAGGCCACCGCCGGGCCGTCCTCCTGGAGGATCTCCAGCTGGGCCTGCTCGAACACGCGGATGAACTCGCGGCCGATGATCTTCCGCTTGGTCTCCGGGTCGGAAACGCCGGCCAGTGCGCTCAGGAAGCGCTCCTGGGCGTCGACGACCTTCAGCTGCACGCCGGTGGCCGCGACGAAGTCCTTCTCGACCTGCTCGGTCTCGCCCTTGCGCATCAGGCCGTGGTCGACGTAGACGCAGGTGAGCTGCGAGCCGATGGCCTTCTGGACGAGAGCGGCGGCCACGGCCGAGTCCACGCCGCCGGAGAGGCCGCAGATGGCGCGCTTGTCGCCGACCTGCTCGCGGATGGCCGCGATCTGCTCCTCGACGATGTTGCCGGTGGTCCAGGTGGGGGCCAGGCCGGCGCCGCGGTAGAGGAAGTGCTCCAGGATCTGCTGCCCGTGCGTGGAGTGCATGACCTCGGGGTGGTACTGGACCCCGTACAGCCGCTGCGTGTCGTTCTCGAAGGCCGCGACCGGGACGACGTTCGTCGACGCGGTGACGGTGAAGCCCTCGGGGGCGGCGGAGCAGGCGTCGCCGTGGGACATCCACACCGACTGGTGGTCGGGGGTGCCCTCGAAGAGGGTGGAGCCCGACTTGGAGACGGCCAGCGGGGTGCGGCCGTACTCGCGGGCGCCGGTGTTGTCGACCTGCCCGCCGAGGGTGACCGCCATCAGCTGGAAGCCGTAGCACATGCCGAAAACGGGAACGCCGGCCTCGAACAGGGCGCGGGCGTCGTCCAGGCGCGGCGCACCCTCCTCGTACACGGAGGACGGGCCGCCGGAGAGGATGATCCCCTTGGGGTTCTTGGCCAGCATCTCGGCCACGGGCATCGTGCTGGGCACGATCTCGCTGTAGACCCGTGCCTCGCGGACGCGGCGGGCGATGAGCTGGGCGTACTGGGCACCGAAGTCGACGACGAGAACCGTGTCCGGGGCGCTGTCGTGGGCGGCGGAGTGTGCTTCTGGCACGGGCAGGCCTTCCGGCGGAAGAGGGTTTGTTTTGTCGATTCTAACGGGGTACGTACACGCCTCTTCGTCTCACCATCCGAACCGGCTTGGCCGGAAGGCCCGCGGAAGGCAATAATCCGTTCCGTGCGCAAGCAGCTGAGCTTCCTCTTTACCTATGGCACCGGCCGGTCCGGTCGCCATGGGTCATCGTGATGCTCGCTTGAGCCGCTGACTTCCCAGAGCGCCCCGGTCCGACAGGACCGGGGCGCTCCGCGTTTCCCGCTCCTGCCGGCCCCCACCCGACAGGAGAACCGCATGTCCGTCACCACCACCCCCGAGCAGCTGATCGCCGACTCCCGCGAGCGCATCGACGCCATCGACGACCGGATCATCGGTCTGATCCTGGAGCGGGCGGCCGTCTCGACCGTGATCCAGGAGGCCCGGATCGGCTCGGGCGGCCGGCGGGTGCACCTCTCACGCGAGATGGAGGTGCTCTCGCACTGGAGCGATGCTCTCGGAAAGCCCGGCACCACCCTGGCGATGACCCTGCTGGAGCTGTGCCGCGGCCGCGTCTGAGGCGGCCGCGGGCGCCTGTTCTTCACCCGTCCGGACCGTGACCGGCCCCGGGACCCTTCGTTGATGCGGGTGTCCGTGCCAGCCAGGCGCGGGTCCGCAGCACCACGCGTGGCTCCGCCGGAGCGATGAGACGTACGTCCCGACGGGCGTGCGTCGTGGGACCTCGCTCCGCATGTGACCGGACGGCAGGGGACAGCAGCCCGGTCACCCCCGTGAAAGAGGACGGCCGGCCCGGGGGACGCCCCGGGCCGGCCGTTTCTTTTCGTACGTACCTCGCCTGTGCCGCTTACGCGCGCGCGGCGCCCCGGCGGCGGACGGCCACGTACAGCGCGCCTCCGGCGGCGACCAGCGCGGCCGCGCCGAGGGCGATCGGGCCGACGGTGCTGCCGGTGGAGGCCAGGTTGCCGCCCTGCGCGGTGGTGCCGGTGCCCGTGCCCGTGCCCGTGGCGTTCACCGTGGCCGACCGGGTCGCCGTCGGGGTCGCGGAGACCCCCGGCGTCGGGGTCGCGGTGCCGGCGCTGGTGGACGGGCCCGGGGTGGGCCGGGTGCCGGTGCCGCCCTTGGGGTTCACCACGAAGTCGGCCTTGTTGTTGGCCCGGTTCGGGTCGTAGGAGGGCTGGTGCGGCTCGCTCTGCGGGCCCACCTCGCCCACCTCGACGTACGCCTTGGCGTCGGGGACGACCTTCTCGACCTTCATCTCGAAGAGGAACTCCACCTTCTGGTCCTCCAGCAGGGACCGGCCGGTGGTGCAGAAGTAGCGGGGCGCGCCCAGCGTCTGCCCCATCGCCATGCCCTTGAGGTCGACCGGGAAGCAGCCGAAGGGCATCTTCGTGACCTTCAGGCCCTCGGGGACCAGCACGTCGGTGACCGCGACCGGCACGTCGAAGCGGAGCTTGCCGACCCAGGCCGGGCCGTCGTTGCGCACGACCACGGGGACCTGCACGGTGGACCCGGCCGCGCCCTTCACGGTCAGCGGCCTGGCCTCCAGGTCCGCGGTGTTCGGGACCTGGAACTCGAACTCGCGCCGGTTGTCGCGCAGGTTCGTGTCCCCGGGGTTGGCCGCGGCGCCGGCGCCGCGCAGGGCGGGCGCCGCCGCCCGCTTCGCCACCGTCAGCTTCTTGCCGGTGACCGGCGCCTTGGCGGCGGCGGCCGTCCCGGAGTGCTTCGGCTCGGCGCCGGCCGGGTAGATCGCGTAGCCGAGCAGGTCGGTGAAGGCGTGGGCGGTCGCCTTGAGGTGGAGCGGGCTCTCCCCGGCCAGCTCGTACGTGGCGTCGGCCTCGAAGTCCCCGTCGACCGCGCACGACACGGTGGTGAGGTAGCCGTCCTTGCGGTAGGCGCAGTTGTCGTACTTCTCCCCGAGTTCCACGCCGTGCGTGGTCTCCAGCTCCAGGACCACGCCCTTCGCCGCCCGGGTGCCCCGGTTGGTGAACGCGAGGGGCAGCGGCTGGCTCTCGCCGGGCTTCGGGTCCCGCTTGAGCGCCATCTCCTGGATCGCGAGGTCCGGGCCGCCGACGGTCACCTGGGTCTTCGCCGGGGTGAGGGTGGCTCCGCCGGCCTTGCCGGTGACCGTGATCTCGGCGGTCGCCCCGTCCGTGCTGCCCTTGGCGGGGAAGACGTCCAGCTCGACACGGCTCGTGCGGGCCGACATCGGCACGCTTTCCTTGCAGACCAGCGTGGTGCCGCTCTCCGTGCACTTCGCGCCCCCTCGCAGGGGGGCGGGCCGGACGGTCGCGACCCCCGCGAGCTTGCCCAGGTCGACCGTGTACGAGAACTCGCCCCGGAAGGCGCCGGTGGGGTCGTCCGCCCCGAACCGCAGCGGGGTGGGCTGTGCCTCACCGGTTGCCGGGGGCAGGGGGAGGGCCAGTACGGACGGACCGGTCAGCGGCAGGACGGGGTCCGCCGCGCTCGCCGGGGTGGTGGCCAGCCCGACGGCCACCAGGCCGCACGCGGCCAGCAGGGAGATGCGCTTTCTCATGCCCCCCTTGACCTCCGAGGGCCCGGGGCAGTTGCCTCGCTCACTGTGTGATGGACGCCACAGCCCCGCCCATCGGATTCCGCTACAACCTTCTACGCCGACCACCGGTCACTCATGTACATCGGCGGGTACCGCGCTCGGAGGGGGAGCGCGGTACCCGCCGCTGTCGCATCCGGAGGAAAGCCGCCTCAGTGCTCCGGTTCCGGTTGCCTCCGGGGAATCTCCGGAACGGCCAGGAACGGCAGCCGCAGCGCGCCGAAGGCCTCCTTCGGGACGGCCGGCCGGACCGGCTCCACCGCCGCGAGACGGGCGTACGCCGCGCCCTGGACCGGGCGCGGGTCCGCCTCGCCGTTGTTCGGCCAGTACGACATGGCCCGCTCGGCCTGCGCCGTGATCGTCAGCGACGGGTTGACCCCGAGGTTCGCGGAGACCGCCGAGCCGTCGACGACCGAGATGCCGGGGTGTCCGTACAGCCGGTGGTACGGGTCCACGACGCCCTCCTCGGGCGTCGCGCCGATGGGGCAGCCGCCGAGGAAGTGCGCGGTCAGCGGGGTGCCCATCAGCTCGCCGACGTTGCTGCCCGCGAAGCCGTTGATCTCCTGCGCGAGCAGGGTCGCGGCCTGGGTGGCCTCGGCGATCTGCACGGGGTTGGGGGCTCCGTGGCCCTGCCGGGCGGTCAGCAGGCCCTTCCCGATCCCGCCGGGCTTGCGGTACGTCGTCAGGGAGTTGTCGAGCGACTGCATGACGAGGCCGATGATGGTCCGCTCCGACCAGCGCCGGTTGGACAGCGAGCGCAGCAGCTGCACCGGGTGCTTCGCGGTCCGGGTGAACCAGGCCCGTACCCGGTGCTGGTGGTAGGGCACCTGGAGGATGGTCATGAACCCCATGGCGTTGGAGCCCTTGCCGTAGCGGACGGGCTCGATGTGCGTGTCGGCGTTGGGGTGCACGGACGAGGTGATGGCCACGCCCCGGGTGAAGTCGGCGCGCTGCTCCTCGCCGGGGCCCGCGCCGTGGCGCCTGCGGTAGCGCCGGTCGTCGGTCTGGGCGCCGACCAGGCCCTCGGAGTTGGTCCGGGTCAGGTCCCCGAGCCGGTCCGAGAGCCGGGGCAGCTCGCCGCGGTCCTTCATGGTGTGCAGCAGGGTCTGGGTGCCGTACGTACCGGCGGCGACGACCACGTACCGGGCGCGCAGCACCTTGGCCTTGCCGCGGCGGCGGTTGTCGGTGGGGACGGTACGGACGCGGTAGCCGCCCTCGGGGTGCTCGGACAGGGCGGTGACCGTGGTCATGGGGTGGATGACGGCGCCGGCGCGCTCCGCGAGGTGCAGGTAGTTCTCGTTGAGGGTGTTCTTCGCGCCGTGCCGGCAGCCGGTCATGCACTCGCCGCATTCGGTGCAGGCCTTGCGGGCGGGGCCCTTGCCGCCGAAGTACGGGTCGGGGACCTCCTCGCCGCCCCGGACCCTGCGCTGGCCCTCGGCGTCCTCGCCGTCCCCGAAGAAGACGCCGACCGGGGCCATGTGGAAGGAGTCCGCCACGCCCATCTTCGCCGCGGCCGCCTTGAGGTGGACGTCGGAGGGGGTCATCGTCGGGTTGAGCCGCACGCCGAGCATCCGCTTGGCCTGGTCGTAGTACGGCGCGAGTTCCTCGTGCCAGTCGGTGATGGAGGCCCACTGCCGGTCCGCGAAGAAGGCGGCGGGCGGCACGTAGAGGGTGTTGGCGTAGTTGAGCGAGCCGCCGCCCACGCCGGCGCCCGCGAGCACCATCACGTTGCCGAGCAGGTGGATCCGCTGGATCCCGTACAGCCCGAGGGCCGGGGCCCACAGGTAGTTGCGCAGGTCCCAGCTGTTGCGGGGCAGGCTTTCGCGGGTGAAGCGGCGTCCTGCCTCCAGGACGCCGACCCGGTACCCCTTCTCGGTGAGCCGCAGTGCCGAGACCGACCCTCCGAAGCCCGATCCGATGACGATCACGTCGTAGTCGTACGACACTTGCGGTGCCTCCCGGGCGGTCGTGCCTGACGGAATCCGGTGGTGCCTGGGCCCGGTCCTAACGGAACCGGAGCGCCTTCATGACCTTGAGGCTGCGGGTCATGAACGCGGCGTACTTCTCGTCGTCCATGCCCAGCGAGGGCGCCATCGGGAGCAGCCGCTGGTGGGCGACGGTCTGGGCCTCGGTGTACTTGAGGATGCCCTCGGAGCCGTGGCGGCGGCCGAGGCCCGATTCCTTCATGCCGCCCATGGGCGCCTGGGCGCTGCCGTAGGCGGGGGCGTAGCCCTCGTTGATGTTGACGGTGCCGGTGCGCAGGCGGGCGGCGACGGCGTGGCCGCGCCGGGCGTCCTTGGTCCACACGCTGGAGTTGAGCCCGTACGCGGTGGCGTTGGCCTGGGCGATCGCCTCGTCCTCGTCGGTGAACCGGTAGATCGAGACGACCGGGCCGAAGGTCTCCTCGCCGCACACCGCCATGGGGGCCTCGACCCCGTCGAGGATGGTGGGCTCGTAGAACAGCGGGCCGATGTCGGGCCTGGCCACGCCGCCCGCGACCAGGGTGGCGCCCTTGGCCACGGCCTCGTCCACGTGCCGCTGTACGGTCTCCAGCTGGCGCTCGCCGACCAGCGAGCCCATGTCGGCTCCGTACGCGAGGGAGTTGCCGAGCCGCATGGCCTTCGTACGGGCGGCGAAGCGCTCGACGAACGCGTCGGCGATGGAGGCGTGGACGTAGAGGCGCTCGATGGAGATGCAGAGCTGGCCCGCGGAGGAGAAGCAGGCGCGGACGGCGCCGGCGGCGGCCTTCTCGACGTCGGCGTCGCGCAGGACGAGCATGGCGTTCTTGCCGCCGAGTTCGAGGGTGACGCCGACCAGGCGGGAGGCTGCGCCCCGGGCGACCTCGCGGCCGGTGCGGGTGGAGCCGGTGAAGGAGACGTAGTCGGCGTGCCGGACCACCTCGGGGCCGACGACCGGTCCCTCGCCGAGGACGATCTGGAAGACCTCGGCGGGCAGCCCGGCCTCGATCAGGAGGTCGCGGGCCCACAGGGCGGTGAGCGCGGTCTCGGTGTCGGGCTTCATCACGACGGCGTTGCCCGAGACGAAGGCGGGCAGCGCGTCGCCGACCGACAGCTCCAGCGGGTAGTTCCAGGGGGCGATCTGGCCCACGACCCCGCGCGGCTGGCGCAGCTCGGTGACCTTGGTGAGGGTGGGGATGGCGCCCGTGTGGCCCTTGGGGCGCAGGTACGAGGGCGCCTTGCGGCCGTAGTGGCGGGCGGCGACGGCGACGGCCTGGACCTCTTCGTGGGCGTGCAGGCGGGCCTTGCCGGTCTCCAGCTGGATCAGGTCGAGGATCTCGGCCTGCCGGTCCAGGACCAGGTCGTGGAAGCGCAGCAGGACGGCGGCGCGCTTGCGGGCGGGGACGGCCGCCCAGGCGGGCTGGGCGGCGCGGGCCCGGGCGAAGGCCTCCGCCACGTCCTCGGGGGTGGCCTCGGGGAGCTCCGCCAGCCGGTCCCCGGTGAAGGGGGTGTGGTTGGCGGTGCGGCCGGAGCCGAGCACTCCGCGGGTCAGCCGGGCGACCAGGTCCGGGGTCACCACGTCGGAGGCGGTGCGGGCGCCGGCCGGGGCGGCGGCGACCGGGTTGGTGGGCTGCGGTGCGGCGCGGAGGGGGGCGGCGGGGGCCTGCGAGTCCGTCATGGCGGTGAGCGTATTCCGCCTGCGGGCCTTTGGGTACCCGTGGGTAACCGGATTTTGCCATTTCCGCCAGTGATCGCTGGCAGGATGGCCGACGGACGGCCGTGCCGCCCGGCCGTCAGCCCGCCTTCGCCGGGGGCTGCCAGCCGCTGAGCGCCGTGTCGAACTGCTGCCGGGTCTTCGACCAGTCGGCGGCCGGGCTCGACATGTACACCGCGTACTCGGTGTCGTCCGGGGCCACGTACATCTGCTCGATGGCCCGGCGCGGTCCCGCGTGCGTCCCCTTCTCGGTCAGGGTGAACTCCCACATCGCCGAGCGGACGGTGTCCCGGAAGGTGTTCTGCTCCAGCTTCAGCCGCTTGTAGTCCGACCGCTGCTTGAGCTGCTTCTCCAGGTCGAGGAGGTGCACGTACGGATTGTCGTAGTCCGGGGTCGGATCGAAGGCGATCCGGATGAAGTGGTTGCCGTTGTCCGGGGTGTAGTCGATCTGGGTGCCGTTCACCTGGCGCTCCCAGCCCTCGGGCACGAAGAGCGTGAAGCCCGCCGGGTCGACGACCTTCTTCCAGCCGGCCGGCGGGGTGGCCGCCGCCTGCGGCTTGAGGTCGTCGCCGGACTGCTCCTTGTCGGGGGCGCTGACGCCCTTGTCCGCGCCCCCGCCCTCCGTGTACTTGAGCACTCCGAAGACCCCGCCGCCGCCGAGCAGCGCCGCCACCAGGGCCACGGCCGCCGCGCGCTTGAGACGGCCCGTGGCGGGGGTGCGCGGCCGCTCGGGCAGGAGGGAGGTCGCGCCGGACCCGGGGGCGCGGTCGCCGGCCGGGGGCTGCTCCTGCTGCTGCCGGCCGTCCTGGCCCGCCTCGTGGGGCTGCGCGGACTCCTGGGCCGGCGCCCGCTCCTCGGCGCTCACCGCACGTGTGGGTACGTACGCCTGCGCCGCCTTCGGCTCCCGGCCCTCCATCGCCTCCAGCAGCATCCGCTCCGCCTCCGCGGCGGAGGGCCGCTCGGCCGGGTCCTTGCGCAGCAGGGCCGTGATGACGGGACCCAGCGCACCGGACTGCCGCAGCGCGGGCGGCTCCTCGTTGACCACGGCCTGGAGGCTGGAAATCGGCGAGGTGCGGCGGAACGGCGAGCGGGCCTCGACGGCCGTGTAGAGGGTGGCGCCGAGCGACCACAGGTCGGAGGCCGGGTCGGGGGCGCCGCCGGTGACCCGCTCGGGGGCCAGGTAGTCGATGGAGCCGACGAGCTCGCCGGTCCGCGTGATGGACGAGTCGCCCTCGATCGCGGCGATCCCGAAGTCGGTGAGCAGGACCCGGCCGTCCTTGGCGAGCAGCACGTTGCCCGGCTTCACGTCGCGGTGCAGGACCCCGACGGCGTGCGCGGCGCGCAGCGCGCCCAGCACGTGCAGCCCGATCCGGGCCGCCTCGCGGGGCTCGATCCGCCCCGCCGCCTTGGCCGCTTCGGCGAGGGAGGGGCCGTCGATGTACTCCATGACGATCCAGGGCCGGTCGTCGTGCTCCAGCACGTCGTGGACGACGACGACCGCCGGATGCTGGATCCGGGCGGCTGCCCGGGCCTCCTTCTGCGTCCGGGCGTGCAGGACGTCGCGGTCGGCCTGAGCGACGTACAGACCCGCCGTCAGTTCCTTGACCGCCACGGTCCTGTGCAGCAGCTCGTCATGCGCGCGCCACACCTTGCCCATGCCGCCGCTGCCGATGGGCTCGACGAGCCGGTACCGGCTCGCGAGCACTGCACCCGCGCCTGTCTGCTGTTCCACGAAACCCCGCCACTCTGTGCACTTCGGGCCAGATTACGGAGCCCGTGGGCGCTGCCGGAACCGCGCGGGCGCGGTGAGACAGCACTGTGACGCAATTGCCGTATTGACACACCGTCAGCGGTCTGTCAACCCCCTGTTCTGTAACTCCCCGTGGCCTTCTCGAAGACCTCGGTGACCTTGCCTTCCTCGTCCTGCGGACCGGTCACCAGGACGACGTGGTACACCCCGCCGAGGGCCACGACGAAGTTACGCGCGACGACGTTCCGGCCCGCCGAATCGATCCATGTGTAACGGCCGGTGACCCGGACCTGCTGGCCGACCGTGGTGGATTTGACGTCTCCGCCGCTCGACCAGCTGGAGGAGCGGTACGGAGCGAGCTCCGGCTCCTTCTCCTTCTGGTACGTCAGCGGATCCGGCCTGCCGCCCTCCACCTTGTCGCGGCCGGGCACCACCGTCAGGACGAACTGGCCCTCCACGTAACGGACCTGGCCCGCCTCGTTGATGCCCCGGCGCTCCCAGCCGTTGGGGACCGCGATCTCGAAGTGCTCGGGGTCCTGCTGGGTGGTGTAGCCGGGCGGAGCGGGCGCGGGGGCGTTGGTCTGCGGGGCGGGCTTGGACTCGGGGGTGCCCGAAGGGGTCCGGCCGGGAGCGGGAACCTGCGCGGGCGGGGCTGAGGAGGCCGGCGCGGTGCCCGGGCCGCCCTTGTCGCCCTGCGCCTGCGGATCGGCGGAGCGGGGCATGAACAGCATCGCGTACGCCACCGCCCCGGCGAGGGCGACGAGCACCCCGACCAGCAGGACCCGCCCCAGGGAGCGCGGCCGGCGCGAGGTGTCGGCGCTGCGGTGACGGCCGTGCAGCTCCCCGCGCCGGCGTACGACGGGCAGGCGCGCGGGATCCGGCTCCGGCATCGGGAGCATGCCGATGGCCCCGTCGGGCTCGGGCGCGGACCGCACGAGCGAGCGCAGCCAGCCGCGGAGCTCCTCGAAGTCGGGTCGCTCGGTGGGGTCCTGGCGCAGCAGCGACTCCACGACCGGGCGCAGCGGGCCGCATTCCTCCGCGAAGGCCGGGGGCTCGGCGCAGACCATCTCCACGAGGTCGGCGACGCTCTCCTCGGGGTAGGGGGCATGGCCCTGGACGGCGCGGTACAGGAGGGCGCCCAGGGCCCACAGGTCGGTGGCCGGGCCCACGGGCGCGGCCAGCTGCCAGTGCCCGTGCACGGGGCCGGCCTGTTCGGGCGCCCACCGCTCGGTCACGGCCCCGACGACGGCCATCCGCGTCTGCCGCGCCCGCTCGGCGTCCAGTCCGGTCTTCGGGCCGCCCGCGGCCCAGCCGGCGGGGGCGGTGGGGGTGGGGGCCGCGGACCGGGCGGACCCCTCGGGTCCCGAGGGCTGCGTCGGCTGCGTCGGCCGCTGCGGCCGCTGCGGCGGGGGCAGGGCGATGCCCGCCTCGGGCCGGGGCCGGTGCGGCGCGCGGGCCCCGCCCTGGGAGTCGGGCTGGGGGTCGGCCTGGGGGTCGGTCCGGGGCTCGCCCGGGCGGAAGTGGGCCTCCGGGTCCCGCGGTTCGGCCGGGCGGTAGCCCTGGGGCAGGGCCAGTTGCGCGGGGATCGCGGGCCGGGCCGGGGCGCTCGGGGGCTCCGGGTCGGCGGACCGCTCGGGCTCGGGCCGCGAGGGCTCCGGCCGCGGCTCCGGTTCCGGATCGGGCCGGCGGCGCGGGGTGGCTCCGTGCCAGGGCGTGGCGGCTGCGGAATCCGGTCCCCCGTACGGGTACGAGTACCCCTGCGGGAGGTTCGAGCCCTGCGGCCTCGGCTCCGGTACGGCCCCGGGCCCGGCCTTGCGCTCCTCGTCGACCCGGGCGGCGGCGGCCTGCGCCCCGGCCCGGTACGCGGCGATGGAGCCGGCCCGCGCGGCGGCCTTGAGGTCGGGCCGGTCCGCGGCGGGGAGCTCCGGGGCGGCCGGCCGCTGCGGGGTGATGTGGTCGGAGTAGCGCGGCCCGGTGTCGTACCCCGGAGCCACCAGCGGCGCGTACTCGGGGCCCGTGGACTCCCGTACGGGCGCGAGCGCCTGAGGCTCCGGCAGCGCCGGCTCCCGGCCGGGCGCCGCGGCCGGGCCGAGCGGATCCGGCGCGCCCCACCCGAAGCCCTGACCGCCCGGGCCCGCCGGCTCCGGCGCGAGGGCCTGCGTACCGTCGGCGGATCCCTCCGGAACGGGGTCGTACCCGCACAGGGCCTCTTCGGCTGCGCCCGCCGCCAGCCCCGTCAGGACCACCCGGCCGTCATCGCATATCAACACGGTCCGCACGGTGATGTTCCGGTGCGTCCAGCCGTGCGCGTGCAGCACCCGCAGCGCGGTCAGCACGTCGGAGGCCACCTCCGCCGCCCGGTAGGGGCTCAGCGGCTCATCGGCGATCAGCGCGGCCAGCGGCCTGGCGGGGACCAGTTCGCTCACTATCCACAGCGAGCCGCCCTCCGCGAACACGTCGAAGACCTGGTCCAGCCGCGGGTGGTCCGGCACCGAGGCCGCCGCCTGCGCCGCGGCGATGGCCCTGCGCACCGCGGGCAGTTCACCGGCCGGGCGCCGCCCGGCAGCCGGTCCGCGCGTGCCGTCCAGCAGCTCGGCGTCCACGACCTCCGGCAACGGCACCTGCCGTACGAGGACTTCCTGTCCGCTGCGCGTGTCGAAGGCCCGGGTCTCGACCAGCTCGTACTCGTCCGACGGCGAAAGCGGCAGACGGTAGCGGTCGGCCAGGATCCGGCCCGCGTAGTCCTCCACATCGCCTCCCCCGAGTGCGGCGGGTACCCCTTGGCCCCCGCGGACACGATACGTCGCCCGGGGCGCCCGCGTCCCGGGCCTGACAAGGCCCGCCCCTCTCGGGGGTCAACCGGGTCAGCCCAGGGGCTGGAAGGTCTGGAATGCCGTGTTGCGCATCTGCGTGCACTCGGGGCCGTCCCACTGGTCGGCCGGGCAGCTGATCATGATGGCGTAGCCGTGCTGCGCGTCGATCCTGAAGCCGCGGTTCAGCACCCGGACCCGGGTCCCCTTCTGGTCCCGCTCGAACTCCCAGTCGGCGACGGTCGGGTAGCCGCGGTAGTCCACCGCGTCGATGCGGATCAGGCGGTAGTTGCTGCTGCTGCCCGCCACGGCGGGGGCCAGCTCGGCCCAGGCGGCCCGTGCGTCGTTGCCCGGCTTCGCGTTGAAGTCGACCTGGATCCGCGGGAATCCGCCGTCGCGGCTGTATATCCCGCCGGAGTTCTCCCCGGCTATGCCGGTCAGGTGGAAGCCCTGGGGCATCGCCATCGAGAAATGGAACCCGAGTTCCGTCAGCGTGGCGTACCCGGCCGGGAGGCCGCCGCCGGAGCCGCCGGGCGAGGTCCCCTGGCCCTGGGTCTGGCCCTGGGTCTGCCCCTGGCTCTGGCCCTGGGTCTGCCCCTGGGTCTGCCCCTGGCCCTGGCCCTGGCTCTGGCCCTCGGTCGGCGGGGTCCCGCCCGGGCTGGGATCGCCGCTCTTCGCGCCGCCGCCGGGGGTGCCGCTCGGGGCTCCGCTCGGGGACGTCCCGGCTGAGGTGCCGGCCGCCGCACCCGGCTTCGGAGTCCCGGACACGGACGGCCCCGGGCCGCCCTTGCCCTCGTCCTTGCGGTCGTCGTCCCCGCTGAACGCGTACGCGATCAGCGAGCCGACCACCGCCAGCACCACGACCACACCGGCGATCGCGAGCGCGATGGTGCGGCGCTGCATCACGTCGGTGAGCGGCGCCGGGACCGGCGCGGGGCGCGACGGCGGTGCCTCGGCCGCGGAGGCCGCGGCGGCCTCGGCGGCTGCCGCCTTGCGGGCCGACTTCAGCGCGGCGCGGGTCCGCTCGCGCTGTTCGCGCTCGCGCCGCTCGCGTTCCTTCTTCTCCGCCTTCTCGGCGGCCCGCTCCGCCGCCTTGGCCGCGGCGGCGCGCTCGGCGGCCGCCTTGGCCTCGGCCTTCTCGGCCGCGGCCTTGTCCGCCGCCTCCTTGGCCTCGGCGAGCGAGATCGCCCTGGTCGCCTCGACGGCCGGGGGCAGCACCGGGGGCGGCTCGGGGGCGTCGAGCACGGCCTTGAGCATCACCCGGGCGCGGTCGTCGTCGAGCCGCCGGGCGGGGTCCTTGGCCAGCAGGCCGTAGATGACCTCGGTCAGCGGACCGGCGTTCTTCGGCGGGTCCACCGGCTCGGTCATCACCGCGGTGAGGGTGGCGAGCGCGGAGCCCTTGTCGTACGGGGGCACGCCCTCCACGGAGGCGTAGAGCAGACCGCCGAGCGACCACATGTCGGCGGGCGGGCCGGGCTTCTGGCCGCGGGCGCGCTCCGGGGAGATGTAGGAGGGGGCGCCGACGAGCATGCCGGTGGAGGTGACCGAGGGGTCGCCCTCGACCTGCGCGATGCCGAAGTCGGTGAGGACGACGCGGCCGCTGTCGGCTATCAGCACGTTGGACGGCTTGACGTCGCGGTGCAGGATGCCCTGGCCGTGCGCGGCGCGCAGTACGTCGAGCACGGCGAGCCCGACCTCGGCGGCGCGGCGCGGGGTCAGCGGGCCGTTCTCACGCACGAACTCGGCGAGGGAGGGGCCCTCGATGAGCTCCATGACGATCCACGGGCGGGCGTCCTCGTCGACCACGTCGTAGACGGTGACGGCGCCGCCGCTGCGGATCCGTGCGATGGCCTTGGCCTCGCGGAGGGTACGGGTGATGAGCCGGCGCTTCTCGTCCTCGTCGACGCCGGTGCTGAAGCGGAGTTCCTTGACGGCGACCGTCCGGCCGAGGATCTCGTCCTCGGCCCGCCACACGGTGCCCATCCCGCCCTTGCCGAGCACGGCTCCCAGCCTGTACCGCCCGGCCAGCAACCGGCCCTTGTCCTCCGCGGCCTTGCCCTGGCCGGGCTTCGCGGCCGCGGGCTTGGCCGTCTCCGGCTTCGCAGCCGCAGGCTTCGCGTCCTCCGGCGCGGGCACCGATGCCGCAGCGGGCACGGCCTTGCCCGTCTCCGGCTTCGCAGCCGCGGGCTTCGCCGCAGCCGGCTCACCGGACACGCCCTCAGCCGCCTTCTCCAGGCGCGGCTTGCCGACCGCAGCCGCGGGCTTCGCGTCCTGCGCCGCGGGCTCTGCCTTGGCAGCGGCCGACCTGCTCAGGCCCGGCTTCGCAGCCTCAGGCTTCGCTGCGGCCGTGGGCTTGCCAAGGCCCGGCTTCGCAGCCGCAGCCGCGGGCTTCACGTCCTGCGGCTCGGCGCTCTCCGGCGCGGCGGGGACTCCCGCGGCCGCCGCCGGCGCAGGCTCGGCCTTGGCAGCGGCCGGCCGGCTCGAGCCCGGCTTCGCCGCCCCGGGCTCGGCGTCCTCCGGCGCGGGCACGGCCTTGCCCGGACGGGGCTTCGCGGCCGCGGGCTCGGCGTCCTCCGGCGCGGGCACGGCCGTGCCCGGACGGGGCTTCGCGGCCGCGGGCCCGGCGTCTCCCGGCTCGGCGGACGCACCCTCGGCCCCCGCCGGCTCGGCAGGGCCCGGCTTCGCGGCCTCAGGCTTCGCTGCGCCCGTGGGCTTGCCGAGGCCCGGCTTCGCGGCCGCAGCCGCAGGCTTCGCGTCCTGCGGCTCGGCGCGCACGCCCTCGGCAGGCTTCGGCTTCGCAGGCGCAGCCGCAGGCTTCGCACCCCCGGCCCGCGGCGCAGCAGACGCATCCGCCGGTCCGGCGCTCGGCTTAGCGCCGGCGGGATCCGGCGACTCGGTGTGCTCCGGCTTCGACATGCGTCCCCTCTGCGATCGTGCAGCCTGCCCCGGCTGACCCGGCAGCCGCCGAGAGGCACGGTAACCCGCCCCGGCAGAAACCTCATTGTTGCTCACTCCGCAACGGACGGGCGCCCCGGGTCTGCGGTTCCCCCTTCCGCATCGCGGAGTTACAACGGAACGATGTCGGGCGCCCCCAGCCTGGCCGCGTCCGCCGTCTGGTCGTCCGGCTGGCGCTGCGATTCCCGTTCCGCCTGCACCCGCTTCTCGTAGTGCTCGACCTCCTTCTCGATCTGCCCCTTGTCCCAGCCGAGCACCGGAGCCATCAATTCCGCACACTCGCGCGCCGACCGCGTCCCCCGGTCGAACGTCTCGATCGAGATCCGCGTCCGCCGCGTCAGCACGTCGTCCAGGTGCCGGGCCCCCTCGTGCGAGGCCGCGTAGACCACCTCCGCCCGCAGGTAGTCGTCCGCCCCCGTCAGCGGCTCGCCCAGGCCCGGTTCGGCCTCGACCAGGTCGAGCAGTTCCTCCGTCAGCGAGCCGTACCGGTTCAACAGGTGCTCCACCCGGGCCACATGAAGGCCCGTCCGGGCGGCGAGCCGGGCCCGCCCGTTCCACAGGGCCTTGTACCCCTCCGCCCCCACCAGCGGCACGTCCTCCGTCACGCAGTCCGCGACCCGCTGGTCCAGCCCGTGCACCGCCTCGTCGACGGCGTCCTTCGCCATGACCCGGTAGGTCGTGTACTTGCCGCCCGCCACCACCACCAGCCCCGGCACGGGATGCGCCACCGTGTGCTCGCGCGAGAGCTTGCTGGTCGCGTCCGACTCCCCGGCCAGCAGCGGCCGCAGGCCCGCGTACACGCCCTGTACGTCGTCACGCGTCAGCGGGACGGCCAGTACGGAGTTCACGTGCTCCAGGAGGTAGTCGATGTCGGCGCTGGAGGCCGCGGGGTGCGCCTTGTCCAGGTCCCAGTCGGTGTCCGTGGTCCCCACGATCCAGTGCCGCCCCCACGGGATGACGAACAGCACGGACTTCTCCGTCCGCAGGATCAGCCCGGTGGAGGAATGGATCCGGTCCTTGGGGACGACCAGATGGATGCCCTTCGACGCCCGTACGTGGAACTGGCCGCGCTCCCCGATCAGTGCCTGGGTGTCGTCCGTCCACACCCCGGTGGCATTGACGACCTGCTTCGCGCGGATCTCGTACTCGCCGCCGCCCTCCACGTCCCGCACCCGCGCGCCGACCACGCGCTCGCCCTCGCGCAGGAAGTCGACGACCCTCGCCCGGTTGGCGCAGTCCGCCCCGTACGCCGCGGCCGTCCGGACCAGGGTGGCCACGTACCGCGCGTCGTCCATCTGGGCGTCGTAGTACTGCAGGGCCCCCACGAGGGCGTCCTTGCGCAGCGCCGGGGCGACCCGCAGCGCGTGCTTGCGCGAGAGGTGGCGGTGCGCGGGGAGCCCGCGGCCGTGCCCGCTGGAGACGGACATCGCGTCGTACAGGGCCACGCCCGAACCGGCGTAGATCCGCTCCCAGCCCTTGTGCTGGAGCGGGTACAGGAACGGCACCGGCTTGACCAGGTGCGGGGCGAGCCGCTCCAGCAGCAGACCGCGCTCCTTGAGGGCCTCGCGGACCAGGGCGAAGTCGAGCATCTCCAGGTAGCGCAGACCGCCGTGGATGAGCTTGCTCGACCGGCTGGACGTGCCCGAGGCCCAGTCCCGGGCCTCCACGAGGCCGGTGGACAGGCCTCTGGTGACCGCGTCGAGCGCGGTCCCGGCGCCGACCACCCCGGCGCCGACCACCAGCACGTCCAGCTCCCGCTCGGCCATCCGGGCGAGCGCTTCGGCCCGCTGGGCCGGTCCCAGTGTCGCTGTCCTCACGGCTGCCTCCCGTTGGTGCGGGGGAATCCCCGCTCGGTGCGGGTGATCCCGCTCACATCCCGTTCATGATTCTGACCGGCCGCACGCACATCAGCCACCGCCTGTGGACAACACAACGGCAGCCATCAGCTCGTAATGCCACATATCTGTCATATATACGCCTAGTCTGACATTGCGCCAGCTTCAGGTCTCCAGGACTTGCGCGCCCAGCCCCCTCATGTCAGGGAAGGGAAGGGACGGCACCTCCATGCCCGCAGATCTCGCCGTCATCGGACTCGGCCACCTCGGCCTCCCCCTCGCCCAGGCGGCCGTCGCCGCCGGAATCGAGACCGTCGGCTACGACAGCGGTCCGGCCACGGACACCACACTCACCGCCGCCGAGATCCGCCGCATGTCGGCGGCCGGCTTCCGGATCACCACCAACCCCGCCGAGCTCGGCCGGGTCCGTACCGCCGTCATCTGCGCGCCTACCCAGCTCGGCGCCGATCGTGCGCTCGACCTCTCCGCAGTCGGCGAGGCGGGCCGCACGCTCGCCGCCCGGCTCCGCCCGCACACCACCGTCATCCTGGAGTCCGCCGCTCACCCGGGGGTCACCGAGGACTACCTGCGCCCCATCCTCGAAGCCGGCTCCGGGCTCCGCGCGGGCCGGGACTTCCACCTGGCCTACTCCCCCAGCCGCCACGACCCCGGCAACCGGACGCACGGCATCTCCAACACCCCCAAGGTGATCGGCGGCCTCACCCCCGCCTGCACCGAGTCCGCGCACGCCTTCTACGCCCGGCTCACCGAGAAGGTGGTCCGCGCCCGGGGCCTGCGCGAGGCCGAGACGGTACAGCTGCTGGAGACCAACTACCGGCACGTGAACATCGCCCTCATGAACGAGATGGCGGTGCTCTGCCACGACCTCGGCGTCGACCTGTGGGACGTCATCCGCTGCGCCGAGACGAAGCCGTACGGGTTCCAGGCCTTCCGCCCCGGCCCCGGCGTCGGCGGCCACGGCGTTCCGCTCGACCCCAACTACCTCCCGCACACCACCCGCACCCCCGGACACCCCCTGCGCATGGTCGGCCTGGCGCAGGAGATCAACAACCGGATGCCGCAGTACGTCATCCAGCGCTCGGCCACCCTGCTGAACGAGCACGGGAAATCCGCCCGCGGCGCCCGGGTGCTGCTGCTCGGGGTCACGTACAAGCCCGATCTCGCCGACCAGGAGGGCTCCCCGGCCCGCGAGATCGCCAGCCGGCTCCTCGATCTCGGGGCCGTGATCAGCTACCACGACCCTTACATCCCGAGCTGGCGGGTCAGGGACCAGCCGGTCCCGCGCGCCGACTCGCTGTACGAGGCCGCGGCCAACGCCGACCTGACGATCCTGCTCCAGCACCACCGCACGTACGACCTCCAGGGCCTGGCGGTGAAGGCCCAGCTGCTGCTCGACACCCGGGGCGCCAGCCCGGTCGGCGCGGCGCACCGCCTCTGACCGCGCCGGAGCCCGCGAGCACCCCTTCGGGGCCGCGGCTCGGCCCGCCCCCGCCCACGGCCCGCCAGGGCGCCCGTGAGCGGGGCGCCGGGCCGCCGGGCCGCCGGGCCGCCGGGAGATCACGGGAGGATCCCGGTCGGATCACGTCCTGGCGCGCCGCCCGGTCCCGGCGGAAATCCCCGCCCGGATGTCACAGCCTGCTGTTAGCCTGCGGCGTTACTTATCTCGCACATACGTCCCCCGGGACACACGTGTGCCGTGATCCCTGGGGGGATTCTTCATGAGCCAGCAGTTCCAGCCGCCCGCGCCCGACTCCTACACCGCGGCTCCGGCCCCGGCTCCGGCCCGCACCGGCAACCTCGGCCTCGGCATCGTCGCCGCCGTCGTGGCGGCGCTCGTCGCGGCCGGCGCGTACGGCGGCATCATGAACGCCATCGACCGCGAGGTCGGCTACGCCGCGGTGGGCGTCGGCCTCCTCGTCGGCCTCGCGGCGGGCAAGATCGGCGGCCGCAACCCCGTACTGCCCGTGGTCGCCGCCCTGCTCTCGCTCGGCGCCGTCTACCTCGGCCAGGTCTTCTTCATCGCCCTCGCCCTGGCCGACTTCGGCAACATGGGCGTCGGCGAGGTGTTCACCGAGGTGGGCATCGGCGGTCTGAACGACCTCTGGAAGGAGACCGTGGACTTCATGTCCTTCGTCTTCCTCGGGATCGGCGCGTTCATCGCCTTCGGCGCCGCCAAGAAGACCAGCGACTGATCCGGCTTCACGCCGTACGGCGGAGGGCCGGCACCCCACCCGGGGTGCCGGCCCTCCGCCGTACGTACGCGAGAACGGGTTCAGCGGCGGTGCTGCGAGTCCGCGACCGTGACCTCGACCCGCTGGAACTCCTTGAGCTCGCTGTAGCCCGTGGTGGCCATCGAGCGGCGCAGCGCGCCGAAGATGTTCATCGATCCGTCCGGGCTGTGCGAGGGGCCGGTCAGGATCTCCTCGGTGGTGCCCACCGTGCCGAGGTCGACCTTCTTGCCGCGCGGCACGTCCTCGTGGACGGCCTCCATGCCCCAGTGGTTGCCCTTGCCGGGCGCGTCGGTGGCACGGGCCAGCGGGGAGCCCATCATCACGGCGTCCGCGCCGCAGGCGACGGCCTTCGGGATGTCGCCCGACCAGCCCACGCCGCCGTCGGCGATGACGTGCACGTAGCGGCCGCCGGACTCGTCCATGTAGTCGCGGCGGGCCGCGGCCACGTCCGCGACGGCGGTGGCCATCGGGACCTGGATGCCGAGCACGTTGCGCGTGGTGTGCGCGGCGCCGCCGCCGAAGCCGACCAGGACGCCCGCGGCGCCGGTGCGCATCAGGTGCAGGGCCGCGGTGTAGGTGGCGCAGCCGCCGACGATGACCGGGACGTCGAGCTCGTAGATGAACTGCTTGAGGTTCAGCGGCTCGGCGGCGCCGGAGACGTGCTCCGCCGACACGGTGGTGCCGCGGATGACGAAGATGTCCACACCCGCGTCGACGACGGCCTTGGAGAACTCGGCGGTGCGCTGCGGGGAGAGCGCGGCGGCGGTGACGACTCCGGAGTCGCGCACCTCCTTGATGCGCCGGCGGATCAGGTCGGCCTGGATCGGCGCGGAGTAGATCTCCTGGAGGCGGCGGGTCGCCGCCTCCTCGTCCAGCTCGTTGATCTCGTCGAGCAGCGGCTGCGGGTCCTCGTACCGGGTCCACAGGCCTTCGAGGTTCAGCACGCCGAGGCCGCCGAGCTCACCGATGCGGATCGCGGTCTGCGGGGAGACGACCGAGTCCATGGGGGCGGCCAGGAAGGGGAGCTCGAAGCGGTAGGCGTCGATCTGCCAGGCGATCGAGACCTCCTTCGGGTCCCGGGTACGGCGGCTGGGGACGATGGCGATGTCATCGAACGCGTACGCCCTGCGGCCGCGCTTGCCGCGCCCGATCTCGATCTCAGTCACGTGTGGTGGCCTTTCCTCTGGGTCTGCCCGTCCAGTATCCCCGAACCCCGGGCGCCCGCGTTCCGGTGACCGCTGTACGGACGTCCGCGCCCGGCCCCGCGGGCCTTCAGGGCCCGGGAACGGCGGAGGGGCGGATCCCGGTGACCGGGATCCGCCCCTCCTGCACGCCTCAGCCCTTGCGGGAGTAGTTCGGCGCCTCGACCGTCATCTGGATGTCGTGCGGGTGGCTCTCCTTGAGGCCCGCCGAGGTGATCCGGACGAAGCGGCCGCGGTCCTGCAGCTCGGGGACCGTGCGGCCGCCGACGTAGAACATCGACTGGCGCAGCCCGCCGACGAGCTGGTGCACGACCGCGGAGAGCGGGCCGCGGTACGGGACCTGGCCCTCGATGCCCTCGGGGATGAGCTTGTCGTCGCCGCCCACGCCCTCCTGGAAGTAGCGGTCCTTGGAGAAGGACTTGCGGTCGCCGCGGGTCTGCATCGCGCCGAGCGAGCCCATGCCGCGGTACGACTTGAACTGCTTGCCGTTGATGAAGAGCAGCTCGCCCGGGGACTCCTCGCAGCCCGCGAGCAGCGAGCCGAGCATCACCGTGTCGGCGCCCGCGACCAGGGCCTTCGCGATGTCGCCGGAGTACTGGAGACCGCCGTCGCCGATGACCGGGACGCCGGCCGCCTTGGCGGCGAGCGAGGCCTCGTAGATGGCGGTGACCTGCGGGACGCCGATGCCGGCGACGACGCGGGTGGTGCAGATCGAGCCGGGGCCGACGCCGACCTTGATGCCGTCGCAACCGGCGTCGATGAGCGCCTGGGCGCCGTCGCGGGTGGCGATGTTGCCGCCGATCACATCGACCGCCGAGTTCGACTTGATCTTGGAGACCATGTCGCCGACGAGCCGGGAGTGGCCGTGGGCGGTGTCGACGACGATGAAGTCGGCGCCCGCCTCGATCAGCGCCTGGGCGCGCTCGTACGCGTCACCGGCGACGCCGACGGCCGCGCCGACGAGCAGCCGCCCGTCCTTGTCCTTGGCGGCGTTCGGGTACTTCTCGGCCTTGACGAAGTCCTTGACCGTGATGAGGCCCTTGAGGATGCCCGCGTCGTCGACCAGCGGCAGCTTCTCGATCTTGTGGCGGCGCAGCAGCTCCATGGCGTCCACGCCGGAGATGCCGACCTTGCCCGTGACCAGCGGCATCGGCGTCATGACCTCGCGCACCTGGCGGCTGCGGTCCGACTCGAAGGCCATGTCGCGGTTGGTGACGATGCCGAGCAGCTTGCCGGCGGCGTCGGTGACCGGCACGCCGGAGATGCGGAACTTCGCGCAGAGTTCGTCGGCCTCGCGGAGCGTGGCGTCCGGGTGCACGGTGATCGGGTCGGTGACCATGCCGGACTCGGAGCGCTTGACCAGGTCGACCTGGTTGGCCTGGTCGGCGATGGAGAGGTTGCGGTGCAGGACGCCGACGCCGCCCTGGCGGGCCATCGCGATGGCCATCCGGGCCTCGGTGACCTTGTCCATGGCCGCGGACAGCAGCGGCACGTTGACGCGGACGTTCCGGGAGATGAGGGAGGAGGTGTCGATCTGGTCCGGGGCCATGTCCGACGCGCCCGGCAGCAGCAGCACGTCGTCGTAGGTCAGTCCGAGCGTGGCGAATTTGTCGGGCACTCCGTCGGCGGTCATGACACCTTCCCAAATGGTCTTGCTCAGCGCGGATGTCCATGCTAACGGGATCCCGACGCGTCTCATTCCACGACCAAGGTCAAGCAGAAGTTTCGTCTGTTCCTACTATTGATCCACGGTCGGCGGCCACGGTCGGCCTACTGTTCCGCGAGCGCGCGGAGCCGGCTGAGCGCCCGGTGCTGGGCCACTCGCACCGCCCCGGGCGACATGCCGAGCATCTGCCCGGTCTCCTCGGCGGTCAGCCCGACGGCCACCCGCAGTACGAGGAGCTCGCGCTGGTTCTCCGGCAGGTTGGCCAGCAGTTTCTTGGCCCAGGCGGCGTCGCTGCTGAGCAGCGCCCGCTCCTCCGGGCCCAGCGAGTCGTCGGGCCGCTCCGGCATCTCGTCCGACGGCACGGCCGTGCTCCCCGGGTGCCGCATGGCGGCCCGCTGGAGGTCGGCGACCTTGTGCGCGGCGATGGCGAAGACGAACGCCTCGAAGGGGCGTCCGGTGTCCCGGTAGCGTGGCAGCGCCATCAGGACGGCGACGCAGACCTCCTGCGCCAGGTCCTCCACGAAGTGACGAGCGTCACCGGGGAGGCGCGACAGTCTGGTGCGGCAGTAGCGGATGGCGAGGGGGTGCACGAAGGCCAGCAGATCGTGCGTGGCCTGCTCGTCCCCCTCCACCGCACGGCGTACGAGCGCGCTGACGGCCCCGGCTCCGCCGCCTTTGGCGGCGCCCGTGGGCCCTGTGGTCGCGGGTGACCCCACGGCCTCGTCGTCGCGCATCAATCCATGGTGCCTTGGCGCGGGTGCATTCGCGGCACCGTGGTCCTTGTTGTGCATCGAAGCGTTATGAGCGGGTGCGCCGGAACTCATCGTCTGCGCCCTCCCCTCCGCTCGGCCCGAATGGTCCCCTAGGCCACATCTTCGAGAATGCGGCACACCCTCAAGGATGCGGCATCGCGCACGAAGCGACACGTCCCCCGGATTGTGCCCCGCCAATCCCCGGTTTCACACCGGGTCCGGGCGGGACACTCTGGCGGTCCGCGGTCAGCGGACCAGGCCCCAGCGGAACCCGAGCGCCACGGCGTGCGCCCGGTCCGAGGCGCCCAGCTTCTTGAACAGCCGGCGGGCGTGCGTCTTGACCGTGTCCTCGGAGAGGAAGAGCTCGCGCCCGATCTCCGCGTTGGACCGGCCGTGGCTCATGCCCTCCAGCACCTGGATCTCGCGCGCGGTGAGCGTGGGCGCGGCGCCCATCTCGGCCGAGCGGAGCCGGCGCGGGGCCAGTCGCCAGGTCGGGTCGGCCAGGGCCTGGGTGACCGTGGCCCGCAGCTCGGCGCGCGAGGCGTCCTTGTGCAGGTAGCCGCGGGCTCCGGCGGCGACCGCGAGGGCCACGCCGTCCAGGTCCTCGGCGACCGTCAGCATGATGATGCGGGCACCCGGGTCGGCCGAGAGCAGCCGACGGACCGTCTCGACACCGCCCAGGCCGGGCATCCGTACATCCATCAGAATCAGATCGGAGCGGTCGGCACCCCAGCGGCGGAGGACTTCCTCGCCGTTGGCAGCCGTCGTCACACGCTCGACGCCGGGCACGGTGGCAACCGCGCGACGGAGCGCCTCTCGGGCAAGCGGGGAGTCGTCGCAGACGAGGACGGATGTCATGACCGCCCTCCGCAGCTGCTGATGCGCGTCACCTTGAGCCTCCAGGCTGGTACGTATCGTCACCTGTGCGGTCGATGCCCCCGGACACCTGTCCGAGAACTTCTTGGTTCAACCGCCTTCGCACTCTCAACGATGGTCACTCGAAAGAGTTACGGGTCGGACGGACACCTTCGGCACTCTACGTGAGGAAGCGATCACGGCACAGGAGGCGCTGACGGTCTGTCCTCCATCTGGAGCTATGCCCTATTTGGCGGCTTTCCTTCCGTTTGGCATGTGTCTGAGGCTAGATTCCCAATGAGTCATATTTACATCTACTACGACAGTAGGTGTGGAGACTTGGACCGTAACCGCCTCAGTACCGGCACCAAGAGGACTACCAATGGCAGATTTCTCCCGGCTCCCCGGACCGAACGCCGACCTCTGGGACTGGCAGCTGCTGGCTGCCTGCCGCGGGGTCGACAGCTCCCTCTTCTTCCACCCGGAAGGCGAGCGGGGTGCGGCCAGGAGCGCGCGCGAGGCCTCGGCTAAAGAGGTCTGCATGCGCTGCCCGGTGCGTTCGGAATGCGCAGCGCACGCACTCGCCGTCCGCGAGCCCTACGGGGTGTGGGGCGGCCTCACCGAGGACGAGCGTGAGGAACTGATGGGCCGCGCCCGCCATCGCCTGATCCCCGCGTCGACCGTGATCGGCCCGATCACGCCGCACTAGCCGGTTCGTACGAAACGCCCGAAGGAACGTTTCCTCGAATCCGGGGCACGCGTCCGCGCGCCACAGACCGTCCGGGCCCGGACCGTCACCCGCTCGGCCGTACCGCCGTACGGTCAAGCGCGTGGCGGCCCGAACCGGCCGACCCCCGGGCGCGCGGCGCCCCGTACGGCAGCTGCCCGCCGAGCGTCACCCTTTCGAGTCCGGCCGTCAGCGTGTCGCGGCGCGTTCCAGCTGGGCGAGGGTCGCCGCCACCGCGGGGACCCGCGCGAGGTCGGGCAGGGTCAGTGCCACGACCTCCCGCTCCACGACCGGCTCCACGGCCAGCGTGCTCACGCCCTTGGCGCGTACGGACTCCACCGCGAGCTCCGGCAGCACCGCGACGCCCAGCCCCGCGCCCACCAGGCCCACCACGGCCGGGTAGTCGTCGGTGGCGAAGTCGATGCGCGGGGTGAAGCCCGCGTCCTCGCACACCTCCACCAGATGGCGCCGACAGCGCGGGCATCCCGCGATCCAGGGCTCCCCGGCCAGCTCCGCCATGCCCACCCGCTCCGCGCCGGCCAGCCGGTGACCCTCGGGGACCAGCCCCACGAGCCGGTCGGTCAGCAGCGGCCGGACCACCAGGTCCTCCCACTCCGCGGCCGGCCCGGCCGAGGCCCCGTAGCGGAAGGCCAGCGCCACGTCGCAGTCCCCCTCGCGCAGCATCTCGACCGAGCGCGGCGGCTCGGCCTCGACCAGGGAGATCCGGGTGCCGGGGTGCTCGGCGCGCATCGCCGCGAGCGCGGTCGGCACCAGGGTGGAGCTGCCGCTGGGGAAGGAGACGAGCCGGACCCGGCCCGCGCGCAGCCCGGCGATGGCCGCGACCTCCTCCTCGGCCGCGGTCAGCCCGGCCAGGATCCCGGCGGCATGCCGCACCAGGGCCTCGCCGGCCTGGGTCAGCCGCATCTCGCGGCCCGTCCGGATCAGCAGCGGGGTGCCCGCCGACTGCTCCAGCGCCTTCATCTGCTGGGAGACGGCCGGCTGGGTGCAGCCGAGCTCGCGGGCTGCGGCGGAGAAGGACCCGGTCCCGGCGACGGCGCGCAGAACCCGGAGATGACGTGCCTCGATCACCCTTCGAGCATAAGCCCACCTTTTACCGCAGCGCGAATTCCGCTCGACCCCTTTGGGGGCGTTCGGCTAGCGTGGTCCGATGCACCTCGTCTCCGTGAACGTCGGCCGCGCGACGGCCGCCGAGTACACCGACGCGAAGGGCGGGCGGACCGGCATCGGCAAGCGCCCCGTCCCCGGCCCGGTACGGGTCTTCGCCCCGGGCCCCAAGGGCACCGCCGCGAGCGGGGTGGAGGGGGACGACGTCTGCGACCTGCGCCACCACGGCGGCGACCACCAGGCCGTGTACGCGTACGCCCGCGAGGACCTCGACTGGTGGGAGGGCGAGCTGGGCCGCCCGCTGGCCGGCGGGCTCTTCGGCGAGAACCTCACCACCTCCGGCCTCGACCTGAACGCGGCGCGGCTCGGCGAGCGCTGGCGGGTCGGCCCGGACCTCGTGCTGGAGGTGGCCTCGGCCCGCATCCCGTGCCGGACCTTCCAGGGGGCCCTCGGCGAACGCGGATGGGTCAGGCGGTTCACCCGGGAGGCCCGGCCGGGCGCGTACCTGCGGGTGATCGAGGAGGGCTCGGTCTCCCCCGGCGACCCCGTCGACGTCCTGCGCCGCCCCGACCACGACGTGACGGTGGAGCTGTGGTTCCGCGCCTTCACCACCGACCGCTCGCTCCTGCCGCGCACCCTGGCCGCGGGCGACGCGATGGAGCCGGAAGCGCACGAAACCGTACGCAAGTACCTGCGGCAGCACGACGGTCGGCGGGAGGCGGCTAGGTTGCGCCTATGACGACTGCGTTGATCACTGGATCCACGGCGGGCATCGGCGCCGCCTTCGCCCGGCGGCTCGCCGCCCAGGGCCACAACCTGGTGCTGGTCGCCCGGGACAGCAAGCGGCTGGCCGAGCAGGCCACCGAGCTGCACGACCGGCATGGCATCGAGGCCGAGGTGCTGACCGCCGACCTCTCGACGGACACGGGTATCGCGGCGGTCGAGGCCCGCCTCGGCGACCGTACGCACCCGGTGGACCTGCTGGTCAACAACGCGGGCTTCGGGAACAAGGGCCGCTTCCTCGAGGTCTCCATGGCCGACGAGCTGACCATGCTGAAGGTGCACATCGAGGCGGTGCTGCGGCTGACCGCGGCCGCCACGGAGTCGATGCGCTCGCGCGGCCGCGGCGGCGTGATCAACGTGGCCTCGGTGGCCGCCTTCGTGCCGCGCGGCACGTACGGGGCGAGCAAGGCCTGGGTCGTGCAGTTCACCCAGGGCGCGGCGCGGGACCTCGCGGGGTCCGGGGTGCGGCTGATGGCGCTGTGCCCGGGTTTCGTGCGGACCGAGTTCCACCAGCGGGCGGGCATGGGCACGGACAACATCCCGGGGTGGCTGTGGCTGGACGCCGACAAGCTGGTCGCGGCGGCGCTGGCCGACCTGGCGCGCGGCAAGGCCGTCTCGATCCCGGACCCGCGGTACAAGGCGCTGATGAGCGTGGTGAAGCTGGCGCCGCGCGGGCTGCTGGGTGGCGTGTCCTCCCGTACGGGGCGCAAGTACGGTCCCCAGTAACCCTTGTGACCGTGCGACCTTGTGACCCACGGGTAAACCCGCTAAATGGGTGAAATCTCCCTAAACTGGACGTGTCCCATCCAGCGCGGGAGGCGACGCGATGACATTCGTACAAGTAATCGATTACGAAACCACGCGGTTCGACGAGATGAACGCGCTCATCGACCGCTGGGCGGAGCAGGCCAGCGGCCGGCGGACGGTCACCCACACGATGATCGGCAAGGACCGCGACTCGAAGACGCACTTCGTGGACCTCGTCGAATTCCCCTCGTACGAAGAGGCCATGAGGAACTCTCAGCTCCCGGAGACGGACAGGATGTTCCAGGAGATGGTGGCCCTCTGCGAGGGAATGCCCAAGTTCATGAACCTGGACGTGGTCCGGGACGAGTACCTCAACAAGCTCGTCGCGAACCGGGTCTTCGAGGAGATCGCGGAGAAGGGCGACTTCGGGATCGTCGAGGAGTGCCTCGCGGCCGACTACGTCAACCACGACATCATCGAGGCGGGCGGCGCCGGCGACGGCAGGGAGGGCATGAAGCGGACGATAGGCATGTGGCGCGCCGCCTTCGACTTCTCCTTCGACCTGCACCGCCAGATCGCCGAGGGCGACTGCGTCACCACCCTCTGGACCTGGAACGGCACCCAGAAGGGCGAGTTCATGGGGGTCGCGTCGACGGGCAAGGAGGTCAGCATGTCGGGTTGTACCACCTTCCGGTTCGACAACGCCCAGGTGGCGGAAGGCTGGTGGTACTACGACGCCCCCGGCCTGATGAAGCAGATGGGCATGATGTAGCCCGTACACCGGCGAGCCGCACCCGCGAGCCGCACACCCGCGAGCCGCACACCCGGACGCGGGAAAGCCCCGGTCACCACCGCTCGGCAGCGGTGACCGGGGCCTTCTCGTACGTCAGGCGTCGGGCGTCATACGACGGCCCGGACCTCAGTGGCTGTGGCCGTGACCGTGGCCGTGACCGGCGTCGGCCTCTTCCTCGGCCGGCTTCTCGACGACCAGGGTCTCGGTCGTGAGCAGCAGGGAGGCGATGGAAGCGGCGTTCTCCAGCGCGGAGCGGGTGACCTTGACCGGGTCGATGACGCCGGCCTTGACCAGGTCGCCGTACTCGCCGGTGGCGGCGTTGAAGCCCTGGCCCTTGTCGAGCTCGGCAACCTTCGCCGTGATGACGTAGCCCTCGAGGCCGGCGTTCTCGGCGATCCAGCGGAGCGGCTCGACGGCGGCGCGGCGGACCACGGAGACACCGGTGGCCTCGTCGCCGGAGAGGCCGAGGTTGCCCTCGAGCACCTTCACGGCGTGGACGAGCGCGGAGCCACCGCCGGAGACGATGCCCTCCTCGACCGCGGCGCGGGTCGCCGAGATGGCGTCCTCAAGGCGGTGCTTCTTCTCCTTGAGCTCCACCTCGGTGGCGGCGCCGACCTTGATGACGCAGACGCCGCCGGCGAGCTTCGCCAGGCGCTCCTGCAGCTTCTCGCGGTCCCAGTCCGAGTCCGTGGACTCGATCTCGGCCTTGATCTGGTTGACGCGGCCGAGGACCTCTTCGTGGCTGCCGCCACCGTCCACGATGACCGTGTCGTCCTTGGTGATCGTGACGCGGCGGGCGGAGCCCAGTACGTCCAGACCGGCCTGGTCGAGCTTGAGGCCGACCTCTTCGGAGATGACGGTGGCACCGGTGAGGGTGGCCATGTCCTGGAGCATCGCCTTGCGGCGGTCACCGAAGCCGGGGGCCTTGACGGCGACCGCATTGAAGGTGCCGCGGATCTTGTTGACGACGAGGGTGGAGAGCGCCTCGCCCTCGACGTCCTCGGCGATGATCAGCAGCGGCTTCGAGGCGCCGGCCTGGATGACCTTCTCCAGCAGCGGGAGCAGGTCCTGGATCGAGGAGATCTTGCCCTGGTTGATCAGGATGTACGGGTCGTCGAGGACGGCCTCCATACGCTCCTGGTCGGTGACCATGTACGGCGAGAGGTAGCCCTTGTCGAAGGCCATGCCCTCGGTGAACTCCAGCTCCAGGCCGAAGGTGTTGGACTCCTCGACGGTGATGACACCGTCCTTGCCGACCTTGTCCATCGCCTCGGCGATGAGCTCGCCGACCTGCTGGTCCTGCGCGGAGAGCGCGGCCACGGCGGCGATGTCGGACTTGTCCTCGATCGGACGCGCGGTCGCCAGGAGCTCCTGGGACACGGCCTTGACGGCGGCGTCGATGCCCTTCTTCAGGGCGGCCGGGGAGGCGCCGGCGGCGACGTTGCGCAGACCCTCGCGGACCAGCGCCTGGGCCAGCACGGTGGCGGTGGTGGTGCCGTCACCCGCGATGTCGTTGGTCTTGGTCGCCACCTCCTTCACGAGCTGCGCGCCCAGGTTCTCGTACGGGTCGTCCAGCTCGACCTCGCGAGCGATGGTGACACCGTCGTTGGTGATGGTGGGGGCGCCGAACTTCTTGTCGATGACGACGTTGCGGCCCTTGGGGCCGATCGTCACCTTGACCGTGTCGGCAAGCTTGTTGACGCCGCGCTCGAGGGCGCGACGGGCGTCCTCGTCGAACTTCAGGATCTTCGCCATGGGAGCGGTTCAGCCCTCTCGAAAACTCGGGTTTAACGAACTGCGCCCCTCGCCGCCCGGCAATCAGCGGGGTGACCAGGGGCGCAGCTCAAAGCAAAACTGGTGAAGCGGAAGAGAATTGCTTCTCTGCCTACTTCTCGACGATCGCGAGCACGTCGCGAGCCGAGAGGACGAGGTACTCCTCGCCGCTGTACTTCACTTCGGTGCCGCCGTACTTGCTGTACAGCACGATGTCGCCGACGCTGACGTCCAGCGGGAGACGCTGGCCGTCCTCGAAGCGACCCGGACCGACCGCGAGGACGACGCCCTCCTGGGGCTTCTCCTTCGCGGTGTCCGGGATGACCAGGCCAGAGGCCGTGGTCTGCTCGGCGTCGAGCGGCTGGACCACAATGCGGTCCTCGAGCGGCTTGATGGCAACCTTGGAGCTGGCGGTCGTCACGATCCGACCTCCCCCTTCGGAGATCCGGGGTTAACTGTCTGAGGTGGCGACCAGGTCGATCCGTCGTCGCGGGTACCGGACCTGCCTGTCGCTGTGTTGGCACTCACCAGGGGCGAGTGCCAGGTGCGAGACTATTCCGGCGATTAGCACTCGGTCAAGCGGAGTGCCAATTTGCCTCCGGCGAGGCGTCCGGGCGGACCGACGGCCGAGGCTCCGTCAGGGGTCCGCACCCACACCCGGACCGGACCTTCCCGCAGCTTTCCGCCCCTTCCGCCCCGAGCGCCGGCGCACGGCCTCCGGCCTGCGGAAAGTCGCCCGACTTGTCTCTCGGACAGACGTTCTTCGGCCACTAGGGTGCCGCTCATGAACAACATCTCGGGGGCAGGCTGGGGCGCCGCGATCCGCGCCTTCGGCATCAAGCGCTCCCTCTCCGCCGTCACCGCCCTCATCGGCAGCCTGGTCATGGTGTACTTCGTCGGACCGCGGCTGGTGACCCAGCTGACCGGTGTCGAGGGCTCCTTCACCGCGGCCACCTGCGCCGCCTCCGACGAGGCCAAGCCCAACGGCTCGGTCCTGTGCCGCGGCTCCTTCACCGCGGGGGACAGCTCCTTCACCCTCACCGACATCCCCTTCGACACCGCCCTGGACAAGACCCCCGCCGGCGCGGTCGACGCCCTCGCCGACGGGCCGGACGCCACCCAGGTCGTCTCCCCCGACATGACCAAGTCGCTCGTCCCGGGCGCCACCGGCCTGCTCATGCTCTTCTTCGGCCTGTGGAGCGTCCGCACGGTCGCCCGTATGGCCCGGCCCGGGGCGGCCGCGGAGCCCGCGGCGCCCGCGGCGTCCGACCCGGTGCCGCCGGTTCCGGCGGCCTGATCCGGTGGCCTGATCCGGTGGCCTGATCCGGTGGCCTGGCCGCTGGAGCTGGAGCTGGAGCTGGAGCTGGAGCTGACGAGACTCGTCGACGCGGCCAAACGGAGAAGTGCAATTCATGACACTCCCCATCGAAGGGTTCGCAAAGGAACCATGACGGGGGCATCAACGTCGTAGATGATATGAAGATAAAGCGCCTCATTGCCGAGCAGATCGGGCCCCAGGCCTCTGCGAGCCCGAGCGCACCGGGCGCCGCTCCCTCCGCACCGGGCGCGTCCGGCAAGCCTGCCCCGCCGGGGCCGTCGTCACCGCCCTCGCCTCCTTCAACGCCTTCTACGCCTTCGCGGCCGGCGGAGATCGACGACGGCGGCGGCGTCCCGTGCGTGGACTGAGGCCCCTGACGGCTGCCGGCGCACGCCGTCGCACCGAAGCACTGCTGCTCGTCCTCGTCGTGGGCATCGCGGTTTTCGGCCACGTCAGCGCCGGCCTGGCGATGAACGACGAGCTACCGCAGAACCTCACCGGCTTCACGATCAGCATGACGCTGCTGTCCCTGGTGGGGCATCTGGGCATCCGCCGGTTCGCGGCGTACGCGGATCCGCTGATCTTCCCGCTCGCCATGCTGCTGACCGGGCTCGGGCTGGTGCTCATCCACCGGCTCGACCAGAGCTACATCGACCGGTACGGCGGGGACCCCAACGCCCCCGACCAGCTGATGTGGACGGTGGTGGGGATCGCCGCCTGCCTCCTGGTGGTGGCGCTGCTGCGCGACCACAGGCTGTTGCAGCGGTTCATCTACATCACGATGGCCGTCGCGCTGGTGCTGCTGATCGCGCCGGTGTTCTTCGGCGCGGACACGTACGGCGCGAAGCGCTGGATCGTGCTGTTCGGCTTTTCGCTCCAGCCCGGCGAGTTCGTGAAGATCATGATCGCGGTGTTCTTCGCGGGGTACCTCGTCATCCACCGCGACTCGCTCTCCCTGACGGGTCGCCGGTTCCTGGGGATGCGGCTGCCCCCGATGCGCCAGCTCGGCCCGATCGTGACGGTGTGGATCGTGTCCATGCTGGTGCTGGTCTTCGAGCGCGACCTGGGCACGTCGCTGATCTTCTTCGGTGTGTTCGTGGTGATGCTGTACGTGGCCACCGAGCGCACCAGCTGGATCGTGTGCGGTCTGGTGATGGCGTCGGCCGGCGCCTTCGTCGTCGGCTCGACCGAGCCGCACGTCAAGGCGCGCGTGGCCGCCTGGCTGAACCCGCTGTCGTACTACTGGAAGGACCGGCCGCCGGGCGTCACCTCGGACCAGTCGGCGCAGGCACTGTTCAGCTTCGGCACGGGCGGAGTCTCGGGCACCGGTCTGGGGATGGGCCACCCCGAGCTGATCAAGTTCGCGGGGCGCAGCGACTTCATCCTGACCACGGTCGGCGAGGAGCTCGGCCTGGCCGGGGTCATGGCCGTGCTGATCCTGTACGCGCTCCTCGTGCAGCGGGGCCTGCGGATGGCCCTGGCGGCGCGCGACCCGTTCGGGAAGCTGCTCGCGGTGGGCCTCGCGGCGGCGCTGGCGCTCCAGGTCTTCGTGGTCGCGGGCGGTGTGACGGGCCTGATCCCCCTGACGGGCAAGGCCCTCCCCTTCCTGGCGAAGGGCGGCTCGTCCCTGCTGGCCAACTGGATCATGATCGCCCTGCTGCTGCGGATCAGCGACAGCGCGGAACGCCAACGCGAGGCCGACGCACACGGCCCGGCGGAAACGACGATCACCCCTGTGGTGGGGGCGGGGGTGGGGCCGGGGGTGGGTTGAGGGGCGGTGGCTGCGGTGTGCGGGGCCCCGGCGGGCCCGTATCAGGGAGGGTTTGGTGGTTTCCCGTCAGTCTCATCGTCTCTCCGTGGCGTGCCGGTCCCTCAAGGGCGCTCCTCCTTCGTCGTCGCGTCGCTTCGCGATGGCCTTCGGCCACCCTTGACCGACCGCCCCGCCCCGGACATACGAAGACTGCCGGGAACCCCCCAAAAGAACGGCACGGGGCAAGTGACGGAGGAACGGCCCCGTCAGGACGTGCAAGGGGCCGGGCGCAGCCCACTCCCCGATCCGGCCCCTCAGCCCCCTTTTCGGGGCCACGGTTCGCCCCTACCTGCACCAAACCCCGACCAGACCGACACCGGGACCCCCGCCCGCCCCAGATCGCTACGCGCTTCTCACATCTCAGCGACCGCCCGCCGTCTGGGGCTGAGACGCAGCAGATCGCTACGCGCTCCTCACACCTCAGCGACCGCCCGCCGTCTGGGGCTGGTCATGGGCGGGCTCGACGTTGTCGATCGCCGTGGTGAACTCGCGACCAGACGCACCCCGGATGTACGCCAGCTTCACCCAGCGCTCGACGCCGGTGTCCGAGACGTTCTCGTTCACCACGGCCATCAGCTCACCTTCGGCTCCGGACGGAATGTCACGCACACGACGGTGCAGGAGCCGATGAGGCACGTATTCGTACCGCTCAGTCATCGGACGTCTCCTCTCCCTCGGCTGCACTGCGCAGGAACCTCTCCCACCCGGCAGCCGCACGGGCTTCCAGCTCGGGGCTGGGTCGGCAGAACGAGACCCGGCTCTCGGTTTGTTCGTCTGCGCTGTCAGTCGTCATAGGGCGATGATGAGCGGGCACGCAGAGGGGCAGACAGGCCATCGCGCGGCCACGGGTGGCCGTGTTGCGGCCATGGCCGGAGACGGGCCCGATGACACCGCAAGCTGGGTCCATGAGCCATCGCAACGACGCGCTCCGAGCGGCGAGACTCCGCATCGGCTGGCGCACCGTGGATCAGGCTGCGAAGCGCCTTTCCGAGCATGGGCAGCAGCTTCTCCAGGATCGGCACTTCGAGGTGTCGCCGCGCACCTGGCGGCGGTGGGAGGGCGAGCGCCCGGGCTGGCCACCTGAGGAGACCGCGATCGTGCTGCACGACGCGCTCGGCCGGTGGCCCGAGGATCTGGGCTTCACGACGCCCGCTGGCTGGATCCGCCCCGAGGTACAAGAGGAAGACGTGAACAGAAGACAGTTCGTCTCCGTCACCGCTGCGGCGCTGGTCGCCGGGCCAACCAGGCCCCAGCACGTGGATCCGGCCCTCATCGACTACTTCCAGCAGCAGCTCGAAGGGCACTACCGGGCCGACATGTACCTCGGTCCTCACGATCTGATCGGCACCGTCAGCGCGCAGTACCAACTGATCGACAAGCTCGTGCGGTCAGCCAAGGGCGAAGTACGCCGTGGCCTCCTTCGCGTCGGCGCCGCGTATGCGGCCCTCGTCGGCTGGCTCTACCAGGACGCGGGCGATCTCGGCGCCGCCACGTTCTGGAGGGGCGTCACGCAGGAAATAGCGGTCCGGTCCCGCGACCCCCAGCTCATCGGGTACAGCCTGGTGAACCAGGCACAGGTCCGTACGGATCTGAGCGACGGATACGGAGTCATCGACCTTTGCGAGGCGGCCCTCGACGTATCGGACGGACTGTTCCCCAAGGTCCGCATCATGGCGATGCAACAGCAGGCCCACGGCGCCAGCCTTACCGGTGACCGTACCGCCGTCGACCGGCTCATCGACACCGCTGGCGGGCTGCTGCGCCGAGTAGACGACGACCTGCCGTGGGGCAACGCGTGCCGTAGGACCCCGGGCTACCTGGAGGTTCAGCGCGCCACTTGCTACGGCAGGCTCGGCCTCGGCCGCGAAGCGGAATCGCTCTGGACGCAGGTGCTCGAAGGCGTGCCCCCTACCGCCCGCAGGGACCGCGGTGTGTACCTCACCCGGCACGCCATCGCCGCCGCAACGGCCCGGCAACCCGATCATGCGGTCGAGATTGCTCGCGGGGCTGTCGAGATCGCCGTCGAGACCCGTTCCGCGCGCATGCGCCGCGAACTGGCCACCCTGGAGCGGACGATGGGCCCGTGGCACGATGCCCCCGTGGGCCGGGAACTTGCCGAGATCCTGGCGCCTATGAGCGAGGGGAGCTGACATGGGCGTACCGAAGCCGCTGTCCGATGAGGAGATCGCCGAGCACCTGGCCGGCCTGCCTGGTTGGGAGCGGCAGGGTGACAAGATCACCCGCGCATACGAGATCCGCTATCACGCCGCAGTGGCAGCGATCGTGACCATTGCCGACCGGTCCCGGCGGATCCAGCACCATGCGGACCTCGACCTCCGCATCGACCAGCTGAGGGCGTCCATCACCACGCACGACGCCGGGCACCGCCTCACTGCTGCGGACTTCGACCTCGCGCAGCGGATCGACGCGATCGTCGCCGCGCACCAGTCCCTGCCGCTGGACTGACCCACTGACCCCTTCGCCCGCCCATGACCAGCCCCAGACGGCCGGCGGTCGCTGAGATGCGAGAAGCGCGTAGCGATCTGCTGCGTCTCAGCCCCAGACGGCCGGCGGTCGCTGAGATGCGAGAAGCGCGTAGCGATCTGCTGCGTCCCAGCCTCAGACGGCGGGCGGTCGCTGAGATGTGAGAAGCGCGTAGCGATCTGGGGCGGGCGGGGGTCCCGGGGTCGGTCTGGTCGGGGTTTGGTGCAGGTAGGGAGGCTTCTGGTCCCGGAAGGGGCGCTGAGGGCCCGGATCCGGGAAGTGGGCTGCGCCCGGCCCCTTGCACGTCCTGACGGGGCCGTTCCTCCGTCACTTGCCCCGTGCCGTTCTTTTGGGGGGTTCCCGGCAGTCTTCGTATGTCCGGGGCGGGGCGGTCGGTCAAGGGTGGCCGAAGGCCATCGCGAAGCGACGCGACGACGAAGGAGGAGCGCCCTTGAGGGACCGGCACGCCACGGAGAGACGATGAGACTGACGGGAAACCACCAAACCCTCCCTGATACGGGCCCGCCGGGGCCCCGCACACCGCAGCCACCGCCCCACCCCTTACAGGTAGTCCTCCAGGCGGCCTATGCGGTAGCCCTGCTCCTGGATGCGCTGGAGCATGCGCGTCGTCATCTCTATCTCCGTCGCGCCCTTGAGCTCCGCCGGGCCGCGGAAGTGGGCCAGGATGATGTCGCCGGGTTTGAGGGCGGAGCCCTCGGCGTACTGGAAGTTGTTGATCTGCATCGACGCCCGCCAGAGGACGACGGTCGAGATGCCGCATTCGGAGGCGGCCTTGAGGGTGTCGTCGTTGTAGTTGCCGAAGGGCGGGCGGAAGAGGGTCGGCTTGGCGCCGAATCGCTTCTCCAGGCGCTCCTGCTGGCCGCATATCTCCTTCTTCTGCGCCGCGAAGGGCAGGGTCCGGAGGTTGGGGTGCGTCAGGGTGTGGTTGTTGACCGTGCTGCCGCTGCCGTTGTCGCGCAGCGCCTGGAAGTGGCCGTAGTCGGACGAGGCCACGTTGTCCGTCAGGAACATGCTGATCGGCAGCTTGAGGTCGGCCGCCATCTTCAGGAACTCGGGGTTCTTCTCCGCGCCGTCGTCGAAGGTCAGGAAGACGACCTTCTCGGCGGGCGCCACGGGTATTCGGTCCAGCACCGTCGGCTTGCCCGGGGCCGGCTTGGGCAGCTGGGGCTTCTGCCCTGGTTTGGGGGCGTACTGGAGCGGGGCCGTCAGGCCCCACTTCCGGTAGGACTCGTCCGAGGCCGAGGCCGCGGGCGCGGAGGACGAGGGGGACGCGGCCGCGGAGCCCGACGGCGCCGCCGTGTCCTGCTTGGTGTTGCGGCCCAGTCGTTCGATGGGCTCCACGCTGTTGCCGCACCCCGTCAGGGAGAGTGCGAGAGCGCCGACCGCGAGCGTCCCGGCCAGCAACCGGCGCGTGGCCGGGCCGAGGTGGCGGTCGCTCTGCGAAGGGGCAGTGCGGGAAATGTGTTTGAGAGTCATACGCACTTTCGGAATCTATACCCGGATGGGGATAGTCCGTTCCTGACCCGCTCCTGACCCGTTCCTGACCTCTTCGCCCCTTCGCCTCTTCGTCCCTCCATCCCCCACCCCGCCCGCGTGCGGAGCCGGGCTCCCCGCGGGGGAGGGTTCCGCACGCGCGCCGGTCGTCCGACCACAGGACTCGGACCCGGACCCGGACCCGGACTCGGACCCAGACCCAGACTCGGACTCGGACTCGGACTCGGACCCAGACTCAGAGGTAGTCCTCCAGGCGCCCCACGGCGTACCCCTTGTCCGTGACGGTCTTCATGACGTGCCGGACCATGTCCGGCATGCCGCCCTTCCAGTCCTCCTTGCCGCGGAAGTGCGTGAGGATGATGTCGCCGGGGTGCAGGTCCCGGTCCCATTCGCGGTAGTCCATGCGGTTGGGGAAGGCCTCGGCGTTCCACAGCGGGACCGCCTTGATGCCGCAGGACTTGGCCGCCCGCAGGGTGTCCTCGTTGTAGTTGCCGTACGGCGGGCGCATGAGCGTCGGCCGCTTGCCGAACTGCTTCTGGATCGTGTCCTGCTGGCCGCAGATCTCCTCGCGCTGCTTCTCGTACGAGAGCGCCGGCATGTAGCGGTGGTTGAGGGTGTGGTTGTTGAGCGTGACGCCCGCCGCCTGCATCTCCTTGAAGTACGGGTAGTTGTCGCGCACGAGGTAGTCGCTGAGGAACGCCGTGTACGGAATGTTGAGTTCCTTCATCATCTTCAGGAACTCGGGATCCTTCTCGGCCCCGTCGTCGATCGTCAGGAAGACGACCTTCTCCTCCGTCGGGACGGTGGTGAAGACGGGCGGGAGGTTCTCCTGGTCCTCGACCTCGAAGCCCTCCCGGGCGGTGATCTCGGGCTTGGTCTTCGGCGCCGCCGGTGCGGTCAGCGGGGTCTTGGCCAGGCCCCACCGCTTCGCCGCCGCGACCCGCGCCTGCTGGGCGGCCTTGAGGCGTTCGGCGGAGTTGACGAGTCCGCCGCCGGCGCCTTCGGCGCCCGCCTTGGGCTTGGTGGCCGGGGCGCTCGACTGCGTGGAGCTGCACGCCGTGCCCAGGGCGGCGACCAGCAGCGCGGTGAGGGCCACCGCGTACCGGCCGCGCGGGCGCGCCGCTGACCGGTGACCTTGTTGCGTCTTATTTCCTTTTTGTCGTACAGGCTGCATAACGCCGGATCCTTACAGCACCGCCCGGCGCGTCACCGGCGACACCTCGACCGGAGTCAGACCTTCCACCGAGTGGCCCACACTGGCCGACAATGGACACGTGACCCCCGAAGACTTCGCCGAACTGCTCACCCCCGAAGGCCGCGCCCTCCTCGGCTCGCTCCGGGACTACGACCCCGCCCAGGAGATCGCCGTCGCGACCCGGCTCCGGCGCGAGCACCCGGCCGGACTGGTCTCGGCCGCGCTCGGGCAGGCCCGGCTGCGCCAGCGGGCCGTGGCGAAGTTCGGGGCCGAGGACGCGTTCCGGATGTACTTCACTCCCGGCGGCGGCGAGATGGCCACCCGCGCGTCCGTGGCGACGTACCGCGCCGAGCGGCTCGCCGCCCTGGGCGTACGCAGCGTCGCGGACCTCTGCTGCGGGATCGGCGGGGACGCCCTGGCCCTGGCCCGGCTCGGCATCCGGGTGCTCGCGGTGGACCGCGACCCCCTGACGGCCGCCGTCGCGCGGGCCAACGCCGAGGCGCTGGGGCTGGCGGACCTGATCGAGGTCCGGGAAGCCGATGTGACGGGCGTGGACACCGCGGGGTACGACGCCGTCTTCATCGACCCGGCCCGGCGCGGCGGGCGCGGGCGGATCTTCGACCCCGAGAGCTACTCCCCGCCGCTGTCCTGGGCCGTGGAGACGGCCCGTGGCGCGAAGTACGCCGCCATCAAGATCGCCCCCGGGATCCCGCACGAGGCGGTGCCGGCGGAGGCCGAGGCGGAGTGGATCTCCGACCAGGGGGACGTGAAGGAGGCCGTGCTGTGGTTCGGGACGGCTCCCGGCACCGTACGCGCCACCCTGCTGCCCGGCCCGCGCGCCCTGGAGACCGCCGATCCGCTGCCGGATCCGGAGGCGGGGCCCGTCGGCCGGTACCTCTACGAGCCCGACGGTGCCGTGATCCGCGCCCACCTGGTGGCGGAGGTCGCCGAGCAGCTGGGCGGCCGGCTCATCGACCCGACCATCGCCTACATCACCGCCGACGAGCTGCGCGCGACCCCGTACGCGACCGCGTACGAGATCACCGACGTCCTGCCGTTCGGCCTCAAGAAGCTCAAGGCCCTGCTGCGCGAGCGGGAGGTCGGCATCCTCACGGTGAAGAAGCGGGGCTCCGCGATCGAGCCCGAGGAGCTGCGCAGGAAGGTCAAGCCGCAGGGGCCGAACTCCGCGACGGTCATCCTGACGCGAGTGGCGGGAGCTCCGTCGATGCTGATCGGTGGGCCCGCGGCGGTGCGCCCGCGGTAGCCGGAGCCCCCGCGGTGGCCGCTGCGCCCGCGGTAGCCGGCGCCCCCGCGGTAACCCGCGCCCCCGCACCGGCCGTTCCGCCGGCCGGGCGGAAGGTGTGCAGCGCCCAGCGGTAGTGGGCTCCGGCCTTGCCGAGGCCCAGCAGGGCGGTGATCCACAGGATCAGGCCGAGGCCCATGTAGTAGATGACCGTCGCGTACGCGGCCTCCCCGTACGAGCCCTCGCCCGGACCGGCCGCCGCCGCGGCCCCGAAGGTCACCCGGAGCCCGAGGACGCCCAGCCCCAGGGAGGCCACCAGCCACCCCAGGCTCCGCCCGGGGGCGCGCAGCCGGCGGTCGGCGGCGGGGTCGCGGGCGGAGTCGGCCCAGGCGCACAGCAGTTGGCGTACCTGCCGGTCCAGCCGGGCACCCCGGGCGAACCAGCCGGCGGCGGGCACCAGCACCCCGGTCCCGAGCGCGGCGAAGGCCAGGCCGAGGGCGTACGCGAGGCCCCCGCCCTCCTCGAAGGCCATCAGGGCCATGCCGACGAAGGACCAGCCGAGGGCGAAGACGGCCGCGACGGCCCAGAGCAGCAGCAGCCGCTCCAGGCCCAGGCTGCGCCGGCCCAGCTCCGCGAGGAACCGCGCGCGGTCGGCCCGTACGACTGACTCGTCCAGCCACTCGCGCAGGTGCGCGGGCGGCGGCGGAGGCGGCAGGTCACGGCTAGGCATGCGCATGACCCTAGCGGCGGCCGCTCCAGGACCGCCGGAGCGATCCTGGACGGCCGGACGAGGCCCGCCACGGGGCCGCGCGAAGGCCGCCGCGAGGCCTGCCGCGACGCCCGCCCCGAAGGGCCGCCACGAGGCCCCCGGCGCCCGCCACAGGGGAGCCGCCGCGAAGGTCGCCACACGAGCCCGACCCGCCCCGGCCCGGCTCAGCCGCCCGTGACCTCCACCGACTCGAACCGCCAGCGGTGCACCGCGCGCGTGATCAGGTCCGCGGCCGGCTCCGGCAGTTCGGGCAGCTCCGCCGCCACCCCCTCGGGGGCCTCCCACCAGGTGAGCACCAGCACCCGGTCCTGCGGGGCCCGGAACACCTCGCGGCGCACCGGCTCCCGGGCCAGGACCTGGGAGCGGGCCCATTCGAGCAGCTCGTTGCCCCGGCCGTCGGCGGCCCGGGCCTCCCACATCAGCGTGACGGTGCTCATGAGTAGAGGTTGTCCTTGCTCAGCTCGTGCACGTGGTCGTGGTCGTGACCGTGACCGTGGGTGTGCCCGTGGCCGTGTCCGTCCCCTTGGCCGTGGCCGTGCGCGCGTCCGCCGGAGGTGCCCGGCACGTGCGGGTCCGTCACCGGCAGCGAGGAGTCCGCCGACAGGTCCCAGTCCGAGGCGGGCCGGTTCCGCTTGACCATCTCCGCGCCCAGCGCCGCCACCATCGCGCCGTTGTCGGTGCACAGCTTCGGCCGCGGCACCCGCAGGACGATCCCCGCGTCGTCGCAGCGCTCCTGCGCGAGCGAGCGCAGCCGGGAGTTGGCCGCCACACCGCCGCCGATCATCAGGTGGTCGACGCCCTCGTCCTTGCAGGCGCGGATCGCCTTGCGCGTCAGCACGTCCACCACCGCCTCCTGGAAGGAGGCCGCCACATCGCGCACCGGGACGTCCTCGCCCGCGTTGCGCTTCGCCTCGATCCAGCGGGCCACCGCCGTCTTGAGCCCGGAGAAGGAGAAGTCGTACGCCGCGTCGCGCGGCCCCGTCAGCCCGCGCGGGAAGTTGATCGCCTTGGGGTCGCCCTCGCGGGCGAGCCGGTCGATGACCGGGCCGCCGGGGAAGCCCAGCTGGAGCACGCGGGCGATCTTGTCGAAGGCCTCGCCCGCCGCGTCGTCGATGGTCGAGCCGAGGGGGCGTACGTCGGAGGTGATGTCGGGGGCCAGCAGCAGCGAGGAGTGCCCGCCGGAGACCAGCAGGGCCATGGTCGGCTCCGGCAGCGGCCCGTGCTCCAGCTGGTCGACGCAGATGTGCGAGGCCAGGTGGTTGACCCCGTACAGCGGCTTGCCCAGCGCGTACGCGTAGGCCTTCGCCGCCGAGACGCCCACCAGCAGCGCGCCCGCGAGGCCCGGGCCGGCCGTGACCGCGATGCCGTCGAGGTCGCGGGCGCTGACCCCGGCCTCCTTCAGGGCCCGCTCGATCGTCGGGACCATCGCCTCCAGGTGTGCCCGGGAGGCCACCTCGGGGACGACTCCGCCGAAACGGGCGTGCTCGTCGACGCTCGACGCGATCGCGTCCGCCAGCAGGGTGGTGCCGCGGACGACGCCGACGCCGGTCTCGTCGCAGGACGTCTCGATGCCGAGGACGAGCGGTTCGTCAGCCATGGGTCTCACTTCTTACGGAATTCGCGGAGTTCAGGGAGTTCGAGGGGTCGGCGAGGCGCATCACCACCGCGTCGACGTTGCCCGGCTGGTAGTAGCCGCGCCGGAAGCCGATGGGCTCGAAGCCGAAGCGCTCGTAGAGCTTCTGGGCGCGCGTGTTGTCCACCCGCACCTCCAGCAGCACTTCGGCGCATTCGAAGGCGGTCGCGGCGCGCAGCAGGTCGGTGAGCAGCCGGGCGCCGAGCCCGGTGCCCCACTGCTCGCGGGCCACGGCGATGGTCTGTACGTCGCCCAGGTCGCCGGCGGCGGCCAGCCCGGCGTACCCCACCAGGCGGCCGGCCCCGTCCTCGGCGACCACGTAGTGGCGGGTGGCCTGCGGGCCGCGGGCGTGGGCGAGCTCGGACCAGAACATCCCGGCCGACCAGGCGTCGTCGGGGAAGAGTCCGTGCTCCAGTTCCAGCACCGGGTCGATGTCCCACCAGCGCATCTCGCGCAGCACCACGGTCGAGGCTGTCACTGCGGGGTGACCACCTTGTAGTTCTTGGGGACCTGGGCGTCCGGACGGCGCAGGTACATCGGCGTCGGAGGCAGGAACTCCGCCCCGGCCGCCAGCCGCTGCGCCGCCAGGGCCGCGAGGGCGGCGGCCGACTGGTGCTCGGGGGCCCGCGCGTCCTTGAAGACGTCCGGGTACAGCACCGCGCCCTGCCCGACCGCGGGCAGGCCCGCGACCTGCTCGGCGATGTCGGCCGGGCGGTCGACGGCGGGTTCGCCGACGCGGGTGTGCGCGTCCTCGTACCGGGCCCAGTAGACCTCCTTGCGCCGCGCGTCGGTGGCGACGGTGAAGGGGCCTTCGATCCCGGCGGCGCCCGCGGCGTACGCGAGCCCGTCGAGGGTGCACAGCCCGTGCACGGGGACCCCGAGGACGGAGGCGAAGGTGGAGGCGGTGACGAGGCCGACCCGGAGCCCGGTGTAGGGGCCGGGGCCGACGCCGACGACGATGCCGGTGACGGCTTCGAGCTTCAGCCCGGCCTCGGCGAGGACCTTGTCGACGGAGGGCAGCAGCAGCTCCCCGTGGCGGCGGGCGTCGACCTGGTTCGACTCGGCGAGGACGGACTCGCCGTCGTGCAGGGCGACGGTGACGGCGGGCGTGGCGGTATCTACAGCGAGCAAGAGCACGCGAACAGCCTACGACTCCGGGGCCCCGGGCCCTTGCGGCCGGTCGTCGGGCAGCCCGGCTGCTACCTTTCGACCGGGGTATCGCGAGGTGCCCGTCCAGGCGCCCCGGGCATTTCCCGGTCGGGCCCGTTCCAGCACAACGCGGAGAGGTGGAGCAAGGTGGCACGCAGCAGCTCGGGAATCGTGGCCGGGCTCACCGTCCTGGCACTCGCCGCCGTCGGCTTCCTCGGCTACCAGGCGTCCGCGACCGCGCCCGCGCACCCCGCGAAGGCCGCCCCGCAGGCCCCCGCCTCCGGCGCCCCGAACCAGGCTCCCGCCAAGCAGGACCCGGCGAAGCCGATCCCGGTGCCGGCGGATTCCGGGACCGGCGCGCGGGTCGTGTACTCGATGTCCCTGAAGCGGGTCTGGCTGGTGGGCGAGGACGGGCGCGAGCAGCGGACCTTCCCGGTGATGCCCAGCACGGTGCACCCGGCGGCGGGCGCCTACGTGGTCGGTTCGCGCTCGGGCGCGGTCACCGGCTCGGACGGGGTGCCGGTCGAGCACGTCGTACGGTTCGCGAGCGCGGACGGCATCGCGATCGGGTTCAGCGCCCGGGTCGACGGTTCGATGCCGGAGCCGGACACGACCAAGAGGACCGGCGGGATCCGCACCTCGCGGGCGGACGGCGACGCGATGTGGGCCTTCGCGACGATCAACTCGAAGGTCGTCGTCGTTCCCTGACGGGCCCCTGGCCCGTCTCCGACCCACCCTTCTTGCCGCCGTACGCGTTTTCACCCGTACGGGGGATCAGGCCGCTTCGGAGTCCGGGGCGGCCTGCGCCGTTTCCCCATCCGGCCCGGCACCGATGTCGGGCTTCACCGCGGGCTCCCGCGAGGGCGGCGTCGACACCACCGTGGCGGCCGCGCACGAGGCGAGCAGAGCCCGCATGGACACGTCCGTGCGCGGCACTCGCCCTGCTCCTGCTGCTCCTGCTGCCGACATGGCTGCCTCCTGGACGTGCCCGGGGCGCCGTACTCCGTACCTGAAGTTAGGTACACCTAACCAGCGCTCGATACCATGTCACCACGAGCGCATCCACCAGCGCAATATTTTTCCCGACGAGTTGTCGGTACGTTTTCGCGGACCGGGTTTCGGACCGGGTTTCGGACCGGCTTCCGGACCGGCCTCCGTGCGGCCCGTCCCGCTACCGCGCGGCCTGCCCCACCCGGCCGTCCCGCTCCGCCAGCCCGGCGAGCCCGGCGTCCGCCCAGCGCGCCCCGACCCCGCGGACGGTGACCTGCCGTACGTCGTCCAGGACCTCCTCGTGGCCCACGGCCCGAGCGATCACCACGTGCAGCCGGTCGTCGGAGAGCTCCTCGACCTTGCCGTCGCCCCACTCCACGACCACCACGGACTCGGGCAGCGAGACGTCGAGGTCCAGGTCCTCCATCTCCTCCAGCCCGCCGCCGAGCCGGTACGCGTCCACGTGCACCAGTGCCGGACCGCCGCTCAGGGACGGGTGCACCCGGGCGATCACGAAGGTCGGCGAGGTCACGGCCCCGCGCACGCCCAGGCCCTCGCCCAGGCCCCGGGTCAGGGTGGTCTTGCCCGCGCCGAGCTCGCCGGTCAGCAGGACGAGGTCGCCGGGGCGCAGCAGGCCCGCGATGCGGCGGCCGAGCTCCTGCATGGAGCCGGGCGAGTCGACGGTGATCAGGGTCTCGGCAGCGGCCCCGGGCCCGGCCTCAGGAGCCTGGCTGCGCTGCGCTTCCCGCGGTACTTCTTCCATGCCCGCCAACGTTAGCCGCTTCCGATCCCGTGCCGGGCACGGCTCCGGTGCGCGCCAGCAGCCCGGTCAGCAGGCCCGTCACGGTCTCCGGACGCTCCAGCATCATCAGGTGCCCGGTGTTCTCCAGGACCACCAGCTCGGCGGCCGGGAGCGCCTCCTTGATGGCGATGCTGTGCTCGACCGGGGTGATCATGTCCCGGTCCCCGGCCACGACGGTGACGGGGAGGTTCGCGAACTGCTGGAGCGCGGTGGTCTTGTCGTGGATCTGGAACGCCGGGTAGAACTCCGCGACCACGTCGATGGGGGTCGCCTCGATCAGCCGCTCGGCGAAGCGCGCCACGCCCGGATCCACGTCCCGCGAGCCGAACGAGTACTGCTTGATCATGCCCGCGAAGAGGTCGGCGGTGGCCCGGCGGCCCCGTTCCACCAGCTCCACCTGGGAGCCGAGCACCTTGAGCACCCCGGGCAGCAGACGGCGTACCGCGCCCATGCCGACGGCCGGCAGCCCGTACGTGACCTCGTCGAGCCGCCCGCTCGACGTGCCGACCAGAGCCACCCCGAGCACGCGGTCCCGTACCAGCTCGGGGAACTGCTCGGCCAGGCCCATGATCGTCATGCCGCCCATGGAGTGGCCGACGAGGACCAGCGGGCCCTCCGGGGCGGTGGCGTCGATGACCGCCTTCAGATCACGGCCGAGCTGCTCGATGGTCACCGGTTCGCCGTCGGCCTGGGCGAGGCCGCGCATGCTGCGGCCGTGGCTGCGCTGGTCCCAGTAGACGCTGCGCACCACGCCGCGCAGGGCGGCGCGCTGGAAGTGCCAGGAGTCCTGGCCCAGGCAGTAGCCGTGGCAGAAGACGACGGTGACCGCGGGCGGGGTCTTGCGGCGCAGCCGGCGGCGCTTGCCCGCGTCCTCGGCTGGCAGCTCGTCGACCTCGTAGTAGAGCTCGGTACCGTCCTCGGCCCGGCAGATCCCCTCGGTGCCGCGCAGCGAGCCGTAGTCCCCGGCGGCGTCGAGCGCCAGGCGCGCCTTCATCCGGAGGCCGCGCCCGACCGTGATCCGTTCGACCGCGACGCCGGCGGCCGCGCCTGCGGCTATGACACCGATGGCCGCTCCGGCCCAGCCGGCCTTGCGCCAGTTCTCGCTCACGCCGTCGCCGTCCTCACTCAGCCGTTGCGGTACACCCGAGGCACGCGCCCCCCGATACGTGTGACGATCTCATACGCGATCGTGTGTGCCGCTTGAGCCCAGTCCTCGGCGGTGGGTTCACCCAGATCACCGGCTCCGAAGAGGATCGCCGGATCCCCGGCCGCCACGTCGGCGTCGCCGATGTCGACGACGAACTGGTCCATGGCCACGCGCCCGGCCGCCCGGCGGACCTCTCCGCCCACCAGCACGGGGCCGCTCCCGGAGGCGTGGCGCGGCACGCCGTCCGCGTAGCCCACGGGGATCAGGGCGAGGCGGGTCTCCCGGTCGGTCACGTAGTGGTGCCCGTAGCTCACCCCGTGCCCGGCCGGCACGGTCTTCACCAGCGCGACCGAGGCCCTGAGGGACATCGCGGGCCGCAGCCCCAGCTCGGCCGGGGTCCCCAGCTCCGGTGCGGGCGACACGCCGTAGACGGCGATCCCGCAGCGCACCAGGTCGAAGTGGGCCTCCGGCAGGGTCAGCGTGGCGGGCGAGTTGGCGATGTGCCGGACCTCGGGCTCGATGCCCTCCTTCTCGGCGTACGCGAGCATGTCGCGGAAGGCGGCGAGCTGTAGCCCGATCGAGGGATGCCCGGGCTCGTCGGCGCAGGCGAAGTGCGACCAGACGCCGGTGACGTCGACCGTCCCCTCGGCCTGTGCGGCGACGGCCGCCCCGACGAGCTCCGCCCAGTCCGCGGGCTGGCACCCGTTGCGGCCGAGCCCGGTGTCGGCCTTGAGCTGGATCCGTGCGGTACGTCCGGCCGCGCGCGCGGCTTCGCGCACCTCGTCCAGCGCCCACATCCCGCTGACGGCCACGTCCACGTCGGCCTCGACGGCCTCCCGCCAGGGCCCGCCGGGGGTCCACAGCCAGCACAGGATCCGCGCCTCGATACCGGCGGCGCGCAGCGCGAGCGCCTCCTCGGGCGTGGCGGTCCCCAGCCAGCTCGCTCCGGCCTCGAGGGCCGCCCGGGCGCAGGGGACGGCCCCGTGCCCGTAGGCGTCCGACTTGACGACTGCCATCAGCCCGGCCCGGGGCGCCCGCGCGCGCAGCGCACGCACGTTGCTGCGCACGGCGGCAAGATCGATCTCGGCGTAGGCGCGCCTGGGTGTCTCGTTCATCCCGCACAGTCTCTCAGAACCCTCCGGAACTCGGTTCGCCCGACCGACGCCCCGAAAACCCCCGCCCCGCCGCCACTCCGCCGCCCGCCGGCCACACCCACCCCGACGGCAGGCCGCCCGCCCCGCGGAGCGGTACCCCAGGTGGACCCAACCACCCCGGCGGCGGCCGGGGCGACCGGGTCGGCAGGGCTGGCGCTCCGGGCCCCGTCAGGCGGAGCGGACGTCGCGCCAGGCTCGGGGCAGCGCTGCGGCCACCTCCTGCGCCGGTACCGGCGCGCCCGCGGCGGCGAGGCGTCCCGCCAGGCCGTGCAGGTACGCGCCGACGGCCCCCGCGTCCGCCCCGGAGAGCCCCGCCGCCAGCAGGGACCCCGCGAGCCCCGACAGCACGTCCCCGCTCCCGGCGGTGGCCAGCCACGGCGTCCCCGTCGGGTTCACCCGCACGGGGTGCCCGCCGGAGGCGACCAGCGTCGTGGAGCCCTTCAGCAGCACCGAGGCCCCGTACCGCTCCGCGAGCTCCCGCACCGCCGCCAGCCGCCCCGTCTCGACCGACTCGCGCGCCACCCCCAGCAGCGCCGCCGCCTCCCCCGCGTGCGGGGTCAGCAGGGTCGGGGCGGACCGCCCCCGCAGCACCCCGGCGTCGAGCCCGCGCAGCCCGTCCGCGTCCACCAGCACCGGGACGTCGCCCTGCTCCAGCAACTCCGCGACCTCCCCGCCCCGCGCATCGCCGAGCCCCGGCCCCACCACCCACGCCTGGACCCGGCCCCGCCCGATCAGCGTCTCCGGGTACCGCGCGAGCACCGCGTCCGCCGCCGGCCCGACGTAGCGCACCGCACCCGCACCACCCCGCAGCGCCCCGGCGACGGCCAGCACCGCCGCGCCCGGGTACCGCACCGACCCGGCGACGACCCCGACCACGCCCCGCCGGTACTTGTCGCTCGACGCCGTCGGCTCCGGCAGCAGCCGCGCCACGTCGGCGTGCTGCAGGGCCTCCGCATCCGGCGCGGGGAGCGAGAGCCCGATGTCCACCAGCCGCACCACCCCGGCCCGCGCGGCCCCGGGGTCGATCAGCAGCCCCGGCTTGTGCGCGCCGAACGTCACCGTGACGTCGGCCCGTACGGCCGGCCCCGCCACCTCCCCGGTGTCAGCGTCCACCCCGCTCGGCAGGTCCACCGCGACCACCACCGCCCCGGAGGGGATCCGCTCCACCAGCGCGGCGGCCGGCGGCCGCAGCCCGCCGCGGCCCCCGATCCCGACGAGCCCGTCCAGTACGAGGTCCGCCCGGCCGGGGACCTCCGGGGCCACCCGCCCCCCGGCGGCCCGCAGCGCGGCGAGCCCGCCCGGGTGCATCCGCGCCGGATCCATCGGCACCGCCGTCACCCCGGCCCCGCGCCGGGCCAGCCGGGCGCCCGCGTACAGCGCGTCGCCTCCGTTGTCCCCGGGCCCGACCAGCAGCACGATCCGCGCTCCGTAGACCTTCGGCAGCAGCTGCGCGCACACGGCGGCCAGCCCGGCCGCGGCCCGCTGCATCAGGGCGCCCTCCGGCAGCCCGGCCATCAGCTCGCGCTCGGCGCTCCGTACGGTCTCCACGCTGTAAGCAGTACGCATGGCACCAGCCTGCCCGAAGCCCGCGCCCCCTCACCCGCCCACGGCCCCGACGCCCCGACGCACCGACGCACCGACGCACCGACGCACCGACGCACCGACGCACCGACGCACCGACGCCGGCCTACCCCTCCGCGATCACCACCGCCGAGGCCACCCCCGCGTCATGACTCAGCGAGATGTGCCAGGACTTCACGCCCAGCGCCAGCGCCCGGGCCTCGACCGTCCCGGACACCCGCAGCCGGGGCTGCCCGGTGTCCTCGACGTACACCTCGGCGTCCGTCCACAGCAGCCCGCCCGGCGCGCCGAGCGCCTTGGCCAGTGCTTCCTTGGCCGCGAACCGGGCGGCGAGCGAGGCGGTACCGCGCCGCTCGCCGCTCGGAAGCGTCAACTCGGCGTCGAGGAAGAGGCGTTGTGCCAGGTTCGGCGTCCGTTCCAGCGCCGCGCCGAACCGCTCGATCTCGGCAACGTCAATCCCCACACCGATAATCACAACGCAAACCCCTACGCAGCCTCTACTCCACCGTCACCGACTTGGCGAGGTTACGCGGCTGGTCCACCTCGTTGCCCCGCGCCGTCGCCAGCTCGCACGCGAACACCTGCAGCGGCACCGTCGCCACCAGCGGCTGGAGCAGCGTCGGCGTCGCCGGGATCCGGATCAGGTGGTCGGCGTACGGGACCACCGCCTCGTCGCCCTCCTCCGCGATGACGATCGTCCGCGCCCCGCGCGCCCGGATCTCCTGGATGTTCGACACGATCTTGTCGTGCAGCACCGAGCGCCCGCGCGGCGACGGCACGACCACCACCACCGGCAGGTCCTGTTCGATCAACGCGATCGGCCCGTGCTTGAGCTCGCCCGCCGCGAAGCCCTCGGCGTGCATGTACGCCAGCTCCTTCAGCTTGAGCGCACCCTCCAGCGCCACCGGGTACCCGACGTGCCGCCCCAGGAACAGCACGGTGTTCTTGTCGGCGAGCGAGCGCGCCAGCGCCCGTACCGGCTCCATGGTCTCCAGCACGGTGTCCACGGCCGCCGCGATGTCCGACAGCTCCCGGATCACCGCCTCGATCTCGTCGCCCCACTTCGTACCCCGCACCTGCCCTAGGTACAGCGCGACCAGGTAGCAGGCCACCAGCTGCGTCAGGAACGCCTTGGTGGAGGCGACGGCCACCTCCGGACCGGCGTGCGTGTAGAGCACGGCGTCCGATTCGCGCGGGATCGTCGACCCGTTCGTATTGCAGACGGCCAGCACCTTGGCACCCTGCTCGCGCGCGTGGCGCAGCGCCATCAGGGTGTCCATGGTCTCGCCGGACTGCGAGATCGCGATCACCAGCGTCCGCTGGTCCAGGATCGGGTCGCGGTAGCGGAACTCGCTGGCCAGCTCGGTCTCGCACGGGATGCGGGTCCAGTGCTCGATGGCCAGCTTCGCGATCATGCCCGCGTGGTACGCCGTACCGCACGCCACGATCACGACCTTGTCGACCTCCCGGAGCACCGAGGTGGGGATGCGCACCTCGTCCAGGGTCAGCAGGCCGCTCGCGTCGATCCTGCCCAGGAGGGTGTCGGCGACAGCCTTCGGCTGCTCGGCGATCTCCTTGAGCATGAAGTAGTCATACCCCCCCTTCTCGGCCGCCGAGGCGTCCCAGTCCACGTGGTACGCCCGCACGGACGCGGCCGAACCGTCGAAGTTGGTCACCGTGACCCCCTCGCGGCGGAGCTCGACGACCTGATCCTGCCCCAGCTCGATCGCGGACCGGGTGTGGGCGATGAACGCGGCCACGTCCGAGGCGAGGAAGTTCTCGCCCTCTCCAACGCCCACCACCAGAGGCGAGTTCCGGCGCGCCCCGACCACCACCTCCGGCTCGTCGGCGTGCACCGCGACCAGCGTGAACGCCCCCTGAAGCCGCCGGCACACCTGCCGCATCGCCTCCGCGAGGCCGCGGGAGGGGTCGAACTCCTCCGCCAGCAGGTGCGCGACCACCTCGGTGTCTGTCTCGGACTCCAGCCGGTGCCCGCGCTCGGCCAGCTCGGCGCGCAGCGCGGCGAAGTTCTCGATGATGCCGTTGTGTACGACGGCCACGCGCCCCGAATTGTCGAGGTGCGGGTGCGCGTTGAGGTCGGTGGGGCCTCCGTGGGTCGCCCACCGGGTGTGCCCGAGCCCCGTGGACCCGGCCGGCATCGGGTGCCCGACCAGCTCCTTCTCCAGGTTGACCAGCTTGCCGGCCTTCTTGACGGCGGCGAGCTCCCCGTCGGCGAGCACGGCGACTCCCGCCGAGTCGTAGCCGCGGTACTCCAGCCGCTTGAGTCCGGCGATGACCACATCGAGCGCCGACTGCGCTCCTACGTAACCCACAATTCCGCACATAGGCCGCAGGGTACGCCGTAGTTGGCCTCCTGCCCGGTACCTGAACAGGACGAAAACCCCGCCCCGGCGAAAGTGCCGGAACGGGGTGGACGGCGAGGCGCGGCAGGGCGCCGCGGGGCTCAGCCCAGCTTCATCCCGGCTCAGCCCAGCTCAGCCCAGCTTCTTGATCTGCACGTCGATGAACGGCTTCGACGGCTGGCGCGCGGTCCCGAGCGCGGGGGCGTCCGCGTAGAAGGTGACGACCTCGCTGCCCTTGCGCACGGCGACCAGCTGGCCGGTCTCCGTCCGGCCGTCCTTCACCCGTTCGATGACGTAGCTGATCGCCGCGTCACCGGCGGTGACCGGCGCTCCGGGGGTCACCTTGGTGATCTTCCCCATGACGTCCTCGCGCTCCGTCGGGTAACCGCCGGCACACGCCCGGCCGGCGGTCTGCAGGGACTGGAAGGCCTCCGTGACGTGCTTCCTGTCGTACGAGCTGACCGTGATGGTCGTGGTCGCCTCGCCGAGGGCGGCGACCACCGCCTTCCCCCGGTCGGCCGCGGAGGCGTTCGCCGGCGGCTGCACCGGCCGGGTGACCGCCTTGGCGGCCCCCCAGCCGGAAGCCTGGGCGACACCGGCCGACTGGCCCATCTGCGCCCAGGCGAGCGGCGTGCACGCGGGCTCGGGGGTCCGGTAGAGCGCGTACGCGTCGCGCAACTGCGCGCGGGTGAGCCGTGTGACGACGTGCGTCGGGAGATCAGCCGGGGAGTCGGTGACCAGCACCGGGGCCACCTCCTGGTCCGTCCGGCCGAACTCGGCCGTCTCGGTCGGCGCGACGGCCGGCGTCGGGGCCGTGGCTGCGGCGGCCGTGCCGGTGCGTGCACCGGTCCCGGCCGCCGACGGGTCCGGGCCGCCCTCGCAGCCGCTGAGCGGCAGCACCAGCGTCGCGGCGCCCAAGGTCAGCGCGCACCGCCGGGCAGGTCCGGTCCTGCGCATGCCGTCCGCCCAGGGGCTCATCCCGAGTTCAGCCGAGCTTCTTGGCCTGCGCGTCGACGACGGCCTTCGGCTGCTGGGACTCGCCGCCCAGGTTGATCGCCCAGAACGCGGCCAGGGTGTTGCCCTTGCGGACGACGACCGAGTGGGTCGCCTTCTTGTCGCCGTCGCCCAGGTCCATGACGCTGGTGAAGGTGACGGCCTCGTCGCCGGCGGTCAGCGCGGGGTCCGCCTTGATGCCCTCGACGGGGGTCTTCTCGCCGTCCTGCGTGACGGAGAAGCCGCCGGCGCAGGCCTGGACCGCGGTCTTGACGGAGGCGAAGGCCTCCTCGGCGCCCTTGCCGTCGTAGGAGGTGAGGGTGACCGAGGTGGCGGTGCTCTTGAGGGCGCCCAGCGCCGCGTCCAGCTTCTCCTCCACGGTGGCGCCCTCGGCGGCCGGCTTCGGCAGTTCGAGGGCCATGGTGCGGGCCAGCCCGGTGGTCGTGCCGATCGCCTGCATGGACTGGGCCTGGGCCAGCACCTTGCACTCGGGCTTGTCGGTGTCGACGGGGCCGGCCTTCTCGTCCTTGACCGGCTCGACCTTGTGCGTCGGCAGGTCGGCCTGGGTGATCAGCAGCGCGGTCAGCTGCTCGGCCGTCTTGCCCTTCGCGCCGGCGGCGGCCGGGGCGGAGGCCGAGGCACCCGCGGACGGCTTGGCGTCCGCCTTGGTGTCATCCGCCTTGTCGGAGCCGCAGGCGGTGGCCAGCAGCGTCAGGGACACGGCGGAAGCGGTCAGGACGGTACGACGGACAAGAGCGGTACGCACGAAGGATCTCCCCCACAGAAAACACACAGAAAACGAAAAAGGCAGAGCGAACAGCCCCGGAAACACCCGTGCAAGGGCGTACGTCGGAGCTGTGATCACCGACAATCTACGGCTGGTCCCGATCACCCGATCGGGTTTATCCGCCCGTCCCGCCAATCGTGACCCTCGCGATACCTCAAGAGCGTCCAATCGAGACCGGGCGCACCACAACCCTTCCCGTGTACCCGCCGCGGGCCCCCTCCACCACCCCTGGCACGTGACCGACCACACCACCCACAAGCGCCCCCGAGCCCCGACAATGGCACTGTGATCACTTCGCCGCCACGAAGGACGCCGGACCGCGCAACGGAGCGCCCCGGACATCGCCGGGCCCCCGACGCCTCCCCCTACGTCGACCTCACCCGGGCCGAGTGGAGCGCCCTGCGCGAGCGCACGCCCCTGCCCCTCACCGCCGACGAGGTCGAGCGGCTCCGCGGCCTCGGCGACGTCATCGACCTCGACGAGGTCCGGGACGTCTACCTCCCGCTGTCCCGCCTGCTGAACCTCTACGTCGGCGCCACCAGCAACCTCCGGGGCACCCTCAACACCTTCCTCGGGGACGCGGGCAACGGTCACGGCGCCCAGACGGGCACCCCCTTCGTCATAGGGGTCGCCGGCTCCGTCGCCGTCGGCAAGTCGACCGTGGCCCGTCTGCTCCAGGCCCTGCTGGCCCGCTGGCCCGAGCACCCGCGCGTCGAGCTGGTCACCACCGACGGCTTCCTGTACCCGATGAAGGAGCTCCAGCGCCGCGGCCTGACCTCCCGCAAGGGCTTCCCGGAGTCGTACGACCGCCGCGCGCTCACCCGCTTCGTCGCGGACATCAAGGCGGGCAAGGACGAGGTCACGGCCCCGGTCTACTCGCACCTGATCTACGACATCGTCCCGGGCGAGCAGCTCGTCGTACGCCGCCCGGACATCCTGATCGTGGAGGGGCTCAACGTCCTCCAGCCGGCCCTGCCTGGCACCGACGGCCGGACCAGGGTCGGTCTCGCGGACTACTTCGACTTCAGCGTGTACGTGGACGCGCGTCCCGAGGACATCGAGCGCTGGTACCTCAACCGCTTCCGGAAACTGCGCGAGACCGCCTTCCAGAATCCTTTCTCCTACTTCCGCAAGTACACGCAGGTCTCCGAGGAGGAGGCCATGGAGTACGCACAGACCATGTGGCGGACCATCAACAAGCCCAACCTGCTGGAGAACGTGGCGCCCACCCGCGGCCGCGCCACCCTCGTCGTGCGCAAGGGCCCCGACCACAAGGTGCAGAAGCTGAGCCTCCGCAAGCTCTGACCGCCCGCGAACTAGGGTGCGGGCATGCTGCACCTGCGGATGATCATCCCGCCTGACCGGACGCACGCGGTGCTCCGGCTCGTCGAGGAGACGGTCGGCACCACGCATCTGGTCGTCCTGACGGGCGCGGCCCTGGTTCCCCCCGGTGACCTCGTCCTGTGCGACGTGGCCCGGGAGGCGGGCGACGAGCTGCTGCACGGGCTCCAGGCGCTGGGTCTCGTGGAGGACGGCTCGATCGCCGTCGAGGACATCGACCTGTCCCTGTCCCGGCGGGCCGACGAGGCCGAGGAGGAGGCTCCGGGCGAGGCGGCCGACGCGGTGCTGTGGGGGCAGCTGAGCGAGGTCACGCACGAGGAGTCCACGCTCACCATCACCTACTGCGCGTTCATGATCATCGCAACCATGATCGCGGCCTGCGGTGTGGCGCTCGACAACGCCATCCTGATCGTGGGCGCGATGGTGGTCGGCCCGGAGTTCGGCCCGCTCGCGGGGGTGTGCGTCGGCGTCGTACGGCGCGAGCGGCGGCTCGCGCTGCGGTCCCTGCTGGCGCTGCTGATCGGCTTCGCGGCGGCGATGGTCGCCACCACCGTCTTCAGCCTCTGCATGGACGCGATCGGCCAGTTCGAGCCCGGCATGCTCGACCGGCCCCGGCCCAACACCGGCTTCATCTGGCAGCCGGACTCGCTCTCGTTCGTGGTCTCGCTGCTGGCGGGAGTGGCCGGGGTGCTCTCCCTGACCTCCGCGAAGTCGGGGGCCCTGGTCGGCGTGGCGATCTCGGTGACCACCGTCCCGGCCGCCGCGAACGCCGCCCTGGCCTTCAGCTACGGGGAGTTCGGCCAGATGTGGGGCTCGGTGGAGCAGCTCCTGCTGAACCTGGGCGGGATCATGCTGGCGGGCGTGCTGACCCTGTACGGGCAGAAACTGCTGTGGCGGACCCAGCTCGGTCACTGGGTCCGCCACGGCAAGGCCTGAACGCCTACGGTCAGCCGAGGGCCGACTTCACCACGTCCGCGAGGCGTCCCGCGACCGCGCGGGCCTGCTCGATGTCGGCGGCTTCCACCATCACCCGTACGAGCGGCTCCGTACCGGACGGACGGAGCAGCACCCGGCCGGTGGCGCCCAGCTCGCGCTCGGCGTCGGAGACCGCCGCCGCCAGCTCGCCCGAGGTGGAGACGCGGGACTTGTCCACGTCCGGGACGTTGATCAGGACCTGCGGCAGCCGCTGCATCACGCCCGCCAGGTCGGCGAGGGAACGGCCGGTGGCCGCGACCCGTGCCGCGAGCAGCAGGCCGGTCAGCGTGCCGTCACCGGTGGTCGCGTGGTCGAGGATGATCACGTGGCCGGACTGCTCGCCGCCCAGGGCGTAGCCGTGCTCCTTCATCGACTCCAGCACGTAGCGGTCGCCGACCCCGGTCTGTACGACCTGGATGCCCTCGGCCTCCATGGCGAGCTTGAAGCCCAGGTTCGACATGACGGTGCCGACCACGGTGTTCTCGCGCAGGCCGCCCGCCTCGCGCATGGCCAGCGCCAGCACCGCGAGGATCTGGTCGCCGTCGACCTCCGCCCCGTCGCCGTCCACGGCGAGGCAGCGGTCGGCGTCGCCGTCGTGCGCGATGCCGAGGTCGGCGCCGTGCTCGACCACGGCCGCCTTGAGCAGGTCGAGGTGGGTGGAGCCGCAGCCGTCGTTGATGTTCAGGCCGTCCGGCTCGGCGCCGATCGTGACGATCTCCGCGCCCGCCCGGGTGAAGGCCTCGGGCGAGACGAAGGCGGCCGCGCCGTGGGCCTCGTCCAGGACCACCTTCAGGCCGTCGAGGCGGTTGGGCAGGACCCCGATGAGGTGGGCGACGTACTTGTCGAAGCCCTCGTTGTAGTCGGAGATCCGGCCGACGCCGGATCCGGTGGGCCGGTCCCAGGGAGCGCCGGTGCGGTGCTCCTCGTAGACGGACTCGATGCGGTCCTCCAGCTCGTCGGCGAGCTTGTGGCCGCCGCGGGCGAAGAACTTGATGCCGTTGTCGGGCATCGCGTTGTGGCTGGCGGAGAGCATCACGCCGAGGTCGGCGCCCAGCGCACCGGTGAGATACGCCACCGCCGGGGTGGGCAGCACACCGACGCGCAGGACGTCCACGCCCGCGCTCGCGAGGCCCGCGACGACCGCGGCCTCCAGGAACTCGCCGGACGCGCGGGGATCCCGGCCGACCACCGCGGTGGCCCGGTGGCCCTCGAAGGTGCCGGCCTCGGCCAGTACGTGCGCGGCCGCCACGGAGAGGCCGAGCGCGAGCTCAGCCGTCAGATCCGCGTTGGCAACGCCTCGTACACCGTCCGTCCCGAAGAGTCGTCCCACTGTTGTCCTCCCGAGTTCGCGCTTCGCTTGTGACCGCTAGTGACAGGTATTTGCCGCTTGTGGCGGTAAACGAACCGCCCCGACAGCACACAGAGTGCTGCCGGGGCGGTTTCGTTGCAGAACAGCAGGCGCAGATTAACGCTTGCTGTACTGCGGAGCCTTACGGGCCTTCTTGAGACCGGCCTTCTTGCGCTCGACCGCACGGTCGTCGCGGGAGAGGAAGCCGGCCTTCTTCAGCGCCGGGCGGTTGTTGTCCACGTCCGCCTCGTTCAGCGCACGGGCCACGCCGAGGCGCAGGGCGCCGGCCTGGCCGGAGACGCCGCCACCCGAGATGCGGGCGATGATGTCGTAGCGGTTGTCCAGCTCAAGGAGCTTGAACGGCTCGTTGACTTCCTGCTGGTGCACCTTGTTGGGGAAGTAGTCCTCAAGGGTGCGACCGTTGATCTTCCACTTGCCGGTGCCCGGAACGATCCGGACGCGGGCGATGGCGTTCTTGCGACGGCCCAGGCCGGCGGCCGGCTGGGGGTCGCCGAAACGACCGGCAAGGGACTCGGAGGTGTAGTCGCCCTCGACGACGACCTCAGACTCGGTGGTGTACTCCTCGACGCCCTCGAACTCTTCGACGGGGGTCTCGGCGGTGGTCTCGGCCACGATGCTCCTCAGAATTTTCTACGTCTTAGGGGGTGGCCGGAACTACTGCGCGACCTGGGTGATCTCGAACGGCACCGGCTGCTGGGCAGCGTGGGGGTGCTGGTCGCCCGAGTAGACCTTCAGCTTCGAGAGCATCTGACGGCCCAGGGTGTTCTTGGGGAGCATGCCCTTGATGGCCTTCTCGACGGCCTTCTCCGGGTTGTTCGCCAGGAGGTCGTCGTAGCGGACCGAGCGGAGACCACCCGGGAAGCCGGAGTGGCGGTACGCCATCTTCTGGGTCGCCTTGTTGCCGGACAGGTGAACCTTGTCGGCGTTGACGATGATGACGAAGTCGCCCATGTCCATGTGGGGGGCGTAAGTCGGCTTGTGCTTGCCCCGCAGGAGGGCAGCGGCCTGGGTCGCCAGACGGCCGAGGACAACGTCCTGGGCGTCAATGACGAGCCACTGGCGCGAGATGTCGCCGGGCTTGGGGCTGAACGTACGCACGCGTATGCCTTCGCTTCTTCAGTGGTGGGCATCCCCGAGGCGTTAGCCCCAAGGGACGGGTCCTGACAAGGTCACCACGGACGATCACGACAGCCCTGGTCCACAACGGGGACGCAACCCGTGTGTACCGCTGGTCATCGGCCCGGTGGACCGGCGTAATGCCCTCTCACGTGAGAATGAGCAAGCCAATACGCATGACGAACCAGCAGGATACCCGTGAGGCCCAAGAAGGGTCAAAACGCGGTCCTCGACCCCGTCTCGACGGAAGTCGTGGCGCACTCCGGTTCGGTCCTGGGTCGGGACCCCGCAGTTCGTACGACTTCCACCATAACCCGGCCCGGCCGCTGCGAACGCCACACGAGCAATCCGGTGAGCGAGCACAGGGTCACCATGTCCCGGAACGCCCGCCGCTTGTGCTCGAACTCCGACGGCCACGGAATGCCCGCCGTCTGCGGCACCAGCGCCACCCAGAACCAGGGCGAACGCGGCATCGAGCCCGCCCGCACCCCCGACGCCAGCAGCAGCGGAAGCACCACCAGCAGGTAGTGGTCGAAGGACGGCCGCGACACCAGGAATGCGGCGAGCATCACCATGCAGGCCGTCTCCGCCAGCCGCAGCTCACCGTCATCGCCGTCGTCCGTACGCCGCCAGCGCACCCAGGCCGACCACAGACCGCCCACCGCCCCCGCGCCCGCCAGCAGCACGGCGAAGGAGCCCGGCGCCCCCAGCCGCGGCAGCGCCGCGATCGGCGAGGCGTCCCAGGGCAGCGCGTACGCGTCCTGCCCCTGGAACAGAAAGGGCAGCGTCTTGGTGAAGAACAGCGTCGGGCTCGGCATCATCAGCGCCCCCACCAGCGAGAGCGCCACCGGCACCGCCACCGCCACCGCCAGCCCCCGCCACTGCCGGCACACCACGAACAGCACCCCGATCGGCACCAGCATCGGCTTGCAGGCGATCGCCAGCCCCACCACCAGGGCGGCCGCCCCCCACGACCGGCGGTGCGCCAGCAGCAGCGCCACCGGCAGGGCGGCCGCCGAGATCGCCGTCCAGTTCCCGATCAGCACCAGGTTCGCGTACGGCTTGTAGGCCAGCGCGAAGAGCCCGAACCCGCCGACCGCGAACCGGGACCGCACCGGTACCCGGAACAGCCGCAGCGCGGCCCACCACCCGAGACCGATCAGCCCCGACATGCCGAGCGGCAGCAGCCAGCGCAGCGCCCACCGCGGCACCAGCGCCTCCGGCACCGCCATGATCACCGCGCTGGGCAGGTAGAGGAAGCGCTTGTCCTCGTACGGGGACCGGCCCGCCAGCAGCGCGTCCGCCGCCTTGACGACGAAGGCGTTGTCCGAGCCCCAGTTCTCCCGCAGGCTCGTCGAGACGGCGATCGCCAGCACGATCACGAGGGAGACGGCCCACCACGAGCGGGGCGCGGGCCGCAGCAGCCAGGCGAGGCGGCCGGCCGCGGGGTCCGGCTCACCCGTGTCGCGGCGGGATTCCCACTTCATGAGCCAGATGCTAGGCCGCAGCCCCACAACGCCTCCCCCTCGACCCGCGCGGGGGTGGTCTCCCCTAGCGCTTGCGCTCGACCCTACGTTCGTCCCAGACCGGCTCCTGAGTCTCCCGCACAACACCGTCGGAACCGAAGACCAGGTAGCGGTCAAATGTGCGCGCGAACCAGCGGTCGTGCGTCACGCACAGCACCGTTCCGTCGTACGACTCCAGGCCGTCCTGCAGGGCCTCCGCCGACTCCAGGTCGAGGTTGTCCGTCGGCTCGTCCAGCAGCAGCGCCGTGGTCCCGGCCAGCTCCAGGAGCAGGATCTGGAAGCGCGCCTGCTGCCCGCCCGAGAGCTTCTCGAAGGGCTGGTCGCCCTGGCGCTCCAGCTCGTAGCGGCGCAGGGCGCCCATCGCCGCACCGAGCGGCTTCGCCGCCTCCGTCCACAGGATGTCGACGAGGGTGCGCCCGAACAGCTCCGGATGGGCGTGCGTCTGCGCGAAGTGGCCGGGGATCACGCGGGCGCCGAGCTTCCACGTACCCGTGTGCTTGACCTCCTCGCCCGCCATCAGACGCAGGAAGTGCGACTTCCCGGAGCCGTTCGAGCCGAGGACCGCGACGCGCTCGCCGTAGAACACCTCCAGGGAGAAGGGCTTCATCAGCCCGGTGAGCTCCAGGTTCTCGACGGTCAGGGCGCGCACCCCCGTACGTCCGCCCTTGAGCCGCATCCGGATGTCCTGCTCGCGCGGCGGCTCCGGCGGAGGGCCCGCCTCCTCGAACTTCTGGAAGCGCGTCTGCATCGCCCGGTACCGCGAGGCCATGTCGGGGCTGGAGGCGGCCTGGTTGCGCAGCCGCAGCACCAGCGCCTTCAGCCGGGCGTGCTCCTCGTCCCAGCGCCGCTTGAGCTCCTCGAAGCGCGCGAAGCGCTCCTTGCGGGCCTCGTGGTAGGTCCCGAAGCCCGCGCCGTGCACCCACACGTCGCTGCCCGTGGGGCTCGCCTCCAGGCTGATGATCTTCTCTGCGGCCTGGGTGAGGAGCTCCCGGTCGTGCGAGACGAAGAGCACCGTCTTGCGGGTGGCCTTCAGCTGCTCCTCCAGCCACCGCTTGCCCGGGACGTCGAGGTAGTTGTCCGGCTCGTCGAGCAGCAGCACCTCGTCCGGCCCGCGCAGCAGCGCCTCCAGGACGAGGCGCTTCTGCTCACCGCCCGACAGCGTGCGCACCTCGCGGAACTGCGCGGTGTCGTACGGGATCGCCAGCGCGGCCGTGGTGCAGACGTCCCACAGCGTCTCCGCCTCGTACCCCTGTACGTCGGCCCAGTCGCTCAGGGCCTGCGCGTACGCCATCTGCGCGGCCTCGTCGTCCACCGTCAGGATCAGCTGCTCGGCGCGGTCGACGGCCTTCGCGGCCTCCCGGATGCGCGGCTGCGCCACCGACACCAGCAGGTCGCGCACGGTCGTCTCGTCCCGGACGGAGCCCACGAACTGCGACATCACACCGAGCCCGCCGCTGACGGTGACCCCGCCGCCGTGCGGCTGGAGGACGCCGGAGATCAGCTTGAGCAGGGTGGTCTTGCCGGCCCCGTTCGCCCCCACCAGGGCGACCACCGAGCCCTCCCCCACCCGGAAGGAGACGTCGGGGAGCAGGACCCGCCCGTCGGGAAGGTAGTACTCCAGGTGGCTGGCTTCGAGATGTCCCATGCGGGGCATTCTCCCGGTCCGGCCGCGATCCACCCAACCGGATTGGGCGGGGCTCAGCAGCAGCCGGCTCCGGGCAGGGTGCGCACGTTGCGCGCTTCCTTGCTGCGGGCGGCCAGCAGCTCGTCCGCCGGGTAGCCGACCTCTTCCAGGGTGAGCCCGTGCGGCTTCACGACGTGGACCGAGGAGTCCCGTACGGCGGCGGCCAGCACCTGCCCGGGCCACTGGACCGGCCGGTGCCCGTCACCCACGTGCAGCAGGGCGCCGACGAGCGAGCGGACCATGTTGTGGCAGAAGGCGTCGGCCCGGACGGTCGCGGTGACGATCCCGTCCTCGGCGCGCTCCCAGCTGAGCTGCTGGAGGGTACGGATCGTCGTGGCCCCCTCGCGCTTCTTGCAGTACGCGGCGAAGTCGTGCTCGCCGAGCAGCGGGGCGGCGGCCTCGTTCATGGCGTCCACGTCCAGCGGCCACTGGTGCCACAGCACGTGCCCGCGGCGCAGCGGGTCGACGCCGGCCTGGTGGTCGCCGACCCGGTACGCGTAGCGGCGCCAGACGGCCGAGAACCGCGCGTTGAAGCCCTCGGGGGCCTCGGCGGCCTTCCATACCCGTACGTCGTGCGGCAGCCGACCCGCGAGCCTGCGCAGCAGCTTGTCCTGGTGCTCGGCCCACACCTCCTCGGCGATGTCGAACTGCGCGACCTGCCCGCGCGCGTGCACCCCGGCGTCCGTCCGGCCGGCCACGGTCAGGTCGACGGGCTCCTTGAGGCGCATCACGGTCTGCAGGGCGCTCTCCAGCTCTCCCTGCACGGTCCGCAGCGTCCGCTGCTTCGCCCAGCCGGAAAAGTCCTTGCCGTCGTACGACAGGTCCAGCCGCACCCGGACGTGCCCGGGCTCCACCTCGTCACTCACGTGACAGATCCTCTCTCAGAGATGCAGAACGGGCCCGCCCCAAAAAGGGGCGGGCCCGTTCAGAGCCGATCAAGCAAGCTCGATCCCGAAGCGGGATCAGGCCTCCTTGGTCTCCTCGGCGGGGGTCTCGGTGGCCTCGGCCTTGGCCTCCGCCTCCTTCACCGCGCGCTTGGTGGCGGCCTCGGCCTCACCAGTGGCCTGCTGGGCGACCGTCAGGGCCTCGACCAGCTCGATGACGGCCATCGGGGCGTTGTCGCCACGACGGTTGCCGATCTTGGTGATGCGCGTGTAACCACCGGGGCGGTTCTCGTAGCGCGGGGCGATCTCGGTGAACAGCGTGTGCACGATGCTCTTGTCCGTGATCGTCTGCAGCACCAGGCGACGGTTGTGGATGTCGCCCTTCTTGGCCTTGGTGACCAGACGCTCGGCGTAGGGACGCAGGCGACGGGCCTTGGCCTCGGTGGTGGTGATGCGGCCGTGCTCGAAGAGCGCCTTCGCGAGGTTCGCGAGGAGGTGCTTCTCGTGCGCGGCGCTGCCGCCCAGACGGGCACCCTTTGCGGGACGCGGCATGGTGTTACTCCTTCATATCTGCACCGGCCGTGTCAGGTACCGGTGTCAGTTCCCCCGGAGCGGCTGCCCCGGGAAAGTTCTGGTGGTGCTTAGTACTGCTCGGTCTCGACGAAACCGGCGTCCGCGTCGTCGTCGGCGCCGAAGGCGTCGGCGGCGGCGGTCGGGTCGAATCCGGGCGGGCTGTCCTTGAGCGCCAGGCCCATGCCGGCCAGCTTCGCCTTGACCTCGTCGATCGACTTCGCACCGAAGTTGCGGATGTCGAGCAGGTCGGCCTCGGAGCGGGCGACGAGCTCACCCACGGAGTGGATGCCCTCGCGCTTGAGGCAGTTGTACGAGCGGACCGTGAGCTCCAGCTCCTCGATCGGCAGCGCCAGGTCGGCGGCCAGGGCCGCGTCCGTCGGCGAGGGGCCCATGTCGATGCCCTCGGCGTCGATGTTGAGCTCGCGGGCCAGACCGAACAGCTCGACCAGGGTCTTGCCGGCGGACGCCATGGCGTCGCGCGGGCGCATGGCCTGCTTGGTCTCGACGTCGACGATCAGCTTGTCGAAGTCGGTGCGCTGCTCGACTCGGGTCGCCTCGACCTTGTAGGTGACCTTGAGGACCGGGCTGTAGATGGAGTCGATCGGGATGCGACCGATCTCCTGGCCCAGCTGCTTGTTCTGGACGGCGGAGACGTAGCCGCGACCGCGCTCGACGGTCAGCTCCATCTCCAGCTTGCCCTTGCCGTTGAGCGTGGCGAGGACCAGGTCCGGGTTGTGCACCTCGACACCGGCCGGGGGCGCGATGTCGGCAGCGGTGACCAGGCCGGGACCCTGCTTGCGCAGGTACATCACGACCGGCTCGTCGTGCTCCGAGGAGACGACCAGCTGCTTGATGTTGAGGATGATGTCGGTGACGTCTTCCTTGACACCCGGCACGGTGGTGAACTCGTGCAGGACGCCGTCCACGCGGATGCTGGTGACAGCGGCACCCGGGATCGAGGACAGGAGCGTGCGGCGCAGGGAGTTGCCGAGGGTGTAGCCGAAGCCCGGCTCCAGCGGCTCGATCACGAACCGCGAGCGGTACTCGTCGACGACCTCTTCGGTCAGCGAAGGACGCTGAGCGATAAGCATGTCTGTGTTCCTTCATTCGTGGACGCCCACTATTTGACGCCCGACGGGTAAAGCCAGGTACAGCAAGGGTACGGGCGGCACGTCCCCCGAAGGGGTCGTGCCGCCCGGACTCTCAGGAACGCACGGCGTACGAGTTCACGTACGCCCGGCGCGCTGCGTCAGACGCGGCGGCGCTTCGGCGGGCGGCAACCGTTGTGCGGGGTGGGGGTGACGTCCTGGATCGAGCCGACCTCGAGGCCGGTGGCCTGGAGGGAGCGGATCGCGGTCTCGCGGCCGGAGCCCGGACCCTTGACGAAGACGTCGACCTTGCGCATGCCGTGCTCCTGCGCGCGGCGGGCGGCCGACTCGGCGGCCATCTGCGCGGCGAAGGGGGTGGACTTGCGCGAGCCCTTGAAGCCGACGTGGCCGGCGGAGGCCCAGGAGATCACGTTGCCCGAGGGGTCGGTGATCGAAACGATGGTGTTGTTGAACGTGCTCTTGATGTGGGCGTGCCCGTGAGCGACGTTCTTCTTTTCCTTGCGGCGCACCTTCTTGGCAGCGCCCTGACGACCCTTGGGGGGCATCTAAATCTCCTACGGGAGGTGGTCGGTCCTACAGCGCAAGACCGCTGAACAGGACTACTTCTTGCCCGGCTTCTTCTTACCGGCGATCGCGCGACGCGGACCCTTGCGGGTACGGGCGTTCGTGCTGGTGCGCTGACCGTGGACCGGCAGGCCACGACGGTGACGCAGACCCTGGTAGCAGCCGATCTCGACCTTGCGGCGGATGTCGGCCTGGATCTCGCGGCGGAGGTCACCCTCGGTGCGGAGGTTGGCGTCCACGTACTCGCGGATCTTGACCAGGTCCTCTTCGGCCAGGTCACGAACGCGGGTGTTCGGGTTCACACCGGTGGCCGCAAGGATCTCCTTGGACCGGGTGCGACCGACACCGAAGACGTAGGTGAGTGCGATCTCCACGCGCTTTTCGCGCGGGATGTCAACACCGGAAACGCGTGCCATTCAATGGCTCCTGTGTGTTCGGGGGTCTTCCGCAGAACCAGCCCCGACCGCCGACCACACCTGATGGGTGGTGGTACGCCCGGGTCCCCGGCCCCCGCCGGAGGTACCGCCGGCCCGTTGAGGGCTGGGCGGGTTCTGCGTATGTACGTTTTTCTTACGTCGCGCGAAGAACTGCGGAGTGCAGGTCGGTCGGCGTGCGTCAGCCCTGGCGCTGCTTGTGGCGCAGGTTGTCGCAGATGACCATGACCCGACCGTGACGGCGGATCACCTTGCACTTGTCGCAGATCTTCTTGACGCTCGGCTTGACCTTCATGTTGGTGAGGTTCTCCGGGTCAGTGCCACCACCCGCGCCGGACGAGATGCCCGGTCAGGAGTGAAGACAAGATCTACTTGTATCGGTAGACGATCCGGCCACGCGTCAGGTCGTACGGGGAAAGCTCCACGACAACCCGGTCATCAGGGAGGATGCGGATGTAGTGCATGCGCATCTTGCCGCTGATGTGCGCGAGGACCTTGTGACCGTTCTGGAGTTCCACCTTGAACATGGCGTTCGGGAGGGACTCGATCACGGTGCCCTCGATTTCGATGGCACCTTGCTTCTTGGCCACGCTTCGCCTTTCGAATCGGCTACCTTGATCGGCTTCGCGCCCATGCAGGGCATGGAAATGCACGAGAGCCGACGAGTCAGTCTACGTCAGGGCTCCCAGAAAGACGAATCCGGAAAGTTTGCCCCAGAGTGTAGATCATTAACCGAGGGGGTCCGGGGCCGTGGTGACCCCGTACTCCGCCAGCTTCGCCTTGCCGCAGTCCGGGCTGGTCAGGACGATGGGCCCGGCCTCGGTCAGGGCGATGGAGTGCTCCCAGTGCGAGGACCAGGTGCCGTCGGTCGTGATGACCGTCCAGTCGTCCGCCAGTACCTCCGTCTGGGGGGTGCCCAGGGAGACCATCGGCTCGATCGCCAGGCAGACGCCCGGGACGAGCTTGATCCCCTTGCCCCGCTTGCGCGAGACGTAGTTCAGCAGGTGGGGGTCCATGTGCATCTCGGACCCGATCCCGTGGCCGCCGTAGTCCTCGATGATCCCGTACTTGCCGGTCGCGGGACGCGGCTGGCGGCGGATGTAGCCCTCGATCGCCTTGGAGATGTCCACGAGGCGGTTGCCGAGCTTCATGGCGGCGATGCCGGCCCACATGGACTCCTCGGTCACCCGGGAGAGCTCCAGGAGCTCAGGCGCGTGCCCGGTGCCCACGAAGGCGGTGTACGCGGCGTCGCCGTGCCAGCCGTCGACGATGGCACCGGCGTCGATCGAGATGACGTCGCCGTCCTTGAGCACCGTCTTGTCGTCCGGGATGCCGTGGACGACGACCTCGTTCACCGAGGTGCAGATGGTCGCGGGGAAGCCGCCGTAGCCGAGGAAGTTCGACTTCGCGCCGGCGTCCGCGATCACCTTGCGGGCCACCATGTCCAGATCCCGCGTCGTGGCGCCCGGCACGGCCGCCTCACGGGTCGCCGCGTGGATCGCGGCGACGACCAGCCCCGCCTCTCGCATCTTCGCGATCTGCTCGGGGGTCTTGATCTGGACCATGGAACGTACCTTCCAGCCTTCGGAACGGGTCTTCTCAACAGTACGGCCGCGATGCCCTGGGGACACCGCGGCCGTACCTGCACAGCAAGGGGTTACTACTTGTTCAGGGCGTCCATCGCGCGCCGCGTGATCTCCGCGACCTCGCCGAGGGCGGGGATCGTCGACACGAGGCCCTGGGCCTTGTAGTAGTCGATGATCGGCTCGGTCTCCGCGTGGTAGACCGCGAGCCGGTTGCGGACCGTGTCCTCGGAGTCGTCCCCGCGCTGGTACAGCTCGCCGCCGCAGTGGTCGCAGACGCCGTCGGTCTTCGGCGGCGCGTACGTCACGTGGAAGACGTGCGCGGAGTCCTTGCGGCAGGTCCGGCGGCCGGCGATGCGCTTGACGACCTCGTCCTCCTCGACCTCCAGGTCGAGGACCGCGTCCAGGCGCAGGCCCGCGGCCTTGAGGATCTCGTCGAGCGCCTCGGCCTGCGAGAGGTTCCGGGGGAAGCCGTCGAGCAGGAAGCCGTTCGCGGCGTCGGGCTGCTCCATCCGGTCCTTGGCCATGCCGATGGTGACCGAGTCCGGGACCAGCTCGCCTGCGTCCATGTACGACTTGGCGCTCTTGCCGAGCTCGGTGCCCTGGCTGATGTTGGCGCGGAACAGGTCACCCGTGGAGATGTGCGGGATCGACAGGTTCTTGGCAAGGAACGCGGCCTGCGTTCCCTTGCCCGCACCGGGGGGTCCGACGAGGACGATTCGCATCAGCGGAGGAACCCTTCGTAATTACGCTGCTGGAGCTGGCTCTCGATCTGCTTCACGGTTTCCAGACCCACACCCACGATGATCAGGATGCTCGTCCCGCCGAAGGGGAAGTTCTGGTTCGCTCCGAAGCCGGCCAACGCCATCGTCGGCACAAGAGCGATGAGACCCAGGTACAGCGACCCCGGCCAGGTGATCCGGTTGAGTACGTAGCTCAGGTACTCGGCGGTAGGCCGGCCGGCGCGGATGCCCGGGATGAACCCACCATACTTCTTCATGTTGTCGGCAACTTCCTCGGGGTTGAACGAGATCGCCACGTAGAAGAACGCGAAGAAGACGATCAGGAGGAAGTAGACGGCGATGTAGTACGGGTGGTCGCCCTTGACGAAGTGCTTCTGGATCCAGGTGGCCCAGCCGGCGGTCGAGCCGCTGAACTGCACGATCAGGGCGGGGATGTACAGCAGCGACGAGGCGAAGATGACCGGGATGACACCGGCCTGGTTCACCTTGAGCGGGATGTACGTCGAGGTGCCGCCGTACGCACGGCGGCCGATCATGCGCTTCGCGTACTGGACCGGGATCCGGCGTTGCGCCTGTTCGACGAAGACCACGAGCGCGACCATCGCCAAACCGACCAGGATGACGACACCGAACTCGACCCAGCCGTCAGCGATCTTGCCCTGGAGCTTGATCTGCCAGAGGGCGCCGATGAAGCCGGCGGCGATCGAGATGAACATGAGGATCGACATGCCGTTGCCGATGCCGCGGTCGGTGATGAGCTCGCCGAGCCACATGACGACGCAGGTACCGGCGGTCATGGTGATGACCATGACGACCATCGTGAAGATCGAGTGGTCCGGGACGATCTGGCTGCGGCGCTGGCAGGTCCCGAAGAGGGCGCCGGTCTTCGCGGTGGCGACGAGGCCGGTGCCCTGGAGGATCGCGAGCGCGACCGTCAGATAGCGCGTGTACTGGGTGATCTTCGCGGTACCGGACTGGCCCTCTTTTTTGAGGTTCTCCAGCTTCGGAATGACCACGGTCAGCAGCTGCAGGATGATGCTCGCCGTGATGTACGGCATGATGCCGAGCGCAAAGATCGTGATCTGCAGCAGCGCGCCACCGCTGAACATGTTGACGAGGCCGAAGAGGCTGTTGCCACTCCCCGCCTGGTCCACACAGAACTGAACGTTCTTGTAGTTCACGCCGGGCACCGGGATGTGGGACCCGAGGCGGAACAACACGATGATGGCGAGCGTGAAGAACAGCTTCTTGCGCAGGTCGGGCGTCTTGAACGCCCGGGCGAACGCGGTGAGCACGGTGCCTCCTGCGACCCCCGCGCTACTGCGTCAGAGGTGACGGTCTGAGGGATCGACGAATACGTACAAGCAAAGGTGCAGGCCACCTTACCGGCGACACGGCCCTCCGTGGAACGACCGACCGGGGATGCCCCATATGTGAGGCATCCCCGGTCGGGTTTCAGCTATTAATCACTGAGTTTTCGTCTTAGACGAGCTCGGTGACCGTGCCACCAGCGGCGGCAATCTTCTCCTTGGCGGAGCCGGAAACGGCGTCAACCGAAACCTGCAGCGCAACGGAGATCTCGCCCTGGCCCAGGACCTTGACGAGGCTGTTCTTGCGAACCGCGCCCTTGGCGACCAGGTCGGCCACCGTGACCTCTCCACCCTCGGGGTAGAGAGCGCCGAGCTTGTCCAGGTTGACAACCTGGAACTCGGTGCGGAACGGGTTCTTGAAGCCCTTGAGCTTCGGCAGACGCATGTGGAGGGGCATCTGCCCACCCTCGAAGCGCTGCGGGATCTGGTAGCGGGCCTTCTGGCCCTTCGTACCACGACCGGCCGTCTTACCCTTCGACGCCTCACCACGACCGACACGGGTCTTCGCGGTCTTGGCGCCGGGGGCGGGACGGAGGTTGTGGGCCTTCAGCGGGCTGTTCTCAGCCATGTTAGTCAACCTCCTCAACCGTCACGAGGTGGCGGACGGTCTGCACCATTCCGCGGAACTCGGGGCGGTCCTCCTTGACGACCACGTCGTTCAGGCGCTTGAGCCCGAGCGAACGCAGAGTGTCGCGGTGGTTCTGCTTGCTGCCGATGTACGACTTCGTCTGCGTGATCTTGAGGCGAGCCATTACGCACCCGCCCCAGCACGCGCACGAAGCAGAGCCGCGGGGGCGACGTCCTCGAGGGGCAGACCACGGCGAGCCGCGATCTCCTCGGGACGCTGCAGGCCCTTGAGGGCCGCCACGGTCGCGTGCACGATGTTGATCGCGTTGTCGGAGCCCAGGGACTTCGACAGGATGTCGTGAACGCCGGCGCACTCCAGAACGGCGCGCACCGGGCCACCGGCGATAACACCGGTACCGGGGGAAGCAGGCTTCAGCAGGACAACGCCGGCCGCCTTCTCGCCCTGGATCGGGTGCGGGATGGTGCCCTGGATGCGCGGAACCTTGAAGAAGTTCTTCTTGGCTTCCTCGACACCCTTGGCGATGGCCGCGGGAACTTCCTTGGCCTTGCCGTAACCGACACCTACAGTGCCGTCACCGTCGCCCACCACGACCAGCGCGGTGAAGCTGAAGCGGCGACCACCCTTGACAACCTTGGCGACGCGGTTGATCGCGACAACGCGCTCAACGTAAGCGGTCTTCTCGGCGGCAGGGCCACCGTCGCGACCCTTCCGGTCCCGCCGCTCGCCGCCACCGGCACCGCTTCCGCGGCGCTGGGGTCCAGCCATTGGATTACCTCTCTCTGTTACGTCCGTGAGTCCCGGAACCGGGGCTTAGAACTTCAGCCCGGCTTCGCGGGCGGCGTCAGCCAGAGCGGCAATGCGCCCGGCGTATCGGTTGCCACCGCGGTCGAACACGACGGTCTCGACACCCGCAGCCTTGGCACGCTCGGCGACGAGCGCGCCGACAGCCTGGGCCTGCGAGCTCTTGTCGCCTTCGCCACCGCGGATCGAAGCGTCCAGGGTCGACGCCGACGCCAGGGTGTGACCCTGGAGGTCGTCGATGACCTGAGCAACGATGTTGCGGTTGGAACGCGTCACGACGAGGCGCGGACGCTCCGCCGTACCCGAGACGTTCTTGCGGATGCGGATGTGGCGGCGAGCCTTGGCAGCGCGCTTGTACGCGTCGCCCTTGGCGATCTTCACACCGTATGCCATGGCTACTTACCAGCCTTTCCGACCTTGCGGCGGATGACTTCGCCGGCGTACTTGACACCCTTGGCCTTGTACGGGTCGGGCTTCCGCAGCTTGCGGATGTTGGCGGCGACCTCGCCGACCTTCTGCTTGTCGATGCCCTCAACCGTGAACTTGGTGGGCGACTCGACCTTGAAGGAGATGCCCTCGGGCGCCTCGATCAGGATCGGGTGGCTGTAACCAAGCTGGAACTCCAGGTCGGAGCCCTTCGCGGCGACGCGGTAACCGACACCGCTGATCTCGAGAGCCTTGACGTATCCCGTGGTCACACCGGTGATCATGTTCGCCACCAGCGTGCGGGACAGGCCGTGCAGGGCCTTGTTCTGACGCTCGTCGTTCGGGCGGATGACGTTCAGAACGCCGTCCTCACCCTTGGCGACGGCGATGGGCGCAGCGACGGTGTGCGTGAGGGAACCCTTGGGGCCCTTCACTGCGACCGTGCGGCCATCGATGGTGACGTCCACACCGGCGGGAACCTGGATGGGGAGCTTGCCGATTCGCGACATTGCTTTTCCTCCGTTCCCGACTACCAGACGTAGGCGAGGACTTCCCCACCTACGCCCTTCTTGCCTGCCTGCTGGCCGGTGAGCAGACCGTGGGACGTGGAGATGATCGCCACGCCCAGGCCGCCGAGCACCTTCGGCAGGTTGGTGGACTTCGCGTACACGCGCAGACCGGGCTTCGAGATCCGCTTGATGCCCGCGATGGAGCGCTCACGGTTCGGCCCGAACTTCAGCTCGAGGACGAGGTTCTTGCCGACCTCGGCGTCCTCGACCTTCCAGCCGGTGATGAAACCCTCCTGCTTGAGGATCTCCGCGATGTGCGACTTGATCTTGCTGTGCGGCATCACGACGGTGTCGTGGTACGCCGAGTTAGCGTTACGCAGACGCGTGAGCATGTCTGCGATCGGGTCAGTCATGGTCATGAAGTGGCCTTCGGCCTCTCTCGCCGGGGTTTCCTGTATGCGCCATCCCTCTCCCCACTCAGTGGCGGGACGGGTGCGGTGCGGGGACCTACGGCGTAGTAAGTCGTTATGGGCAGCGGACGCCCAACCACACAAGCCTACGGCATGTGGAGCTGGGCACCCGCCGACCAGATGCTTACCGAGAGTCTCTGGAACTTCCCAAGTCCTTGCGGACGAAGGGAATTACCAGGAGCTCTTGGTCACGCCCGGCAGCTCGCCACGGTGAGCCATCTCACGAAGGCAGACGCGGCACAGGCCGAACTTGCGGTACACGGAGTGGGGACGACCGCAGCGCTGGCAGCGGGTGTACGCACGCACACCGAACTTGGGCTTGCGGGCAGCCTTCGCGATGAGAGCCTTCTTCGCCATCTCGCTTACGCCTCCTTGAAGGGGAAGCCGAGGTGACGAAGGAGGGCGCGGCCCTCGTCGTCGTTCGTCGCCGTGGTGACCACGGTGATGTCCATACCCCGGGTGCGGTCGATCTTGTCCTGGTCGATCTCGTGGAACATGACCTGCTCCGTGAGACCGAAGGTGTAGTTGCCACGGCCGTCGAACTGCTTCGGCGACAGACCACGGAAGTCACGGATACGCGGCAGCGCGAGCGACAGCGTACGGTCCAGGAACTCCCACATGCGGTCACCGCGGAGGGTGACGTGGCAGCCGATCGGCTGACCCTCGCGCAGCTTGAACTGCGCGATGGACTTGCGGGCCTTCGTGACGGCCGGCTTCTGACCGGTGATCGTCGTCAGGTCCTTGATGGCGCCGTCGATCAGCTTGGAGTCGCGGGCGGCGTCGCCCACACCCATGTTGACCACGATCTTCACGAGGCCGGGGATCTGCATGACGTTCTCGTAGGAGAACTCCTCACGCAGCTTGCCCGCGATGTCCTCGCGGTACTTCGTCTTGAGACGCGGAGTGGTAGCCATCAGATGTCCTCACCCGTCCGCTTGGCAACGCGGATCTTGTTGCCCTCGTCGTCGAAGCGGTATCCGACGCGGGTGACGACCTTCTGGCCGTCCTTCTCCACAACCAGCTGAACGTTGCTGACGTGGATCGGCGCCTCGGTGATCACGATGCCACCGGTCTGCGAGCCACCAGCGGTCTGGCCGGCCTTGGTGTGCTTCTTGACCCGGTTGACACCCTCGACCAGGACGCGGTTCTCAGTAGGGATGGCCGTGATGACCTTGCCCTGCTTGCCCTTGTCCTTACCGGTGATGACCTGAACCAGGTCGCCCTTCTTGATCTTCATGCTTACAGCACCTCCGGCGCGAGCGAGATGATCTTCATGAACTTCTTCTCGCGCAGCTCACGGCCCACGGGGCCGAAGATACGGGTGCCACGAGGGTCGCCGTCGTTCTTGAGAATGACAGCGGCGTTCTCGTCGAAACGGATGTACGAGCCGTCCTGGCGGCGGCGCTCCTTGACGGTGCGAACGATGACAGCCTTGACGACGTCACCCTTCTTCACGTTGCCGCCGGGGATCGCGTCCTTGACGGTGGCGACGATGACGTCACCGACGCCCGCGTAGCGGCGACCGGAGCCACCGAGAACACGGATGCAAAGGATCTCCTTGGCACCAGTGTTGTCGGCGACACGCAGTCGCGACTCCTGCTGGATCACGTCTATCTCCTGTTTGTCTGCCGGTTCCCGGCGGGGGCTTCACTCCGAAGAGCGGCAGCCCCCACCGAGCCTGGCGGAACGAACCTGAGGGGCCCCTGGGCTTGTTGCCCAGGGCCTCAGATACTTACTTGGCCTTCTCGAGGATCTCGACGATGCGCCAGCGCTTGCTCGCCGACAGCGGACGCGTCTCCATGATGAGGACGCGGTCGCCGACGCCAGCAGCGTTCTGCTCGTCGTGGGCCTTGAGCTTGTTCGTACGGCGGATGACCTTGCCGTACAGGGCGTGCTTCACGCGGTCCTCGACGGCGACGACGACGGTCTTGTCCATCTTGTCGCTGACGACGAGACCCTCACGGGTCTTGCGGAAGCCGCGCTCGGTCTTCTCAGTCACGTTGTTCTCGCTCATCAGGCGCTCTCCACCGTCTCGATACCGAGCTCACGCTCGTGCATCAGGGTGTAGATGCGAGCGATGTCCTTACGGACGGACTTGAGCCGGCCGTTGTTCTCCAGCTGGCCCGTGGCCGCCTGGAAGCGCAGCTTGAACAGCTCTTCCTTGGCCTCGCGCAGCTTGCCAACGAGCTCCTCGTTGCCGAGCTCACGCAGCTCGGACGCCTTGGTTCCCGTCGCCATCACGACTCACCTGCCTCGCGCCGAACAATCCGGCACTTCATCGGAAGCTTGTGAGCAGCGCGGGTGAGCGCCTCACGAGCAATCTTCTCGTTCGGGTAGGACAGCTCGAACATGACCCGGCCCGGGTGCACGTTCGCGATCCACCACTCGGGAGAACCCTTACCGGAACCCATGCGGGTCTCGGCCGGCTTCTTCGTCAGCGGACGGTCCGGGTAGATGTTGATCCAGACCTTGCCGCCACGCTTGATGTGGCGGGTCATCGCGATACGAGCCGCCTCGATCTGGCGGTTCGTCACGTAGGCGGGGGTAAGCGCCTGGATGCCGTACTCGCCGAACGAGACCTCAGTACCGCCCTTGGCCATACCGCGGCGCTTCGGGTGGTGCTGCTTGCGGTGCTTGACCCTACGAGGGATCAGCATGTCGGTCAGGCCTCCGTTCCGGTGCTCTCAGCCGGAGCGGCGGCGGGAGCGTCGGCCTTGGGGGCCTCGGCACCAGCAGCCTGCTGCGGCTTGCGGCCACCACGGCCGCCGCGCTCGCCACCACGGCCACCACGGCCGGCGGGACGGTCGCCAGCGCCGGCACCACGGGCCGGGCGGTTACCCGCACGGGCCGCAGCGTTCTCGGCGCGAACCTCGGCGATGTTCTTGACGTCGCCCTTGTAGATCCAGACCTTCACACCGATACGGCCGAAGGTGGTCTTGGCCTCGAAGAAGCCGTAGTCCACGTTCGCGCGCAGCGTGTGCAGCGGCACACGACCCTCGCGGTAGAACTCGGAGCGGGACATCTCGGCGCCGCCGAGACGGCCGCCACACTGGATCTTGATGCCCTTGGCGCCGGCCTTCATCGTGCCCTGCATGCTCTTACGCATGGCGCGACGGAAGGAGACGCGGGAGGAGAGCTGCTCGGCAACGGCCTGGGCAACCAGCTGAGCGTCGAGCTCGGGGTTCTTGACCTCGAGGATGTTCAGCTGGACCTGCTTGCCCGTGAGCTTCTCGAGGTCACCGCGGATGCGGTCGGCCTCGGCGCCACGGCGGCCGATGACGATGCCCGGACGAGCGGTGTGGATGTCCACACGCACGCGGTCACGGGTGCGCTCGATCTCAACCTTCGAGATGCCGGCGCGCTCCATGCCGGACGTCATCATCCGACGGATGGCGACGTCTTCCTTGACGTAGTCCTTGTACAGCTTGTCGGCGTACCAACGCGACTTGAAGTCGGTGGTGATGCCGAGCCGGAACCCGTGCGGGTTTACCTTCTGGCCCATTACCGGGAACCTTCCTTGCTGCTGACGACCACGGTGATGTGGCTGGTCCGCTTGCGGATCCGGTAGGCACGGCCCTGCGCACGCGGACGGAACCGCTTCAGGGTCGGGCCCTCGTCCACGTACGCCTCGCTGATGACCAGCGTGGAGGCGTCCGGGTGGTTGTAGTTGTGTGCGGCGTTGGCAATGGCGCTGTCCAGCACCTTGCCGACCGGCACGCTCGCGGCCTGCGGGGCGAAACGCAGGACCGCCTGAGCCTCCGTGGCATCCATGCCACGGATAAGGTCCACCACTCGGCGGGCCTTCATGGGCGTGACGCGGATGTACCGCGCCTGGGCCCTGGCTTCCATGGTTGTCCCTTCGGTGTAAGTCATAGTCGTTACCACCCCGCCTTTAGCGGCGCTTCGACTTCCGGTCGTCCTTGACGTGGCCGCGGAAGGTGCGAGTCGGCGAGAACTCGCCGAGCTTGTGGCCGACCATCGACTCGGTGACGAACACCGGGACGTGGATCTTGCCGTTGTGCACCGCGATGGTGTGACCCAGCATGGCCGGGATGATCATCGAGCGACGGGACCAGGTCTTGATGACGTTCTTGGTACCAGCTTCGTTCTGTACGTCCACCTTCTTGATGAGGTGTCCGTCGACGAAGGGTCCCTTCTTGAGACTGCGCGGCATCTAAACCCGCTCCTAGCGCTTCTTGTTCGTCTTGCGGCGGCGGACGATGTACTTGCTCGAAGCCTTCTTCGGCGAGCGAGTACGACCCTCCTTCTGACCCCACGGGGAGACCGGGTGACGACCACCGGAGGTCTTACCCTCACCACCACCGTGCGGGTGGTCGACCGGGTTCATCGCGACACCGCGGACGGAGGGGCGAACGCCCTTCCAGCGCATGCGGCCGGCCTTGCCCCAGTTGATGTTCGACTGCTCGGCGTTGCCGACCTCACCGACGGTGGCGCGGCAGCGCGCGTCGACCAGGCGGATTTCACCGGACGGCATACGAAGGTGGGCCATCGTGCCCTCCTTCGCCAGCAGCTGCACGGACGCACCGGCGGAGCGGGCGAACTTCGCACCGCCACCGGGACGCAGCTCGATCGCGTGGATGGTCGTACCAACCGGGATGTTGCGAAGCGCCAGGTTGTTGCCGGGCTTGATGTCGGCCGTGGGGCCGTTCTCAATCCGGTCACCCTGCTGCAGACCGCGCGGCGCGATGATGTAGCGCTTCTCGCCGTCGGCGTAGTGCAGCAGCGCGATGCGCGCGGTGCGGTTGGGGTCGTACTCGATGTGCGCGACCTTGGCCGGCACGCCGTCCTTGTCGTGACGACGGAAGTCGATCACGCGGTAGGCACGCTTGTGTCCACCACCCTGGTGGCGAACGGTGATCCGACCGGTGTTGTTACGGCCGCCCTTGCTGTGCAGCGGGCGAACCAGCGACTTCTCCGGCGTGGACCGCGTGATCTCGACAAAGTCGGCGACGCTGGAGCCACGACGGCCCGGGGTCGTCGGCTTGTACTTGCGGATACCCATTTCTCAGTCCTCGTCCGATTCCGGACGACTAGACCTCCGTTAGGAGGCCTGGCCGCCGAAGATGTCGATTCGGTCGCCCTCAGCGAGGGTCACGATGGCGCGCTTGGTGTTGGCGCGCTTGCCGAAACCGGTCTTGGTGCGCTTGCGCTTACCCTGACGGTTGATCGTGTTGACCCCGGTGACCTTGACCGAGAAGACCGCTTCGACGGCCTGCTTGATCTGGGTCTTGTTGGCGCCGGGCGCGACGATGAACGTGTACTTGTTCTCGTCCAGCAGCGCGTAGCTCTTCTCCGAGACAACCGGCTTGATCAGCAGGTCGCGCGGGTCAGTGAAGGTCTTGCTGGTAACGGTCGCCTCAGACATCAGGCGTCGCTCCCTTCGGTCTCATCGGCCTTGGGGCCAGACACGAAGGACTCGAAAGCGGCCTGGGTGAAGACCACGTCGTCAGAGACGATCACGTCGTACGTGTTCAGCTGGCCCGGCTCCAGGATGTGAACCTGGGGCAGGTTGCGGGCGGACAGCCACGCGGCCTCGTCGGCGCGGTCGACGACCAGGAGCAGGTTCTTGCGCTCCGAGATCTTGCCGAACAGCGTCTTGGCGGCCTTCGTGGAGGCGGCACCCTCGACCACGCCGGTGACGACGTGGATGCGGGAGTGACGCGCGCGGTCCGAGAGGGCACCGCGGAGAGCGGCGGCCTTCATCTTCTTCGGGGTCCGCTGCGAGTAGTCACGCGGCTGCGGGCCGTGGACGACGCCACCGCCGACGAACTGCGGCGCACGGGTCGAACCCTGGCGGGCGCGGCCGGTGCCCTTCTGGCGGTACGGCTTGCGGCCACCACCACGGACTTCGCCACGACGCTTGGTCTTGTGCGTGCCCTGACGGGCAGCAGCCAGCTGAGCGACAACGACCTGGTGGATCAGCGGAACGCTGGTCTTCGCGTCGAAGATCTCCGCGGGGAGCTCGACGGTACCGGCCTTGTCGCCTGCCGGCGAAAGGATGTCAATGGTGCTCATTACCTCAAGCCCCCTTGGCCGCGGTACGGACCAGGACGAGGCCGCCGTTCGGACCGGGGACCGCACCCTTGATGAGGAGCAGACCCTTCTCCGCGTCAACCGCGTGGATGGTCAGGTTCTGGGTGGTGACGCGCTCGTTGCCCATACGACCAGCCATGCGCATGCCCTTGAAGACACGCCCAGGGGTGGCGCAGCCACCGATCGAACCGGGGGAGCGGTGCTTGCGCTGCACACCGTGACCGGCGCCGAGGCCCCGGAAGTTGTGCCGCTTCATGACACCGGCGAAGCCCTTGCCCTTGCTGTTGCCCGTGACGTCAACCTTGACGCCGGACTCGAACACCTCAGCAGTGATCTCCTGGCCGAGCGTGTACTCGCTGGCGTCGGAGGTGCGGAGCTCCACCAGGTGGCGGCGGGGGGTCACGTCGGCCTTGGCGAAGTGGCCCTTGAGGGGCTTGTTCACCTTGCGCGGGTCGATCTCGCCGAAGGCGATCTGGACCGACTCGTAGCCGTCGATGTCGTTCGTACGGACCTGGGTAACGACGCAGGGTCCGGCCTTGACCACGGTCACCGGGACGACACGGTTGTTCTCGTCCCAGACCTGGGTCATGCCGAGCTTCTCGCCCAGGACGCCCTTGATCTGCTTTGCCATCTTCTCGACGCCTCTCAGAGCTTGATCTCGATGTCAACGCCGGCCGGAAGGTCCAGGCGCATCAGCGAGTCAACGGTCTTGGGAGTCGGGTCGAGGATGTCGATCAGGCGCTTGTGCGTGCGCATCTCGAAGTGCTCGCGCGAGTCCTTGTACTTGTGCGGCGACTTGATGACGCAGTACACGTTCTTCTCAGTGGGCAGCGGCACCGGGCCCGCGACCGACGCACCAGTGCGCGTCACCGTCTCGACGATCTTCTTCGCCGACGAATCGATGACCTCGTGGTCGTAGGCCTTGAGCCGGATGCGGATCTTCTGTCCCGCCATGGCTACTCCGTAGTCCTGTCTGTTGTGGAAACGCTCTGGCTCCCGGGCGGCTGTGGATCTCTCCACCGCTTCCCTCCGACCCACGCGGTCGGGCGTGTCGCACTCCCTCTACAGAAAATTCCCATACGGAAATTCCCTCGTCCAAGGGGGTGCGGTCCCTGGACCGCGCTTCGGGGGAGAAACACCCACCGGGTGCCTGGTTCGCACCGTGCTGACACTTCCCAGAAGATTCCCGTACGTCCGTCCCCATTGCTGCCCCGAGGGGCAGATAGGGACGACGAGTACTGTGGGACTCGCTTCCGGTCCTCCCGGCGGGAGGCGCGCAGCATCGGCACTCAACCGAGCAACTTGAGTAGTCTGCCATACGAGACACGTACTGCGCCAATCGGGCGGAAGAGAATACCCCGCCGCGCGATCACGTCAAACTGCGCCGCGCGTGGGGATCCCTTGCGGGGGCTGGTCAGAGGCGCGAAGCCGTCCCGCACTCTTCGGCCGTGGCCCGGTCGAGTTCCTCGCTCCGGTCGTACGGGTCCCGGGGCGTGCCGGACGGCTCGGGACCCGAGAAGCGCGAGTCCGAGAATTCCGGGTGCAGGTAGCCGTCGTAGGTGAAGCAGTCACTGTTGGCGATGTCGTACACGTAGGGCCCGATCTGCATCGTCCCGGACTTGACCCGCCACTGCGCCGGGTCGGCGAGGCTGAACTCGATCTGCCGCCGCATGATCGACCGGCTGACCTCCTCGGACCCCGCCTTCGCCCGCACGAGCGGGTAGACGAAGGTGTAGTCGGCGTGGACGTCCACCAGGCCGGGCTTCTCCCCCGCTTCCAGCCACATCCGCCCGCGCACCTTCACCACGTCCCCGGCCGGCCGCACCTCGGCGCCGTTGAAGCGGGTGAACATCTGCAGGGGGTCCTGCTCCTTGCCGGGCTTGGCCAGGCCCTGGTCGAGGAGGCCCAGCAGCTCGCCCTGGGCCGGGTCGATCAGGTCGAGCGCCGCCTGCGGCCGCTCGCCGCGCAGGGTGGCGGGGTCCAGGTTGGCGGTGACGAGGAAGCGCTTGACCACCGCGAGGCCGTCGGCGACCTGCTGGCGCGACACCCCGTTGAGCGCGTTGGCCTCGGGCAGCTCGATGGCCGCCGCGCCGTCGCCCCACTGCTGGGCCGGGGAGCCCCTGAAGGGGTCCTGGAGGGTCGGCCGGTCCGGGTAGAGCCGCGAGGGCGCGGCGGACGGCCGCGCCGTCTCCGCGGGCAGCGGGGCGGCCTTCGCGGCGCTCGCCCGGGCCTCCGTCTTGCCCGTGAGCCGGTCTATGAGCAGCTCCGGCCGTACGACGATCAGCGCCAGCGCGGCTATGCACAGGACGCCCGCGACCGCCTTGAGCCGCCGCTTGCCCCTCCCGCGGCCCTCCATCTCCTGCCAGGCCGGCCCGGTCCGCCACCCGGCGGGCTCGGCGGCCTGCCGGGCCGTGCGCCCCCTGCGCCCCGCCTCCCGCGCGGCCCGCTCCTCGTCCTCCCGGCGCAGCCGCTCGGTCACCATCCGCGCCCGCGCGGACGGCTCCTTGGGCGCCGCCCCTCCCCCGCTCCCGGCCTCCCGCGCGAACCGCTCCCACTCCTCGTCGGAAACCCCGGTTCTGCCCGCGTCGTCGCTGTTCCCCATGTCCCCACCCTGAAAGATCCGCACCATGCGGTGCGGAGCCTCTCACACCGCCTCGCGGGTAACACCGCCCGGCCCCCGCGTCCCGGATTAACGTGACCACAGACCGGGGGCGGGGTTGGCCGAGCGGAACTCGCCGGCCAAGGGGAGATGAGGCGCGATGGAGGATCGGTCATCACAGTTCCAGCGGGCTCGGGCGGCGCTCGAACGGTTCGCCCCGATCTCTTGGCTCAGGGCTCCGGGAGGGGACCACACCGAGTCCGGTCTCGCCCAACCCCCTTCCCTGGGCTGGCGGTTCTCCGAGCCGCACGAAGAGCTTCGCGACATGTTCACCGCCGTGGCGCGTGACGCGCCACGGAATACCGCATGGGTTTTCCAGGAAAGGAAGAATTCGCTCATCCGTACGGCTCGCGCCGTATCGGAATCCGGTCCCGACGGGCGCAATCACCACGAGGCGATGGCGGCCATCAGCCGAGAGGACCAGGCATTCTGCATCGCCGCCTCCGAGGACCTGGATCTCATCATCGAGGCGATCGCCGCGCAGCCCCCCTCGCCCCTGGCGGTGCGCCTGCTCGTCGACGCCGTGACGAGCAGTGCCGCGAGCGAGCTGGGGTGCGTCGTCCTGAACTTCACCGGCGAAGCCCGGATCGGAATGGCGTTCCGTTCCACTGCCGCACCCGGCGTGGAGGTACGGCTGGCGAAGGTCGCCTGGGATCCCCTGCGACCTGGTTCGACGAACCGCCTGCCGAAGGGCAGGGCCACCCTCATCGGCGAGGGAGCCGATCGGATCAGGGCGAAGGACGTACTTCTCGGCGCGCCCGCATGACGAAGGGCCCCTCCCCCGGCGCCGAAGCGTCGGGGAAGGGGCCCCTCTGTCAAACGTGGTGCCCGCTCGCGCGAGCTACCAGGTCAGACCGCGAAATTACTTCGTGATCTTGGTGACCTGGCCGGCGCCGACCGTACGACCACCCTCACGGATGGCGAACTTCAGGCCCTCTTCCATCGCGACAGGCTGGATGAGGTTGACCGTCATGTCGGTGTTGTCACCCGGCATGACCATCTCGGTGCCCTCGGGGAGGGTCACAACGCCCGTAACGTCCGTGGTACGGAAGTAGAACTGCGGGCGGTAGTTGTTGAAGAACGGGGTGTGACGGCCACCCTCGTCCTTCGACAGGATGTACGCGGCGGCCTCGAACTCGGTGTGCGGCGTAACCGAACCGGGCTTGATGATGACCTGGCCGCGCTCGACGTCCTCGCGCTTGATGCCACGGAGGAGCAGACCGACGTTCTCGCCGGCCTGGCCCTCGTCGAGCAGCTTGCGGAACATCTCGATACCGGTGACCGTGGTGGTGGTCTTCTCTTCCTTGATACCGATGATGTCGACGGTCTCGTTGACCTTCAGGACACCACGCTCGATACGGCCGGTGACGACCGTACCGCGACCGGTGATCGTGAAGACGTCCTCGACCGGCATCAGGAAGGGCTTGTCGGTGTCACGCGGCGGGGTCGGGATCGACTCGTCGACCGCAGCCATGAGACCGAGGAGCTTCTCGCCCCACTCCTTGTCGCCCTCGAGCGCCTTCAGAGCGGAGACCTGAACGACCGGAAGGTCGTCGCCCGGGAAGTCGTACTCGGAGAGCAGCTCACGGACCTCGAGCTCGACGAGCTCCAGGATCTCCTCGTCGTCCACCATGTCGGCCTTGTTCAGGGCGACGACGATGTAGGGGACGCCGACCTGGCGGGCCAGGAGCACGTGCTCCTTGGTCTGCGGCATCGGGCCGTCGGTGGCGGCGACCACGAGGATGGCACCGTCCATCTGCGCGGCACCGGTGATCATGTTCTTGATGTAGTCCGCGTGACCCGGGCAGTCGACGTGGGCGTAGTGACGCGCCTCGGTCTGGTACTCGACGTGCGCGATGGAGATGGTGATACCGCGCTGGCGCTCCTCAGGAGCCTTGTCGATCTGGTCGAAGGCCGAGGCCTCGTTCAGGTCCGGGTACGCGTCGTGCAGCACCTTGGTAATGGCGGCCGTGAGGGTCGTCTTACCGTGGTCAATGTGACCGATGGTGCCGATGTTGACGTGCGGCTTAGTCCGCTCGAACTTCGCCTTCGCCACGGGGGTCCTCCTGGAGAGTGGTTCTGTACGCCTTACAGATCGGCGCCAGGTGATCTTTGCTGGAAAGCCGGCCGGTCCCGGGGCAACAAGAGCGTGTTGCTCCTGTTGCCCCAGAGGCTGCCGGTGACAAGCCTAAAGCGTGTACTCGGAAGAGTTACTCGCCCTTGGCCTTCGCGATGATCTCCTCAGCGACGTTCCGGGGAACCTCGGCGTAGGAGTCGAACTGCATCGAGTAGCTGGCGCGACCCGAGGTCTTGCTGCGGAGGTCTCCGACGTAGCCGAACATCTCCGAAAGCGGCACGAGGCCCTTCACGATGCGAGCACCGTGACGCTCCTCCATGGCCTGAATCTGGCCACGGCGAGAGTTGATGTCGCCGATGACCTCACCCATGTAGTCCTCGGGCGTGGTGACCTCAACGGCCATCATCGGCTCAAGGAGCACGGGAGAAGCCTTGCGCGCGGCCTCCTTGAAGGCCTGCGAACCGGCGATCTTGAACGCGAGCTCGGAGGAGTCGACCTCGTGGTAACCACCGTCGAGAAGAATGACGCGGACGCCAGTCATCTCGTAGCCGGCGAGGATGCCGAACTTCATGGCTTCCTGCGCACCGGCATCCACCGACGGGATGTACTCACGCGGGATGCGGCCACCGGTGACCTTGTTCACGAACTCGTAGGTCGCCTCGCCACCCTCGATGGGCTCGATCGCGATCTGCACCTTGGCGAACTGACCGGTACCACCGGTCTGCTTCTTGTGGGTGTAGTCGTGACGCTCGACGGTCTTGCGGATCGTCTCACGGTAGGCAACCTGCGGCTTGCCGACGTTCGCCTCGACCTTGAACTCGCGACGCATGCGGTCGACGAGGATGTCGAGGTGAAGCTCGCCCATACCACCGATGATGGTCTGGCCGGTCTCCTCGTCCGAGTGAACCTGGAAGGAGGGGTCCTCCTCCGCGAGACGCTGGATGGCAACACCCAGCTTCTCCTGGTCACCCTTGGACTTGGGCTCGATGGCGACCTGAATAACCGGGGCCGGGAAGTCCATGGACTCCAGGATGACCGGGTTCTTCTCGTCACACAGCGTCTCACCGGTGGTGGTCTGCTTCAGGCCCATGACGGCGACGATGTCGCCGGCGCCCACCGAGTCGATCTCCTCACGCTTGTTCGCGTGCATGCGGTAGATCTTGCCGATGCGCTCCTTCTTGCCCTTGACGGAGTTCAGCACCGCGGTGCCGGCCTCCAGGCGACCGGAGTAGATCCGGACGAAGGTGAGCTTGCCCAGGTGCGGGTCGCTCGCGATCTTGAACGCGAGGGCCGACAGGGGCTCCGCCTCGGACGGCTTGCGCGAGACCACGACCTCCGGGTCCTTGACGTCGTGGCCTTCGATGGCCTCGACGTCCAGGGGGGAAGGCAGGTAGCGCACGACGGCGTCGAGCAGGGGCTGAACGCCCTTGTTCTTGAACGCGGTGCCGCAGAACACGGGGGTGACGGTGGTGTCGCCGCCCTTGCCGGACGCGATGGTGATACGGCGAACAGCGGCGTAGAGCTGCTCCTCGGTGGGCTCGACGCCCTCCAGGAACAGTTCCATCAGCTCTTCGTCGTTCTCCGCGACGGCCTCGACGAGCTTGCCGCGCCATTCCTCGGCGAGCTCGGTGTGCGAGGCGGGGATGTCGACGACGTCGTACATCTCGCCCTTGGAGGCTTCGGCGGACCAGACGAGGGCCTTCATGCGGACCAGGTCGACAACGCCCTGGAAGTCCATCTCGGCGCCGATCGGCAGCTGCATGACGATCGGGGTCGCGCCGAGGCGGTCCGTGATCATGTCTACGCAGCGGAAGAACTCGGCGCCGGTACGGTCCAGCTTGTTGACGAAGCAGATGCGCGGCACGCCGTAACGGTCGGCCTGACGCCAGACCGTCTCGGACTGCGGCTCCACACCGGCGACACCGTCGAAGACGGTGACGGCGCCGTCGAGGACGCGGAGCGAACGCTCCACCTCGACGGTGAAGTCGACGTGACCCGGGGTGTCGATGATGTTGATGGTGTGGTCGACCTCTTCAAGAGGCCAGTGGCAGGTCGTCGCGGCAGACGTGATGGTGATACCACGCTCCTGCTCCTGCTCCATCCAGTCCATCGTGGCGGCGCCGTCGTGGACCTCACCGATCTTGTACGACACACCGGTGTAGAACAGGATGCGCTCGGTGGTGGTCGTCTTGCCCGCGTCGATGTGGGCCATGATCCCGATGTTGCGGACCTTGGCCAGGTCAAGCGAAGTGGTAGCCATAAGGCTTCGGTCTTCTCTCGGTCTCGATGTGGGGTGGGACTACCAGCGGTAGTGCGCGAAGGCCTTGTTGGACTCGGCCATCTTGTGCGTGTCCTCGCGCTTCTTGACGGCAGCGCCAAGACCGTTGGAGGCGTCGAGCAGCTCGTTCATCAGGCGCTCGGTCATGGTCTTCTCGCGGCGGGCGCGGGAGTAACCCACGAGCCAGCGCAGCGCCAGGGTCGACTGACGACCCGGCTTGACCTCGACGGGAACCTGGTAGGTCGCGCCACCGACACGGCGGGACTTGACCTCGAGGGACGGCTTGACGTTCTCCAGCGCGCGCTTCAGCGTGATGACCGGGTCGTTGCCGGTCTTCTCGCGGAGGCCTTCCATGGCGCCGTAGACGATGCGCTCGGCGGTGGAGCGCTTGCCGTTCAGGAGGATCTTGTTGATGAGCGAGGTCACCAGAGGAGATGCGTAGACCGGGTCGATGATGACCGGGCGCTTCGGGGCGGGGCCCTTACGAGGCATTCTTACTTCTCCTTCTTGGCGCCGTAGCGGCTGCGGGCCTGCTTGCGGTTCTTGACAGCCTGGGTGTCAAGCGCACCGCGGATGATCTTGTAACGAACACCCGGCAGGTCCTTCACACGGCCACCACGCACGAGCACGATCGAGTGCTCCTGCAGGTTGTGTCCCTCACCCGGAATGTAAGCGGTGACCTCGATGCCAGAGGTCAGACGCACACGCGCGACCTTACGCAGCGCCGAGTTCGGCTTCTTCGGGGTGGTCGTGAACACACGCGTGCAGACGCCGCGACGCTGGGGCGAAGCCTCGAGCGCGGGGGTCTTTGTCTTCTCGACCTTGTCCTGCCGGCCCTTACGGACCAGCTGCTGGATCGTAGGCACTACTTCTCCGGTTTCTGTGTGCCGTGTAGTGAAGCTAACCTGGAACGTTGCCGACCCACGCGGTCGGGTGTGTCGGATCCGGCGGACCTCCGTGCAAGCACGGAAACGCTTGGATCGCGGCGGCTGATTCGGCTCTTATGCGGTTGATGGACACGCACGGGAGCCCAGGCACACCCCAGGCACAAGGTCTGAGCGTACCTACCTCATCCACTCCGGTCAAAACAAAAGCCCGGCAGCCCCGGAGGCCCCTCCTGCGCCACACACCCACAGGCCAGACGCGCCAAGGGTTCGGCGCCCGGACGGCCCCGGCGCGATAGCGCGGTTGTGCGGGAACCGCTCGGATGTGGTACGTCGACACGCGCTCGCCGGAGGCCTCCCCCGCTCGCCCTAGACTGACGAGCCGGACAAAACCGCCACCCGGCGCCGTCGATCACGATCAGCAGGGAGCAGAGCATTGGGAACCGTGGCCTCGGAGCCCAGGGCTCAGGACGCTCCGTCCGCTCGGCCGGACCCGCCGGCCCGGCGCCGCCTGCGCGGCTGGTACGGCCCGCTGCTCGCCTTCCTCATCACCTCGGCCGCCTTCTGCTCGGCCTGGGCCGCCCGCGGCAGCTTCCCCTTCGGCAACACCGGCCGGGCCATCAACGACCAGGCCAACCAGTACGTGCCCTTCCACCGCGCCCTGTGGGACCTCGTGCACGGCCAGGCCGCCGGCGACCTGTTCTTCAGCTGGCGCGGCGGCTTCGGCCAGCAGTTCCTGTCCGACTACTACACGTACCTCGGCAACCCCTTCTCCTGGCTGGCCGTGCTGGTCCCGCGCGAGCACGTGGACCTGGCCGTCTTCGTGGTCTCCCCGGTCACCATGGGCACCGCCGCCGCGCTGATGGCGGTGTACCTCGGCAAGCTCCAGCCCGGCCCGTGGTGGCAGCGGGGCGTGCTCGGAGCCACGTACGGGTTGTGCGGCTGGGCGCTGAGCGACGCCTCGTACATCCCGATGTGGCTGTGGGGGCTGGTGGCGCTGCCCATGCTCGGCATCGCCGTCGAGTGGTGCCTGGAGGGGCGGCGCTGGCCGGGGGTGGCGCTGCTCGTCGCCCTGGCCTGGTTCGGGAACTTCTACACCGCGATGATGGCCACGATGGCCGCCTGCGTGCTGCTCGGGATCCGGCTCGTCATCCTCGACATGACCGGCGCCCAGCGGCTGCGCGCGGTGGCGCGGGCCGGCACCGCCGCCGCGACCGGAATCCTGCTCACCCTGCCCCTGCTGCTGCCGTCCTTCCTCTCCAGCGGCGCCGCGCAGCCCACCAAGGCCGCCGCCTTCGACCCGGTACGGATCGAGATCTTCCTGGCGGGGATGCTGCCGGCCACGCACCTGTGGGGCGGGCGCCCGCGGCTGTACGTGGCCTCGCTGGGGCTGATCCTGGCCGGCGCCTTCCTGTTCAACACCGCGATCGCGAAGAAGACCCGGCTCGTGTGGGCCGCGGCGACGCTGCTGGTGGTCGTCTCCTTCCAGTTCCCGCCGACCCAGTACGTCTGGCACGGCCTGGCCGTCCCGAACGGCAATCCGTACCGGGAAGCCTTCGTCTTCAGCGGCATGGTGGTGATCGTCGCCTGGCTGGCGCTGGCCAACCGGCCGCGCCCGCTGCACCTGGCGCTGACGGCCGGCCTGCTGGTCGTGGCCACCTTCGTGCTCCGGCACACCGACGACTTCGGCGGCTGGACCTGGCCGGCCGTGCTCGGCGGCGGGGCCGTCTCGCTGCTCGCGCTGATCCTGCTGGGGCTGGGCGAGAAGCGCCGGGTACTGATCCCCGTCGCGGCCGTCCTGATGGTCGGCGTCGTCTTCGCGGAGTCCACCGTCGCCGCGGCGAGCGCCGACGCCCGGCGGGCCCGCGAGCGCTGGGCGAAGCCGGCCGCCACCTCCAGCCAGTCGATCGGCAACCACCTCGACGCCGTCCGGGGGGTGGACGGGTGGCCCGCGTACCGGACCGACTCGGGCGCGCCGCAGACCTCGTACAACGACGCCCTGGCCCTTCAGGCGGAGGGCCCGCAGTACTACAGCAGCTACCTCCCGGAGGTCACGTACCAGGCCCTGGAGCCCCTCGGATACGGCTTCAAGAACGACGGCCGGACCTTCTTCGGCGCCGACAACCCCGTCCTCGACGCGATCTTCTCGATCGGGGCCCGGGTCCGCCCGGGTTCCGCCCCGAGCACCTGGACGGGCTCGAAGTTCCCGGCTCCGCCCCTGGTGACGGTCCGCAGCGGGGAGTACGCCTCCCCCAACCCGGCGGACAGCGTCTGGGCCCGCCAGGAGACCGTCCTGGGCTCCACCGTCTACGAGGTCCCGCAGGTCACGCGCGGCGGCACCGCCACCGAGCAGACGTACGCGGCCCGCTGCACACCCGGCTCCCGGGCGTACTGGTACTCCCCCGAGATCTACGGAACCCTCGCGACCGGCGGCGCCACCCGCCCGCTGGAGGACCGGATGAGCGGCGTCGTGCCGCTCGGCGAGGTCCCCGCCTCGGGCCGGCTCGACATCACGGTCCACACCCGGACCGAGAACGCCACCGCCGGGGCGCACCCCGTGGGCTGCCTCGACCGGGCCCGGCTCGACGCGGCGGTCCAGCGCCTCACCGCCACCGGCGCCACCAAGGTCACCGCGGGCGGGCACACCATCGAAGCCACCCTCCCCCGGGGCGCCTCCGGCACCGCCGTCTTCGCCATGACGGCCGTCCCGGGCTGGCAGTGCTCGGCGGGCTCCCGGGCGGCCGCCGACCCGGCCTCCTTCAACGGCCTGGTCTCCCTGCCCCTCCCCGCGGGCACCGACAAGGTCGCCTGCACCTTCACCCCGAAGGGCCTCACCCCGGGCCTGGCGGCGGCCGCCCTGGCCCTGCTGACCCTCCTCTCGGTCACCACGGCCACGTACCTCCGCCGCCGCCGCGGCTGACGGCGCAGGCGGCCGGGGCACCGTCCCCGTCCCCGCAGCCCCCGGCACCGTCCCCGCCCCCGCCCCCGAACACGAAGAAGCCCCCCGCCACTCCTCTCGGAGCGGCGGGGGGCTTCGACTTACGAGCCTTAGCCGTTGTACGGGCCGTAGTCGTAGTCCTCCAGCGGGACAGCCTGGCCGGAGCCGGTGCCGAAGGGCGAGTAGTCGATGTCGTCGTAGCCGACGGCCGAGTACATCGCGGCCTTGGCTTCCTCGGTGGGCTCGACCCGGATGTTGCGGTAGCGGGACAGACCCGTACCGGCCGGGATGAGCTTACCGATGATGACGTTCTCCTTGAGGCCGATCAGGGAGTCGGACTTGGCGTTGATCGCCGCGTCCGTCAGAACCCTGGTCGTCTCCTGGAAGGACGCCGCCGACAGCCACGACTCGGTGGCGAGCGAGGCCTTGGTGATACCCATCAGCTGCGGACGGCCGGAGGCGGGGTGCCCGCCCTCGGTGACCACACGACGGTTCTCGGTCTCGAACTTCGACCGCTCGACGAGCTCGCCCGGCAGGAGCTCCGCGTCGCCGGACTCGATGATCGTCACGCGGCGCAGCATCTGCCGGATGATGATCTCGATGTGCTTGTCGTGGATCGACACGCCCTGCGAGTTGTAGACCTTCTGGACTTCGCCGACCAGGTGGACCTGGACGGCACGCTGGCCGAGGATGCGCAGCACGTCGTGCGGGTTGGTGGCACCCATGGTGAGCTTCTGGCCCACCTCGACGTGGTCGCCCTCGTGCACGATGACCTTGGCGCGCTTGGAGATCGGGAACGCCGTCTCCTCGCTGCCGTCGTCGGGCGTGATGACGATCTTCTTCGTCTTCTCGGTCTCCTCGATCCGCACGCGGCCGGCGGCCTCGGAGATCGGGGCGACACCCTTCGGGGTACGGGCTTCGAAGAGCTCGACGACACGCGGCAGACCCTGCGTGATGTCGTCACCGGCCACACCACCGGTGTGGAAGGTACGCATCGTCAGCTGGGTACCGGGCTCACCGATGGACTGGGCGGCGATGATGCCGACCGCCTCACCGATGTCGACCAGCTTGCCGGTGGCGAGCGAGCGTCCGTAGCAGAAGGCACAGGTGCCGACCGCGGACTCACAGGTCAGGACCGAGCGGGTCTTGACCTCCTCGACGCCGTTCGCGATGAGGGCGTCGATGAGCACGTCACCGAGGTCCACGTTCGCCGGCGCGATGACCTTGCCGTCGATGACGACGTCCTCGGCCAGCATGCGGGCGTAGATGGAGGTCTCGACGTCGTCGGCCTTGCGCAGAACGCCGGCCTCGTCCTTGACACCGATCTTGAGCTTGAGGCCGCGCTCGGTGCCGCAGTCCTCCTCGCGGATGATGACGTCCTGCGAGACGTCCACCAGACGACGGGTGAGGTAACCCGAGTCGGCGGTACGCAGGGCGGTGTCCGCCAGACCCTTACGGGCACCGTGCGTGGAGATGAAGTACTCCAGAACGGTGAGGCCCTCACGGAAGGACGCCTTGATCGGACGCGGGATGGTCTCGTTCTTCGCGTTCGACACCAGACCACGCATACCGGCGATCTGTCGCATCTGCATCATGTTTCCTCGGGCACCCGAGTCAACCATCATGAAGATGGGGTTCGTCTTGGGGAAGTTCGCGTTCATCGCCTCGGCAACCTCGTTGGTCGCCTTGGTCCAGATCGCGATGAGCTCCTGCGTGCGCTCGTCCTTGGTGATCAGACCGCGCTCGTACTGCTTCTGGACCTTCTCGTCCATCGCCTCGTAGCCCGCGACGATGGCCTTCTTGGCCTCGGGCACGACAACGTCGGAGATGGCCACGGTGACGCCCGAACGGGTCGCCCAGTGGAAGCCGGCCGCCTTCAGGTTGTCGAGCGTCGCCGCCACGATGACCTTGGGGTAGCGCTCCGCCAGGTCGTTGACGATCTCGGAGAGCTGCTTCTTGCCCACCGAGTAGTCGACGAACGGGTAGTCCTCGGGCAGCAGCTCGTTGAAGAGCGCGCGACCCAGGGTGGTCTTCAGACGGAAGCTGTCGCCCGGCTGGAACTCCTGCTCGCCTTCCTCGGCGACCGGCGCCACCCAGCCGCGCGGCGGCATGGTGCCGACCGGGAAGCGGATGTCGACGGACGACTGGAGCGCGAGCTCGCCGGCGTCGAACGCCATGATCGCCTCGGCGGTCGAGCCGAACGCACGGCCCTCGCCCTTGACGTCACGGAGCTCACCGTCGGTGGTCAGGAAGAACAGACCGAGGACCATGTCCTGGGTCGGCATCGTGACCGGACGGCCGTCGGCCGGCTTGAGGATGTTGTTCGAGGACAGCATCAGGATGCGGGCCTCGGCCTGCGCCTCCGCGGAGAGCGGAAGGTGCACGGCCATCTGGTCACCGTCGAAGTCCGCGTTGAACGCGGTGCAGACGAGCGGGTGGATCTGGATGGCCTTGCCTTCGACCAGCTGGGGCTCGAAGGCCTGGATGCCGAGGCGGTGCAGCGTGGGCGCACGGTTCAGCAGGACCGGGTGCTCGGCGATGACCTCTTCGAGCACGTCGTAGACGACCGTGCGGCCGCGCTCGACCATGCGCTTCGCCGACTTGATGTTCTGCGCGTGGTTCAGGTCGACCAGGCGCTTCATCACGAACGGCTTGAAGAGCTCCAGCGCCATGGCCTTGGGCAGACCGCACTGGTGCAGCTTCAGCTGCGGACCGACGACGATCACGGAACGCGCGGAGTAGTCCACGCGCTTACCGAGAAGGTTCTGACGGAATCGACCCTGCTTGCCCTTGAGCATGTCGCTCAGGGACTTCAGCGGACGGTTGCCGGGGCCCGTGACCGGGCGACCGCGACGGCCGTTGTCGAAGAGGGCGTCGACCGCCTCCTGGAGCATCCGCTTCTCGTTGTTCACGATGATCTCGGGGGCACCGAGGTCGAGCAGACGCTTCAGACGGTTGTTGCGGTTGATCACGCGGCGGTACAGGTCGTTCAGGTCGGAGGTCGCGAAGCGGCCACCGTCCAGCTGCACCATCGGACGCAGGTCCGGCGGGATGACCGGGACGCAGTCCAGAACCATGCCCTTGGGGCTGTTGCTGGTCTGCAGGAACGCGGAGACGACCTTGAGGCGCTTGAGCGCGCGGGTCTTCTTCTGGCCCTTGCCGGTACGGATGATCTCGCGGAGGCGCTCGGCCTCCTCCTCGAGGTCGAAGGACTCCAGGCGCTTCTGCAGCGCCGCGGCACCCATCGAACCGTCGAAGTACGTACCGAAGCGGTCGCGCAGCTCGCGGTAGAGCAGCTCGTCGCCCTCGAGGTCCTGGACCTTGAGGTTCTTGAAGCGCGCCCAGACCTCGTCGAGACGGTCGATCTCGCGCTGCGCACGGTCGCGCAGCTGCTTCATCTCGCGCTCGGCACCTTCGCGCACCTTGCGGCGCACGTCGGCCTTCGCGCCCTCGGCCTCGAGCTCGGCCAGGTCGGTCTCGAGCTTCTTGGCACGGCCTTCGAGGTCCGCGTCACGGCGGTTCTCGATCTGCTGGCGCTCGACGGAGACGTGGGCCTCCAGCGACGGGAGGTCGCGGGTGCGGCGCTCGTCGTCCACGAACGTGATCATGTACGCGGCGAAGTAGATGACCTTTTCGAGGTCCTTCGGCGCGAGGTCCAGCAGGTAGCCAAGGCGCGACGGGACGCCCTTGAAGTACCAGATGTGGGTGACGGGAGCGGCAAGCTCGATGTGGCCCATCCGCTCACGACGCACCTTGGCGCGCGTGACCTCGACGCCACAGCGCTCGCAGATGATGCCCTTGAAGCGGACACGCTTGTACTTACCGCAGTAGCACTCCCAGTCCCGGGTCGGACCGAAGATCTTCTCGCAGAAGAGTCCGTCCTTCTCGGGCTTGAGGGTGCGGTAGTTGATGGTCTCCGGCTTCTTGACCTCGCCGTGCGACCAGGTTCGGATGTCGTCCGCGGTGGCAAGGCCGATCCGCAGCTCGTCGAAGAAGTTGACGTCGAGCACTGTGCGTCAATCCCTCTTTCGGGGTCGAGTCTCAATCATGGTCTGAACGGTCCCGGGGATGACGGGGGGCTCTTGAGCGAGCCCCCCGTCAGGCCCGTCAGACCTCTTCGACGCTGCTCGGCTCGCGCCGGGACAGGTCGATACCGAGCTCCTCCGCCGCGCGGAAGACGTCCTCGTCGGTGTCGCGCATCTCGATGGACATGCCGTCCGAGGACAGCACCTCCACGTTGAGGCAGAGCGACTGCATTTCCTTGATGAGCACCTTGAAGGACTCGGGAATGCCCGGCTCGGGGATGTTCTCGCCCTTGACGATGGCCTCGTAGACCTTCACGCGGCCGGTGACGTCGTCGGACTTGATGGTCAGCAGCTCCTGGAGGGCGTAAGCGGCGCCATAAGCCTCGAGCGCCCACACCTCCATCTCACCGAAGCGCTGGCCACCGAACTGCGCCTTACCACCCAGCGGCTGCTGCGTGATCATCGAGTACGGACCGGTCGACCGCGCGTGGAGCTTGTCGTCGACCAGGTGGTGGAGCTTGAGGATGTACATGTACCCGATCGAGATCGGGTCCGGGAACGGCTCACCGGAGCGGCCGTCGAACAGACGCGCCTTGCCGGACGGCAGGACCAGACGGTCACCGTCGCGGTTCGGGATGGTGTGCTCGAACAGGCCGGCGAGCTCGTCCTCACGCGCACCGTCGAACACCGGGGTGGCGACGTTGGTACCGGGCGCGACCTTGTCGGCGCCGATGACCTTCAGACGCTCGGCCCACTCCTCCGCCAGGCCGGAGACGTCCCAGCCGCGGCTGGCGAGCCAGCCGAGGTGGATCTCCAGGACCTGTCCCGGGTTCATTCGGGACGGGACACCCAGCGGGTTCAGGATGATGTCGACCGGCGTGCCGTCTTCCAGGAAGGGCATGTCCTCGATCGGAAGGATCTTGGAGATGACACCCTTGTTGCCGTGGCGGCCGGCGAGCTTGTCGCCGTCGGTGATCTTGCGCTTCTGGGCGACGTAGACGCGGACCAGCTGGTTCACGCCCGGAGGAAGCTCGTCGCCCTCCTCGCGGTCGAAGACGCGGACACCGATGACCTTGCCGATCTCACCGTGAGGGACCTTGAGCGAGGTGTCACGCACCTCGCGGGCCTTCTCACCGAAGATCGCGCGGAGCAGACGCTCCTCCGGGGTCAGCTCGGTCTCACCCTTGGGCGTGACCTTGCCGACCAGGATGTCGCCGGCGACGACGTCCGCACCGATGCGGATGATGCCGCGCTCGTCGAGGTCGGCGAGGACCTCCTCGGAGACGTTCGGGATGTCCCGGGTGATCTCCTCGGGGCCCAGCTTGGTGTCACGGGCGTCGACCTCGTGCTCCTCGATGTGGATCGAGGAGAGGACGTCGTCCTGTACGAGGCGCTGCGACAGGATGATCGCGTCCTCGTAGTTGTGGCCTTCCCAGGGCATGAACGCGACGAGCAGGTTCTTGCCGAGGGCCATTTCGCCCTCTTCGGTCGCAGGACCGTCGGCGAGGACCTGGGCCTCGATGATGCGGTCACCCTCGTTGACGATGACCTTCTGGTTGACCGAGGTGCCCTGGTTCGAGCGGGAGAACTTGGCGACGCGGTACGTGGTGTACGTGCCGTCGTCGTTGGCGACGGTGATGTAGTCGGCCGAGACCTCCTGGACGACACCGTCCTTCTCCGCCTTGATCGAGTCACCGGCGTCGACCGCACAGCGGTACTCCATGCCGGTGCCGACGAGCGGCGCTTCCGCCTTGATGAGCGGAACGGCCTGGCGCATCATGTTCGCGCCCATGAGGGCACGGTTGGCGTCGTCGTGCTCGAGGAAGGGGATCATCGCGGTCGCGACGGACACCATCTGGCGCGGCGAGACGTCCATGTAGTCGACGTCGTCACCGGCGATGTAGTCGATCTCGCCACCACGACGGCGGACCAGCACGCGGTTCTCGGTGAAGCGCATCTCGTCGTTCAGGCCGGCGTTGGCCTGGGCGATCACGAAGCGGTCTTCCTCGTCGGCCGTGAGGTAGTCGACCTCGTCGGTGACGACACCGTCGACGACCTTGCGGTACGGGGTCTCGACGAAACCGAACGCGTTGACGCGGCCGTAGGACGCGAGCGAGCCGATCAGACCGATGTTCGGGCCTTCAGGGGTCTCGATCGGGCACATGCGGCCGTAGTGCGACGGGTGGACGTCTCGGACCTCGAAGCCGGCCCGCTCACGGGACAGACCACCGGGGCCGAGCGCCGACAGGCGGCGCTTGTGGGTGAGGCCCGACAGCGGGTTGTTCTGGTCCATGAACTGCGACAGCTGGCTGGTGCCGAAGAACTCCTTGATGGAGGCGACGACCGGCCGGATGTTGATCAGGGTCTGCGGCGTGATCGCCTCGACGTCCTGGGTGGTCATCCGCTCGCGGACGACGCGCTCCATACGAGCCAGACCCGTGCGGACCTGGTTCTGGATGAGCTCGCCGACGTTGCGCAGACGACGGTTGCCGAAGTGGTCGATGTCGTCGGTCTCGACGACGATCGAACGGCCGGACTCGCCGGTCGTCTCGGTCTCGCCGGCGTGCAGCTTGACCAGGTACTTGATCGTCGCGATGACGTCATCGGTGGTGAGCACACCGGCGTCCAGCGGCTCGTCCGCGCCGAGCTTCTTGTTCACCTTGTAGCGGCCGACCTTCGCGAGGTCGTAGCGCTTCGGGTTGAAGTAGAGGTTCTCGAGCAGCGTCTGAGCGGCCTCGCGGGTCGGCGGTTCGCCCGGACGCAGCTTGCGGTAGATGTCGAGCAGCGCGTCGTCCTGGCCCTGGGTGTGGTCCTTCTCCAGGGTGGCGCGCATGGACTCGTACTCGCCGAACTCCTCGAGGATCTGCTCGGTGGTCCAGCCGAGAGCCTTCAGGAGGACGGTGACGGACTGCTTGCGCTTGCGGTCGATGCGGACGCCGACCATGTCGCGCTTGTCGATCTCCATCTCCAGCCAGGCACCCCGGGACGGGATGATCTTGGCGGAGAAGATGTCCTTGTCGGACGTCTTGTCGATGGAGGAGTCGAAGTAGACACCAGGGGAACGGACAAGCTGCGATACGACGACACGCTCGGTGCCGTTGATCACGAACGTGCCCTTGTTGGTCATGAGCGGGAAGTCGCCCATGAAGACCGTCTGAGACTTGATCTCTCCGGTCTCGTTGTTCGTGAACTCGGCCGTGACGAACAGCGGCGCCGCGTACGTGAAGTCGCGGTCCTTGCACTCGTCGACAGAGTTCTTCGCCGGCTCGAAACGGTGGTCGCGGAAGGTCAGCGACATCGACCCGGAGAAGTCCTCGATCGGCGAGATCTCCTCGAAGATCTCTTCCAGACCGGACTTGGTGGGGACGTCCTGTCCACTCTCAAGCGCCGACTCGACGCGAGACTTCCAGGCGGAGTTGCCGAGCAGCCAGTCAAAGCTCTCGGTCTGCAGCGCCAGGAGGTTCGGAACCTCGAGGGGCTCCTTGATCTTTGCAAAGGAGATGCGCAGCGGGGCGGTGCTGGCACCGTTGTTCGTATTGGTCGAGGCGTTGCGCGAGGCGGCCAAGAGGGGGTCCTTCCGAGGGCTCGGACTCACTACGCGCGTACCGGTCCCAGCCGACACAGAAGACAGACGCTTTCAATCTGGCCGGAAAGACCAGGTCAGGGCGGATCAGTCAGGTGTGCTCAAGCGTGGGCATGCCCCTGGCGACGGGCAGGGGGCAGCTAACAGGCAGCGCAAAGGGTCAGTGTAGCCACTCGGCTCACTGATGTCCAGACCAGGTTTCCGGAAACCGGCAACAGGCCTTCCCCATGTCGTTCAAACCAACCCTGCGTCCAACGTTGCGGCCCCGGTACCCCGTACACAGAGCGCGTATCAGTACTGCCCTCTTCGTAGTCGATCCATGCCTCGGATCGTCAATCCGTGCCTCGGATTCCGGATCGCGTCGACCGGCCCACAACGGGTCTGAGAATTGCGCGCCGCTGGCCGTTCGTCAAGGCCCCCTGCTCCGAGCGGATCATCTCCGGACCCAGCCTCGAGGCAACGAAGATCACCCTACTCCCCAACGGGACCAGGGCAAGTCAGGCTCTCCGGGCATGCCAAAGGGCGACCACCCTTACGGGTGATCGCCCTTTGAAGAGGCTTCAGAGAGCCTCTGAGGTGTTACTTGACCTCGACAGCCGCGCCGGCAGCCTTGAGGGACTCGGCGGCCTTGTCAGCGGCCTCCTTGGCGACCTTCTCGAGGACCGGCTTCGGAGCGCCGTCGACGAGGTCCTTGGCCTCCTTCAGACCCAGGGAGGTCAGCTCGCGCACGACCTTGATGACCTGGATCTTCTTGTCGCCGGCACCGGTGAGGATGACGTCGAACTCGTCCTGCTCCTCGGCGGCGTCGGCAACCGGGCCACCCTGGGCCGGACCGGCAACGGCGACGGCCGCGGCGGCGGTGACGTCGAACTTGTCCTCGAAGGCCTTCACGAACTCGGAGAGCTCGATGAGGGTCATCTCCTCGAACTGGGCGAGGAGGTCGTCCTGAGAGAGCTTCGCCATGATGGGCGATCCTTCCACTAATTCGGCAGGTGCCGGATGTATATAGAGGCGGGCGTAACGGCCCGCTACGACCCACGCACTAGGCGGCGTGGATCAGTGCGCGAGCCGAATTACTCGGCACCGCCCTGCTCGGCGAGCTTGACGCGAAGCGCTTCCGCGGTGCGGACGAACTTCGACGGCAGCGCCTGGAAGAGCGAGGCAGCCTGAGACTGCTTGCCCTTGAACGCGCCGGCCAGCTTGCTGAGCAGAACCTCGCGGGACTCGAGGTCCGCAAGCTTCTTGATCTCATCGGCGGTGAGCGCCTTACCATCAAGGACACCCGCCTTGATGATGAGGTTCGGGTTGTCCTTGGCGAAGTCACGCAGGCTCTTCGCCGACTCCACCGGGTCACCGGTGATGAAGGCGACCGCGGTCGGACCAGCGAAGTGCTCGTCCAGCGCGGTGATCCCGGCCTGGTTGGCCGCAATCTTGGTCAGCGTGTTCTTCACCACGGCGTACTGGGCGTTCTCACCGAGCGAACGACGCAGCGTCTTGAGCTGCGCGACGGTGAGACCCCGGTACTCGGTCAGCACGGCGGCGTTCGAGCTCTGGAACGCGTCCGTGAGCTCGGCTACCGCGGCAGCCTTGTCGGGCCTTGCCATAGAGCGTCGGCCTCCTTCCGGGTGATGAGGACCGCTCAGAAGGGGCTGAAAAACACGAACGCCCCGGCGCAAGCGCACGGGGCGTAAGCTCGACCGAATCACTCCGGGAGCTTCTCCACGAACACCTGCGCAGGACGTCCGCACTCAGCGGATCCTTCGGCCACCGCGCTCTTGCGAGCACGGCAACGACCAGCGGTCTTTGGCTTCTGGTGAAGCGTACGTGAAGGGGTCGAGCCAAGGCAAATCGCCTCAGCAAAGCCCCCGGGGCGCAGGTCGGAGCGCCTCAGGAGCGCTTCAGACCGCCCAGTCCGGCGTCCTTCAGCGTCTGGTCGGCCTCGTCGAGCTTGTCGTCGGCGTCCTTGAGGGTGTCGTCGATGCCCTTCATGACCGCGTCGAAGTCGGCCACCTGGTCCGCGGGCGGTGCGACCACCGGCGCGGCGGTCCCGTAGCCGGAGAACTTGGCGGAGATCTTCGTCGTGGCGTCCTTGGTCCCCTGCACGCTGTCGACGCGGACGGGAAGGCCGTCCTTGCCGATCCACAGGTCGACTTCCATGCTCGTGTAGTCCTTCAGCGCCTCGTGGAGGTACTGGCGGTTCGCCTGCTCCATCACCTTGGTGGACTCGTCCGCCGCGAGCAGGTCGGCGTTGGTGAAGCTGCCCTTGTAGTGCTGGGCCTCCGCGCCGTCGGTCTGCTCCGTGCCGACCAGCTTCAGCTTCTCCTGGCCCAGCAGCAGCGCGAGGTAGTCGGCGGGGTCGTCGTTGAACCGGGGGCGGGGCTTCCCGTCCTTGTTCAGCTGCATCTTCATCCAGGACTTGCCCTCCAGGGGCTTGTCCATGTGGGTGTAGATGACGTCGCCCAGCATGATCTGGGGCTCGGTGCCCGGGCCCTGGGCTTCGATGCCGGTGCTGGACGGGTACCAGCCCTTGGTCCCGCGCAACTGCTCGGTCTTGCCCGAGCGCCCGGTGATGGTCATGTCCATCGTCGCGAACCTGGCCGGCACCGTCTTCAGGTACGCCGCCTTCACCGCCTCCGCGGGGGCCGGGGGCTTGGCCGCGCCCTTGCTCCCGGCCGAGCTCCCGGTGCTGTCGTTCTCGCCCGTGGCGGCCGCTTCGCCGTCGCAGGCCGTGAGGCCGCCCGCGAGCAGTGCGGCGCCCGCGAGGGCGGCACCGGTTCGCGTCCAGACAGCCTTGTTCATCTTGTGCTCCCCCATGGAAATACGGATCTCTTCGTGCGGGCGGTGCGAGCCGGTCAGCTCTCGCCGTCCTTCATCATCTGCGCCAGGTCCATGACCTGGTCGGCCGGCGGGGCGGTCACCTCGACGGGCTTGTTGAGGTCGGTGAACTTCATGGTCAGGTCCATCGGGCCCTTGGCCGACTCACCCCGGGTGCGGACCTGCTTGGTGTGGTCGCTCTCGTCGATCCACATGTCGACGGCCAGGCTCCGGACGCCCTCGGCCTCGAGCTTCGTGACCGACTTCTCCTGGCGCGCCTTGGCCTCCGGGGAGGCCGCCGCGGCCGCGGCCCGCATCTGGTCGAGCGTGACGGTGCCGGAGAGGTGCTTCGTCTTCACGCCGTCGACGGTCTCGTCGCCGACCACCTTGAGGTCCTGGGCCTTGAGCAGTTCGCCGGCCCGGTCGCCCGGGTTCTCGCCCGACTGCGAGGCGTTGCCGAGCTGGTCCAGCTGCTTGGCCGAGTCCGGGTCCAGGGACTTGATGTCGAACTTCATCCACTTGCCCTCGCTGCCCATGTACATGGCACCGTCGAGCAGGCGGATCTCGACCGACTCGGTCTGGCCGGGGGCGGACATCTTCATGGCCATCGCCACCGAGGGCTTCAGGCGCAGGGCGACGTCACCCTCGATGCGCTGGCCCTGGGCGGTCCCGGACATGGTGTAGCGGAGCGAGGTGAGCTCCTCGGACTTCTTCTTCGCCTTCTCCAGGTAGGCGGCCGGGGCGGCGTTCGCGCCGCCCGGGGCGGCCTGCTGCTCCGCGGCCGGCTTCCCCTGCGCGGACGCGGCCTTGCCGGCGTCGTCCTTCTTGCCGCTCTCGCAGGCCGTGGCCCCACCCACGAGCAGTACGGCGGCCAGCGCCGCGCCGGCGGTCTTCCTTCGGTAAGAAAGCATGGAGTCCCCACCCCTGGTGTGATCGTTTGTTTGGTTTTGACCTTACGCGGCGCGCCTTCCCGCAGTCGTATGTATTTCCGGTCATGGGCACGGGTGTGGCGGGCCCCACAAAAGGGGCGCACGAAAAACGGGCCCTCCGTCTCCCCGAAGGGAGCCGAAGGGCCCGTTCAGCCGTTCAGTGAGCCGTCAGGCTCGGAGCCGTGAGGCTCAGACCGCGGCCGGGTCTTCCTCGACGAGGAGGTTCCGGGTGCGGTTGGAGTCCAGCTGGATGCCGGGGCCCATCGTGGTGCTCAGGGCGGCCTTCTTGACGTAGCGGCCCTTCGCGGCGGACGGCTTCAGACGAAGGATCTCGTCCAGGGCCGCGCCGTAGTTCTCGACCAGCTGCTCATCGGTGAAGGAGACCTTGCCGATGATGAAGTGCAGGTTCGAGTGCTTGTCGACGCGGAACTCGATCTTGCCACCCTTGATCTCGGTGACAGCCTTGGCGACGTCCATGGTGACGGTGCCGGTCTTCGGGTTCGGCATCAGGCCACGGGGACCGAGCACGCGGCCGAGGCGGCCGACCTTGCCCATGAGGTCCGGCGTGGCGACAACGGCGTCGAACTCGTTCAGGCGGTTGCCCTTGGCGATCTCGTTGATCAGCTCGTCGTCGCCGACGATGTCGGCGCCGGCGGCTTCCGCGGCCGCAGCACGGTCACCGGTCGCGAAGACCAGGACCCGGGCGGTCTTGCCGGTGCCGTGCGGGAGGTTCACGGTGCCGCGGACCATCTGGTCGGCCTTGCGCGGGTCAACGCCCAGGCGGAAGGCGACCTCGACGGTGCTGTCGAACTTGGTGGTGGCGGTCTCCTTGGCGAGACGGACGGCCTCGAGCGGGGCGTACAGCTTCTCCCGGTCGACCTTGGCGTCCGCAGCGCGGAGAGTCTTGCTGCGCTTCACTTCTGCTCCTGTGTTGTGACTTCAGGCGTGGAGTCGTGGTGCGGGCCGGCGCAGGCCCTACCACTGGTGGTGCGAGGGGGGTGGCTGAATCAGCCTTCGACCGTGATGCCCATGGAACGGGCGGTGCCGGCGATGATCTTCTCGGCGGCGTCCAGGTCGTTGGCGTTCAGGTCGGGGAGCTTGATCGTGGCGATCTCGCGGACCTGGTCACGCGTAAGCTTCGCGACCTTGGTCTTGTGCGGCTCGCCAGAGCCCTTCTCCACGCCAGCGCTCTTCAGGATGAGGCGCGCGGCCGGCGGCGTCTTGGTGATGAAGGTGAAGGAACGGTCGTCGTAGACCGTGATCTCCACCGGCACGACCATGCCACGCTGCGACTCGGTCGCGGCGTTGTAGGCCTTGCAGAACTCCATGATGTTGACGCCGTGCTGACCGAGCGCGGGGCCGACCGGCGGAGCCGGGTTGGCCGCACCGGCCTTGATCTGGAGCTTGATAAGCCCCGTGATCTTCTTCTTCTTGGGAGGCATTGCTCTCTCCGGGTCCTAGTGAGAGTTTTCGCCGCCAACCGGTCATCCGGATGGAGGCATACCGCACCACGATAACGGGTATCGGTGCGAGGCTAAAAACCGAGCAGGTCAGACCGCCCTTTTAGGGGCGATCTGACCTGTTCGAAGCAGTTTCCCAGAGGAACTTGATCAGTTCTTCTGGATCTGGTCGAAGCTGAGCTCGACCGGGGTCTCGCGGCCGAAGATCTCGACGAGACCCTTGACCTTCTTCGAGTCCGGGTTGATCTCGTTGATCGTCGCCTGGAGCGTCGCGAACGGGCCGTCGGTGACGGTGACCGAGTCGCCGACCTCGAAGTCGAGGACCTCGATGGTGCGCTTGACGGCGGGCGCGGGCAGGCCGGCCTCTTCCGCGGCGGCCTTGGCGGCCTTCTCCTGCGCCTCCGGGGCGAGCATCTTGACGATCTCGTCCAGCGTCAGCGGGTACGGGTCGTACGCGTTGCCGACGAAGCCGGTGACACCGGGGGTGTTACGGACGACGCCCCAGGACTCGTTCGTCAGATCCATGCGGACGAGAACGTACCCGGGCAGCTTGTTCTGCCGGACGTTCTTGCGCTCGCCGTTCTTGATCTGGACGATCTCTTCCTCGGGCACCTCGGCCTGGTAGATGAACTCCTCGACGTTCAGCGAGACGGCGCGCTGCTCCAGGTTCGCCTTCACGCGCTTCTCGTAGCCCGCGTAGGTGTGGATCACGTACCACTCGCCGGGCAGAGTGCGCAGCTCCTGGCGGAGGGCCTCGATGGGGTCGACAGGCTCGGCCTCGGCGGCCTCCTCTGCCTCTTCGTCGGCCTCGGCGACGACGGCGTCCTCGTCGATCTCGGCGTCGTCGGCGGCCTCTTCGGCCTCTGCGTCGTCCTCGACCTCGGCATCGGCGTCAGCCTCGTCCACGACGTGGAGCGCGGCCTCCTCGGCGGGGACCGCCTTGGCGTCGGCGCGCTCGGCCTCGTCGGGGTCCACAGCGTCCGCAGCCTCGACGATGTCGAGCGCGTCCTCGACGGACTCGACGGAGTCGGGGCTCACGTTCAGGTTCGGGTCAGACACGGTGGCTGCTTCTTCCTGGATACAAAAGGTGGTCGAACATGCGAAAACGGGCGGCACCCATCAAGGCGCCGCCCTCCGCGGGGATCAGCCGAAGACGAACTTGATGGCTTCCTGGAACCCATAGTCAATCACGGTCACCAGACCGATCATGATGACGACGAAGACAATCACCACAGTGGTGTACGTCGTGAGCTGGTTGCGGGTCGGCCATACAACCTTGCGGAGTTCCGCGACGATCTGGCGGTAGAACAGCGCGAGCCGGCCCAGGGGGCCCTTCTTGCCGCGCTTGCCGCCCTTGCGGGCCTTCTTCTCGCGAGTGTCGTCCTCGGCGTCAGGCATGTCGATGGAGCCCAGGGCGTCCGTCACGTCTCTCACCTGAATCCGGGTCGTGGCCGTAGCCGCGCCCGGTTGCGCCGCACGGCGTTGCATCGAAGTACGTACCTGCGCACACGTCCGAGAAGGAGTGTGGAGCAGGGCCGGAGGGACTCGAACCCCCAACCGCTGGTTTTGGAGACCAGTGCTCTACCAATTGAGCTACGACCCTTTGCGTTCCCCAACCTACCGCATCCGGGCGAGTGCACGGAGTGCTCACGCTCTGGAGCGGCTGGTGAGGACCAACGACAGGTGAGTGTACGTGGTCCCGGCCCTGACGTCGAACAGAAGGCGTCGGCAAGGTCATCCGGATCTGTCGCGTCCGCTCACTGAAACGGTGTGCGGGGCTTCTTGGCCGTCTGGGACGATTGGCTCCATGACCTCTGCAACGCCTTCCTCCGAGCGCCGGGTGTCCGCCCGTATCGGCGCCATTTCCGAGTCCGCCACCCTCGCCGTGGACGCCAAGGCCAAGGCCCTCAAGGCCGCCGGACGTCCGGTGATCGGCTTCGGCGCGGGCGAGCCCGACTTCCCGACGCCGGACTACATCGTCGAGGCGGCGGTCGAGGCCTGCCGCAACCCGAAGTACCACCGCTACACGCCGGCCGGCGGTCTGCCCGAGCTGAAGGCCGCGATCGCCGCCAAGACGCTGCGCGACTCCGGCTACGAGGTCGACGCCTCGCAGGTCCTGGTCACCAACGGCGGCAAGCAGGCGATCTACGAGGCGTTCGCGGCCATCCTCGACCCGGGCGACGAGGTCATCGTCCCGGCCCCTTACTGGACCACCTACCCGGAGTCGATCCGCCTCGCGGGCGGTGTCCCCGTCGAGGTCGTCGCCGACGAGACGACCGGTTACCGGGTCTCCGTCGAGCAGCTGGAGGCCGCGCGCACCGAGCGCACGAAGGTCGTCCTGTTCGTCTCCCCGTCCAACCCGACGGGCGCCGTGTACTCCGAGGCGGACGCCGAGGCGATCGGCCGCTGGGCCGCCGACAAGGGCCTGTGGGTGCTGACGGACGAGATCTACGAGCACCTGGTCTACGGCGACGCGAAGTTCGTCTCGCTCCCGGCGATCGTCCCCGAGCTGGCCGACAAGTGCATCGTCGTCAACGGCGTCGCCAAGACGTACGCGATGACCGGCTGGCGCGTGGGCTGGATCATCGGCCCCAAGGACGTCGTCAAGGCCGCGACCAACCTGCAGTCGCACGCCACCTCCAACGTCTCCAACGTGGCGCAGGTCGCGGCGCTGGCCGCCGTCTCCGGCAACCTGGACGCGGTCCACGAGATGCGCACGGCCTTCGACCGCCGCCGCCAGACGATCGTGCGGATGCTGAACGAGATCGACGGCGTGGTCTGCCCGACCCCCGAAGGCGCGTTCTACGTGTACCCCTCGGTCAAGCAGCTCCTCGGCAAGGAGATCCGCGGCAAGCGCCCGCAGAGCTCCGTCGAGCTGGCCGCCCTCATCCTCGACGAGGTCGAGGTCGCGGTCGTCCCGGGCGAGGCCTTCGGCACCCCGGGTTACCTGCGCCTCTCGTACGCCCTGGGCGACGAGGACCTGGTGGAGGGCGTGTCCCGGATCCAGAAGCTCCTCGCGGAGGCCAAGGCCTAGGCCTCCGGCGGTTCGCAGCAGGTCCCTGAGCGGCGGCTCCCCCGGCGGGGGGCCGCCGCTCGGGCGTTTGCCCGGGGCGGAGTCCCGCCCCGGACCCAGAATTTCCGTTCGGGCAAGGTCCCGTTCAGGGAATGCGGCTGCCATTCGGGGGACAAGTACGGCAGGATCACCAGATGGAGCACGTACGCGATCTCACGCTTCTGCCGAAGGCCCACCTCCACCTGCACTTCACCGGCTCGATGCGACCATCGACCCTCCTGGAGCTCGCCGACAAGTACGGCGTGCGCCTCCCGGACGCCCTCACCGCCAGCGAGCCCCCGAAGCTCCGCGCCACCGACGAGCGCGGCTGGTTCCGCTTCCAGCGGCTCTACGACGCCGCCCGCTCGTGCCTGCGCGAGCCCGACGACATCCGCCGCCTGGTCCGCGAGGCCGCCGAGGAGGACGTACGGGACGGCAGCGGCTGGCTGGAGATCCAGGTGGATCCCACCTCCTACGCCCCCCTCCTCGGCGGGATGATCCCGGCCGTCGAGATCATCCTGGACGCCGTGGACTCCGCCTCCCGGGAAACCGGCCTCGGGATGCGGGTGATCATCGCGGCGAACCGGATGAAGCACCCGCTGGACGCCCGTACCCTGGCCCGGCTCGCCGTCCGCTACGCCGACCGCGGCATCGTCGGGTTCGGCCTCTCCAACGACGAGCGCCGCGGCATGGCCCGGGACTTCGACCGGGCCTTCGCCATCGCCCGCGAGGGCGGCCTGCTCGCGGCCCCGCACGGCGGCGAGCTCACCGGCCCGGCGTCCGTCCGGGACTGCCTCGACGATCTGCACGCCGCCCGCATCGGGCACGGCGTACGGGCCGCCGAGGACCCCCGGCTGCTGAAGCGGCTGGCGGACCGGCAGATCACCTGTGAGGTCTGCCCGGCCTCCAACGTGGCCCTGGGGGTCTACGAGCGGCCCGAGGACGTGCCGCTGCGCAAGCTCTTCGAGGCCGGGGTGCCGATGGCGCTGGGGGCGGACGACCCGCTGCTGTTCGGGTCGCGGCTGGCGGCCCAGTACGAGATCGCGCGCCTCCACCACGGCTTCACGGACGCGGAACTCGCCGAGCTGGCCCGTCAGTCGGTGCGCGGTTCGGCCGCGCCCGAGGACGTACAGGCCAAGCTGCTGGACGGGATCGACCACTGGCTCACCGGGTGAGCCGCAGGTCCCCCTCGTAGCAGTCGGCGCGCACCCGGTCGCCGTCCGCGAAGCCGATCTCCAGGTGGGTGCGGCCGGTCTCGGGCACGGCGTACTCGGCCACGCTGGCCACGGTCTGGCCGAGGTGGCGCAGGAAGGGGTGGTAGCCGAGGTCCTCGCCGACCTCGATACGGCCCCACTCCCCCATGTCGACCGGTTCGTGCGGGCCCTCCGACTCGACGATGAGGCACTGGTCGGACCCGGTGGTGATGCGGGTGGACTCGCCTTCGCTGTCGATCAGCCAGACGTCGAGGGGGGCTTCGGAGCGCTCGCCCTCGTAGACGTGCCAGGACGCGACGACGCTGCTGATCGTGCGTCCCACCAGGCGGGTGGGGTCCGTACCGGCCCCGTGCAGGGGACATCGCATGGCGGCCGGGGCTCCTCAGATGCTGACGCCGACCGTCACCGGTTCGTTGACCAGGGTGACGCCGAAGGCGGCGTGGACGCCCGCGACGACCTCGCGCGCCAGGGCGAGGAGGTCTTCGGTGGTGGCCTCGCCGCGGTTGGTCAGGGCGAGGGTGTGTTTGGTGGAGATGCGTGCGGGGCCGGTGCCGTAGCCCTTGGTGAAGCCGGCCTTGTCGATCAGCCAGGCCGCGCTGGTCTTCGTACGGCCTTCGCCCGCGGGGTAGGCGGGCGGGGCGGTGTCCGGGCCGAGGCGGTCCTGGGCGCGGGCGAGGAAGGCGGCGTAGGCCTCGTCGGTCAGGATCGGGTTGTGGAAGAACGAACCGGCCGACCAGGTGTCGTGGTCCGCGGGGTCGAGGACCATGCCCTTGCCGGCGCGCAGACGCAGCACCTCCGCGCGGGCGGCGGCGGCCGGGACCCGGTCGCCGGCCTCGACGCCGAGCGCGCGGGCGGTCTCGGGGTACTTGATCGGTGCGGACAGGCCGCCCGCGTCCTCCAGGGCGAAGCGGACGCGCAGGACGACGTACCGGTCGGGCTGGTCCTTGAAGGTGCTGTTGCGGTAGCGGAACCGGCACTCGGCGGCGCTGAGGGTGACCGTTTCGCCGCTGGTGCGGTCGTACGCGACGACCTCGGTGATGGTGTCGCAGACCTCCTGGCCGTACGCCCCGACGTTCTGGATGGGCGTGGCGCCTGCGGAGCCGGGGATTCCGGCGAGGCACTCGATTCCGGCGAGGCCGGCTTCGACGGTGCGGGCGACGGCGTCGCTCCAGTTCTCGCCCGCGGCGAGCTCCAGGTGGCTGCCGTCCAGGGTGAAGCCGGTGGTCGCGATGCGCAGGGCGGTGCCGGCGAAGCCCTGGTCGCCGATGACCAGGTTGCTGCCGCCGCCGATGATCAGGAGCGGGGTGCCGCTCTCGTCCGCGGCACGGACCGCGGCGATCACCTCGGCGTCGGTGGTCGCGGTGACCAGGCGGGCCGCGGGGCCGCCGAGGCGGAAGGTGGTCAGCGGGGCGAGGGGGGCGTCGTGGAGTTCCTGCACGTGGACAAGAGTACGGTCCGTCCCCCTCGCATCCCTGCGGGGCCACGGACCGTACCTCTTGTTCCCCTTCTTCCCCCGTGTGCCGGGGCTCAGTAGCTGCGCTCCTTCTCGGCGAGGCGGCGTTCGGCCTCGGCCCAGGTGATGGGGAGCTCGGCGGCCGGGACGCTCCAGAAGGTGAAGGCGGACTCCTTCATGTACGCGCTGGCGGCGCGGGAGCTGGAGCGGTGGGGCTCGCTGCCCGCGAAGCGGTAGAGCGCGTCGCGGTCCTGCCATGCGGAGAGGGTGAGGAAGGTGCGGCTGAAGACGCGGGCCCGCAGGGCTACGCCGTGGGCGCCGGGGGCCTTGCGGATCTGGCCGATGATGCCGGGGGCCTTGAGGAAGAACTTGAAGGCGCCGGGGAGGGTGGCGGTCTCGAAGCGGGAGGCCATGACGTAGACCTCGGCGCCGGGGGCGGCCTGGGTGGGCGTGGACCAGGGGATGTCGGGCACGGCGGACACTCCTTCGATCTGGCTCGGGCGGGGTGGGGCTGGGTGGCCTGGCTCGGTGGCCTGGCTCGGGCTGGCTCGGTGGCCTGGCTCGGGCTGGCTCGGTGGCCTGGCTCGGGCTGGCTCGGTGGCCTGGCTCGGGCTGGCTCGGTGGCCTGGCTCGGGCTGC
>NZ_JBVHTP010000013.1:231323-262802 GCF_055565795.1 Streptomyces sp. NPDC028314
TGGCTCGGGCTGGCTCGGGCTGGCTCGGTGGCCTGGCTCGGGCTGGCTCGGTGGCCTGTCGGGCGTTCGCCCGCAGCGGGACCAGCGGGACCAGCGGGATCAGCGGGCCGCGGTGACCTTCTCCGGAGCCGGGGTCTCGGCGGCCGCAGCGGCCCCGGCGGCCGGGCGGCGCGGCAGGAGCAGGGCGAAGCCGGCGGCCAGGGCGACCACGCCCGCGCCGATCCACAGGGCGGGGACGGTGCCGTCGGTGAAGGCCTGCGGGGTCTCGTAGCCGCCCTGGGCGGAGAAGACCGAGGCCAGGACGGCGACTCCGAGGGCGCCGCCGACCTCGCGGAAGGCGGTGTTGGTGCCGGAGGCCTTGCCCTGGTCGGCGGGGGCCACGGTGGACATCAGCACGTTGGCGGCGGGGGCGAAGTACAGGGCCATGCCGATACCGCTGAGGATCAGCGGCGGGAGCTGGGCGGCGTACGAGACGTCCGCGCTCAGGATGACCGCGAACCAGCCGAGGCCGATCGCCTGGAACGCCAGCCCGGCGGCGACGACGGGGCGGCCGCCGATCCGGTCGGAGAGGATGCCCGCGATCGGGGCGACGATCATCGGCATGCCGGTCCAGGGGAGCATGCGCAGTCCGGACTCGGTGGGCGAGTAGCCGGTGACGCCCTGGAGGAACTGGGCGAGCAGGAAGATCGAGCCGAACATGCCGAGGAACATCAGCAGGCTGGCGAGGTTGATCCCAAGGAAGCCGCGGTCGCGGAAGAGGCGCATGGGGAGCATGGGGTTCGCGTGGGTGAACCCGTGGTGGACGAACCCGCCGACGAGCGCACTGCCGACGATCAGGCCGGTGAGCACGGGGGCGCTGGTCCAGCCGTGGGAGTTGGCGTTGACCAGGGCGTACACGATCCCGAAGAGGCCGCCGCTGATGAGCAGGGTGCCGGGGACGTCCAGGCGGGAGTCGGGGGCGGTGGACTCGGCCAGCCGCAGGCGGGCGAGCGGGATCAGGGCGAGGCCGATGGGGACGTTGAGCCAGAAGATCCACTGCCAGGAGATGTGCTCGGTGAGGCTGCCGCCGATCAGGGGGCCGCTGGCGACGGCGAGGCCGGTGACGGCTCCGTAGATGCCGAGGGCCATCCCGCGGCGGGCGGCCGGGACGGCGGCGGTGAGCAGGGTGAGGGTGAGCGGCATCATGACCGCGGCGCCGACGCCCTGGACGGCGCGGGCGGCGATGAGCTCGTTGATGCCGGGCGAGAGGGCGGCCGCGGCGGAGGCACCGGTGAAGACGGCGAGTCCGGCGATGAAGAGGCGGCGGCGGCCGAAGCGGTCGCCGAGGGCGGAGCCGAAGAGGAGGAGGACCGCGAAGGTGAGCGTGTAGGCGTTCACCGTCCACTCCAGGTCCTCCAGCTTCCCGCCGAGGTCCTCCCGGATGGCGGGGAGGGCGGTGGTGACGACGAGGTTGTCGAGCGCGGCCATGAAGCTGGCGGCGCCGGTGATGACGAGGGCCCAGACGGCGGGCGCGCGGAGCTTGGTGTCGGCGCCTATGTCGGCGCTGGCGGTGCCGGCGGTGCCGGTGCCTTGCGTGGTCACGATTCCCCCTGAGGGTTGTTAGTTATCGCTGACTAACTTTCGCGGGCAGAAAAACGCGGCGGTGCGGTGGCGCGTGGGGCTACGTCGGGCCGGGGCCCGGGGCTCGACTCGGGCTCGGGGCTCGGGCTCGGGCCCGGGGCTCGGGCTCGGGCCCGGACTTGGGCTCGGGTCCGGGACTCGACCTCGGGCCCGGACTCGGACTTGGGCTCGGGGCCGGGACTCGACCTCGGACTCGGACTCGGACTCGGTCTGAGTCCGGGCGACGGCTAGCAGCCGCCCCAGACCCGGTGTTCGGGCGGGAAGCCCAGGGCTGCCAGGGTGTTGATCAGCATGCCGTGTGCCATGAAGTCGGTCGTCGCGTCGATGTCTCCGCCGAGGGCCACGTGCACCGTGTCCCACAGGGCCATCCAGCTGGCCCGGACCATCTCCCCGAACCTCGGCTCCCCAGCCGCCTCGGCCGCAGCAACGGTCACGTTCGCCTGGAGCTGCATCTGAAGCTTGTCGGGGTGCTCGGTGATGAGCTTCTTGTAAGCGGTTGCCATGGCCTGGAGGGCCTCGTCGCCGGTGAGGCCGGCACAGGCCTCCTCGAAGACGATCCGGATGTCTTCCGAACAGCGGGCGGTGGCTGCGACGAAGATCGCCTGCTTGTTGGGGAACAGCCGGAAGAGGTAGGGCTGCGAGACTCCCACCCGCTTGGCGATCGCCTCGGTGGAGGTGCCGTAGTACCCGCCGCGCGCGAACTCGTGCATCGCCGCACGGATGACGCTCTCGCGCCGCTCGTCTGCGCTCATCCTTGCCATGCTTCGAAGTTAGTACGCAATCACTAACTACGTCAACCCTCCCCGCGCGGCTTCCGGGGGGACGGGCGCCGCGCGTCCGACCGGGCGCCCTCGCGACCGGATCCGACGGGCGTGCGCGGGGCCCGATCCGACGCGCGGGTGAACGACGGGCGGGCGTGACGACGTACAGGGGTGACGACGTACGGGCGTGACGAGGCACGGACGTGACGAGATACGGGTGTGACGGACGGGCGGAATCCAACTCCCTTGCCCCGCCTGCCCGGTCATAGCATCGGGGCCGTGACCCGAATCAAGAAGCTCGCCCTGATCAGCGGCAGCACCCGCGCCGGTTCGACCAACACCGCCGTGGTGAGGACGGTGGCCGCACTCCTCGGCGACGCGGCCCGCCCCTTGCCGTACCTGGACCTGGCGGAGCTCCCGCACTTCAACCCGGATGACGACGTCGAGCCCCTCCCGGCCGAGGTCGTCCGGCTGCGCGGCCTGATCGCGGAGGCCGACGCGGTGCTGTTCTGCACCCCGGAGTACGCGGGGGACCTGCCCGGCTCGTTCAAGAACCTGCTGGACTGGACGGTCGGCGGGGTCGAGATCGTGGACAAGCCGGCCGGGTGGATCAACGTCTCCTCCGCCCCGACGGGCGCGGCCGGGGCCCACGCGGCGCTGCGCACCGTCCTCGGGTACACGGGGGCGAAGGTCGTCGAGGCGGCCTGTGCGCACGTACCGGTGCCGAGCGGCTCCGCCGATCCGCAAACGGGCCTGATCACCGACCCCGGGGTCCGAGCCGGCATCGCGGAGGCCGCCCACAAACTGCTGGACGCGGCCCCCGAGTAACCGACCCGCCGCAACTCCCCCGCCGGGCGCCCCGAGCCCGGCCCGGCGGCGGGGCCCGGCACCCGACCGCCTTCGGGCCCGCACGGCCCGAGGTGTGCCCCCGGCGGGTTCTCGCAGCGCGAGACCAGCCGCCTGGTCGCGGACCTGCGAGAGGCGCTCGCCCAGCAGGTAGCCGAGGCCCGCGCCTCCCCCTCCGGCCGGGCCCCGGCCCACCGGGCTTCCAACGCCGTCGGACGGTCGACAGCCGAGGTCTCCCGCCAGCCCACGCGGGCCGGGGCGGTCAGGCCACGGGCCGGTAAGGGCGCCAAGCACCCAGGGATCCGGACGCATTGGGCAGCCACCGGCCCAGCGGCCCCAGCGCCAGCCCGGCGCGGAACGCGGCGACGGACCCTGGGCAGCAAGACCGGCCCTTCGGGACAGGGCCGGGCGGGACCGGGGAGGCCGGGCGCTGGAACGGCCGGGAGCACGAGCCCGGGCCGGGTACGACCCGAAGGGGTCAGGCAGAGCCCGAAGGGGCCAGGCCTGGAAGACGGGCCGAGCAGGGCCGGGCCCCCAGGGGCCACATCCGGACGGCGGACCGAGCCGAGCAGGACCCCCGAGGGGCCACAGCCGGACGGCGGACCGAGCCGAGCCGAGCAAAGCCCGGAGGGGCCACAGCCTGGAGGGCGGGCCAATCCGGGCGGAGCAGGGCGTTGCCCCGCCGACCCGACCCGACCCGGACGGAACCGGCAAGCCCGGCCCGGACGGAACCGCCCGGGCCGGAACGGGCAAGCCCCCCCGGGCGGAACCCGTAGGGGCCCAACCGGGCCGGGAGGGGCGGCTGGAGAACCGTTTAGGCCCGGCCAGGGCAACGGCGTCGGGTTACGACAGTTGGACCACCGCGCGGGACATGCCCAGGACCTTCTGGCCCTCGCTCATCGCCGTCACGTCCACCCGGACCCGGTTGTCGTCCAGCTTCGCCGCCACCTTCGCGGTGACCTCGATCAGCGCACCCCGGTCGTCGTTCGGGACCACCACCGGCCTGGTGAAGCGCACCCCGTACTCGACGACCGCACCCGGGTCGCCCAGCCAGTCGGTGACCACCCGGATCGCCTCGGCCATGGTGAACATGCCGTGCGCGATCACGTCCGGCAGCCCGACCTCCTTGGCGAACTTCTCGTTCCAGTGGATCGGGTTGAAGTCACCCGACGCACCGGCGTACCTGACGAGCGTGGCGCGCGTCACGGGGAACGACGCCGCCGGCAGCTCGGTGCCGACCTCTACGTCGGCGTACTGGATCTGCGCGGTCATCTCAGGCCTCCTCGGGGGCGCGGGACACGAGCTTGGTCCACGCCGTCACCACGTGCTCGCCGGACTCGTCGTGGACCTCGCCGCGGATGTCGATGATGTCGTTGCCGGCCAGCGACTTCACGGCCTCGATCGTGGACGTCACGGAGAGCCGGTCACCCGCCCGCACGGGACGCACGTACGCGAACTTCTGGTCGCCGTGCACGACGCGGCTGTAGTCCAGACCCAGCTGCGGGTCCTCGATGACCTGACTCGCCGCCTTGAACGTGATGGCGAACACAAAAGTCGGCGGCGCGATCACGTCCTGGTGACCGAGTGCCTTGGCGGCTTCGGGGTCGGTGTAGACGGGGTTTTCGTCACCCACCGCTACCGCGAATTCGCGGATCTTCTCCCGGCCGACCTCGTACGGATCGGTGGGCGGGTAGCTCCGCCCCACGAAGGTCTGGTCGAGGGCCATGGCTCACTACCTCCTGTTGAGGAACATGAAAGTCACAAGTCGCGAGTTGCGAGTCACGCGTTGCGAGTCGCGCGTCACACGTCATTCGTCAAAAAGCACCGCGCCGGACCGATCCGCCGCGGAAACGACACAAGGCCGCCCCCGATGAAGGGGACGACCTCATGACGGTGCCTGTATTCGAGACTCGCTAGGGTCAGCGGGTCTCGCGGTGCGCGGTGTGCGAGTTGCAACGCGGGCAGTGCTTCTTCATCTCAAGACGGTCCGGGTCGTTACGCCGGTTCTTCTTGGTGATGTAGTTCCGCTCCTTGCACTCCACGCAGGCCAGCGTGATCTTCGGGCGGACGTCGGTGGCAGCCACGTGAGTGCTCCTTGACGGACAATTGGGACGGATGAACGCATACAAGAGTAGCCGACCGGGAGACCGACCCCGCAATCGGCTACTGTGTGTAGCGGCGACCGGACTTGAACCGGTGACACAGCGATTATGAGCCGCTTGCTCTACCGACTGAGCTACGCCGCTTTGATGTGATCGACTCCCCACCCGAGGGTGGGGGGCCTCTCTCACCAGAGCCCCAATGCGGAATCGAACCGCAGACCTTCTCCTTACCATGGAGACGCTCTACCGACTGAGCTATTGGGGCGAGCGATGAAGACATTACACGGTTGCCCGCCGATCGCCCAAATCCTTTGCGGGGACAGGGCTCGGAGCAGGTCGGGAGGAGATTCCCGGCGGACTCGCACACCCCTCCCGCCCCGATTTCCCCTCGGATTCGGGCAGATTGTGGGCGAGGTCACCTCACCGGCCTCGGCATCGGGATCCGCCGGTCCGGAGCCGGACCCGCCCCGGACCGAGAACCCGCACCCGCACCCGCACTCGCCCCGCGGGCGCACCCGCGAGCGCCCGGGCGCGTGGGCACCACACCGGTACGACTATTGCGCTCTTCCGCGAACCGGAGAGCCCCGCACCCTAGGCTCTGAGCACGCTGCGTGATCTTGGGCCTCGGGCCGCGGTTCCTGGGCCGCGGCCTCGGGCCCAGGAACCGCCCGAGCCACCGCAGGAGCGCGATGTCCGACAGCCAGCCGCAGCAGCCGTCCCACTCCCCGCGCAGCGGCCGGGGCGAGGGCGACGGCCACGGACCCGCACACGGCCCCGCCCGGAACCCCGCCGGCGGCCCCGCCGCGGGCGGCGAGTCCACCACCCTCCTGCTCGCCGGCGCCCGCCTCACCGACGGCCGTACCGTCGACGTCCGGCTCGGCGGGGGCGGCCGCATCCAGGCCGTAGGGACCGCCGGCAGCCTTCCCGCACCCGCGCTCTCCCGCGTCGACCTGAGCGGATACCTGCTGCTCCCCGCCCCCGCCGAGCCGCACGCGCACGGGGACACCGCCCTGACCGCCGACGGCGAGGGGCCCGTCTCGTACACCCCCGACGAGGTGCAGCGCCGGGCCACCGAGGCGGCGCTGCTCCAGCTCGGCCACGGGGCCACCGCCGTCCGGTCCCACGTCCGGATCGGCGACGTCCACGGGCTCGGCCCGATGGAGGCCGTGCTCCAGGCCCGCCGTTCGCTGCGCGGGCTCACCGACCTCACCACCGTCGCCGTGCCCCGGCTGCTGACCGGGGTGGCCGGGGCCGACGGGCTCGCCATGCTGCGCGACGCGGTCAAGATGGGTGCCTCCGTGATCGGGGGCTGCCCCGACCTCGACCCCGACCCCACGGGCTTCCTCGAAGCCGTCCTGGAGCTCGCCGCCGAGCACGGCTGCCCCGTGGACCTGCACACCGACGGTGACGATCCCGGCCGCCTCGCCCGGCTCGCGGCGATGGCCGGCGGGCTGCGCCCCGGTGTGACCATCGGCCCGTGCGGCGGCCTGGCACGGCTCCCGCTGGACGTGGCCACCCGCGCCGCCGACCAGCTCGCCGCGGCCGGCATCCGGGTGACCTGCCTGCCCCAGGGGGACTGCGCGGCCCTGGAGCGGCGCGGCCTGCGCACGGCGCCGGTACGCCTGCTGCGGGCCGCCGGGGTCCTGGTCGCGGCCGGCAGCGGGGCCCTGCGCGACGCCGGCAACCCGGTCGGCCGGGGCGACCCGCTCGAAGCCGCGTACCTGCTGGCCTCCCAGGGCGGCCTCCGGGCGACGGAGGCCTACGACGCGATCAGCGCCGCCGCCCGCCAGGCCATGGGCCTGCCCGAGGTGCGGGTGGAGGCGGGGTTCCCGGCGGAACTGCTCGCCGTGCGCGGGGACCGGATCGCCGGGGTGCTGTCCCTGGCGTACAGCCGCATCGTGATCCACCGGGGGCGCGTGGTAGCCCGTACGAGTGCCGTACGCGAGTACTGCGACTCGGCGGTCGCGGTCGCCCTGGACCTGCCCAGGCAGGGGCGTACGGAGCCCGGCCCCTGAGCGGTACCGGCCGTTCGCCGCACGTTCGCGGGCGCCCGCGCCCGGCTCGACGTACGGTCGGGACATGCGCATCGTCATCGCGGGTGGACACGGTCAGATCGCGCTGCGGCTGGAGCGGCTGCTCTCCGCGCGCGGGTACGAGGTCGCGGGCATCATCCGCGACCCGGAGCAGGGCGACGACCTCCGGGACGCGGGCGCCGAACCGGTGCTCTGCGACCTGGAGTCGGCCACGGTCGAGCACGTGGCGGGGATCCTCCAGGGCGCCGACGTGGCGGTCTTCGCGGCCGGTGCGGGCCCGGGCAGCGGTGTCGAACGCAAGTACACCGTGGACCGGGACGCGGCGGTGCTCTTCGCCGATGCGGCCGAACGGGCCCGCGTACGCCGCTTCCTGATGGTCTCCTCGATGGGCGCCGACGCCCGGCACGAGGGCGACGAGGTCTTCGACCACTACCTGCGCGCCAAGGGCGAGGCCGACGAGCACCTGCGCACCCGCCTCGGCCTGGAGTGGACGATCCTGCGCCCGGGCTCGCTGACCGACGACGCCGGTACGGGGCTGGTCCGCCTGGAGGCCCATACGGGCCGGGGGGCGGTCCCGCGCGACGACGTGGCCGCGGTGCTGGCGGAGCTGGTCGACACCCCGGCGACGGCCGGGCTGACCCTGGAGCTGATCTCGGGCTCGACCCCGGTCTCGGTGGCCGTCAAGGCCGTGGCCGGCAACTGACCCGCTCCGCCGGAGCGGTGGCCCCAAGCCCGGCGTCGGGGCCCGAGGCCCGAAGCCCGGGGGCCGAGACCGAGCCCGCAGGTCCGGGGTCCGGCGGCTGGCGGCCGGCGGCCGAGCACCGAGCCCGCAGCCCGGGGTCCGAGCACCGAAGCCCGTCCGAAGCAGACGGTCCGGGCCCCGGAGCCGCACGGGCCCCGGGCGCTCCGGCCGGGTCAGAACCCGGCGCTCACCTTGTCGTCGGAGCGGCCCACCGAGTCCTGCCGGAACTCCCGCTCGTACGCCTGCCGGATCCGCTCGATGCGCACGCTGCGGTCGTCGGCCTCCTTCTCGGGATAGAGCAGCACCAGCTCGTACGAGGCCTCGCGGACGATCCGGCCGTCCTGCCCCCGCCACTGGCCGCGCCCGCTCTGGAGGGTGAGCCCCTCGGGGAAGGCCGGGGTGATCTCGCGGTCCAGGAAGCCCATGAACTCCCGCTCCCCGACGGGGGCCTGCCCGGCCGGCCGCTCGGTGCCGAAGTACAGCCGGGTCTCCTGGTACGGCTCCCCCACATGGGGGTGCAGAGCTGCCCCGACCAGGGCCGGGATCCCGGCGCCGAGCAGGGCGATCAGTACGCCGCCCCCGACTTTGCCACGCGTGTCCGAAGTCCAATTCACGCCCCGTGAACGACCGGATGCCCTCATCGGTGCGCCGGAGCCGCCCGATAGGGTCACTGCGGATTCGGCCGCAGGGGGCGGGCGCACGGAGTACCGGGGTGGGGCATGGGCGACGGCGACTGGCGGATCGGCGGAGCGGAGGGGGCCCGGCTCGCCGCCCGGTGGTGGAAGTGGGCCCTGTCCGCGCCGGACGACCAGAGCCCCGTCAGTGACACCACGGGGCGCAACGCCGGTTGGCGGCAGCCCGGCGACCTCTGGTTCCTTGCCGGGACGTACGGCGGCCGGGTGGTGCGGCGGTGCACGATCCCGAGCGGCCGGCGGGTCTTCTTCCCGGTCCTGAACACCCAGCGCGCGGCGGTGCCGTTCGTCACCAAGCCGCGGGAACTGACCGTGGCACGGGCGGAAGCGGCGCTGAACAGCACTCCGCTGAAGCTGAGCGAGTTCTCCTCGAAGCCCTTCCAGGCCATGGGGATACCCCGGATCGCGTGGGGGCTGTGGTGCGGGCTCAGTCCGCTGCCGGCCGGCCATTTCGTGCTGGAGATCGAGGCCGCCGCGACGAACGGCTTCTGGGTCGACACCACCTACCACCTGACGGTGGAGTAGCTCCCGTCCGCGCCCGGCGCGGCGGCTCATGGGGCGTCCAGCCGTCGGCGCCACCACGGGTCGTCCGGCGCGGCGAAGGGGTCGTTGAGGGTGCGGCCGAGGAAGCGGGCGTCCAGCGGGGCGAGTACGGCGCGCAGCTGTCGTGCGGACCGGCGCGGCAGCACGGCGCAGATCTCCTCCAGCGTCCGGCGGTGGTCGCCGCCCCATGCCGGTTCGCAGCACGGGCAGACGTCGTGGAAGTTCGGGTACGTGGGCCCGCGCCCCGGCCCGGGGGCGAGCGCGCGCCAGCCGAGCCATGCGGTGCAGGCCGCTCCGGGTGCGTAGCGCTGGCGCTCGACGCGGGCGATTTCGGCCAGGGCCTTGGCCGGGAGTCCCGGGATGACGGCGCGGCTCTCTCCCCTGCGGGGTGTTCTCGGCAGGCCCGAGCGGACCTGCGAGGGCGGCTTACGCGGCATGGGCCTTTCGGAAGCGGATCATCGCGCCAGCATGCCCGTACGAACCGTCCGCCGCCCACCCGTTTTCCGCCCCGGGTTTCCCGGCGGCCGGCCCGGGGCCCCGCGGGCCCGGGCGTACGAAGAAACCCCCGTTCACTTGGTGAACGGGGGTCTCACTCGCGTGGCGGCGCCAGGGTTCGAACCTGGGTAGGCTGAGCCGGCAGATTTACAGTCTGCTCCCTTTGGCCACTCGGGCACACCGCCATGTTCGCTGCCGTCTTTCCGCCTTTCGGCGGCGCTCCGTGGCAACGACGTAAACGATACCTGATGTGCGGGGGTGCTTCGCCACCGGATTGATCAGCGCCGCACGTGGGCGCGGTGGCTAGGCTTTGCCGCGCGGGCCGGGGACGACCGGCCGCCCCTCCGGGGGACATCACAGCCGACTTCAAGGAGCCACAGCACATGGCCGACTCCAGTTTCGACATCGTCTCGAAGGTCGAGCGGCAGGAGGTCGACAACGCCCTCAACCAGGCCGCCAAGGAGCTCTCGCAGCGCTACGACTTCAAGGGCACGGGCGCGTCGATCGCCTGGTCCGGCGAGAAGATCCTCATGGAGGCGAACTCCGAGGAGCGTGTGAAGGCCATCCTCGACGTGTTCGAGACCAAGCTGGTCAAGCGCGGGATCTCGCTCAAGGCGCTGGACGCCGGCGAGCCGCAGCTGTCCGGCAAGGAGTACAAGATCTTCGCGACGATCGAGGAGGGCATCTCCCAGGAGAACGCCAAGAAGGTCGCGAAGATCATCCGGGACGAGGGCCCCAAGGGCGTCAAGGCCCAGGTCCAGGGCGAGGAGCTGCGCGTCAGCTCGAAGAGCCGCGACGACCTCCAGACCATCCAGGCCCTCCTCAAGGGCAAGGACCTGGACTTCGCGATCCAGTTCGTGAACTACCGCTGATCACGGTCCGCGCCCCGCGCATGCGCCGCTAGCCGGCCTCGCGGGACACGACCGGGCAGTAACGGGCACCAACGCGCAGCAACGGGGGCACGTCGCCGGGGAACACCTCGACGGCTGCCCCCGTTGCCGTCCGGCGGGTGGTGACCCGCGCGTGTGCGGGGCGTGTGCGGCGCACGCTCCTCCCTGGGCCCCCTGTGATCACTAGGCGCGGGCCCGACGCGCCCACCACGCTGGGTGGCAACCATTCACCGCGTGGCAGGGGGTTCTCGCATGCCTGGGGCCGGCACGTTTCGCGAAGACTTCGGGGCGTCCGTGGTCGTCGCGCTCGTCGCGCTACCGCTCTGTGTGGGCGTCGCCGTGGCCTCCGGGGTACCGGCCGAGCTGGGGATCGTGACGGGGGTGGTCGGCGGGCTGGTCACGGGGTGGTTCCGTGGGAGTTCGCTCCAGGTCAGCGGCCCGGCGGCGGGGCTGACCGTGCTCGTCTACGAGGCCGTGCGGGCGTACGGTCTGCCCGCGCTCGGAGTGCTGGTGCTCGCCGCCGGGCTGCTGCAGCTCGGCATGGGTGTGCTGCGGCTCGGGCGGTGGTTCCGGGCGATCTCCGTCGCCGTCGTGCACGGGATGCTGGCCGGGATCGGGCTCGTCCTGATCGCCGGGCAGTTGTACGCCCTGGGCGGGGTGTCGGCCCCCGGGCAGACGCTGGCGAAGCTGGCCGGGGTGCACGAGCTCGGCACGCGGGCCGACTGGGCCGCCGTGGCACTGGGGGCCGGGACCATCGCCGTGCTGGTGGCCTGGCGCCGGGCACCGGCCCGGATCCGGCTCGTGCCGGGAGCGCTCGTCGCGGTGGCGGCCGCCACCGCCGCGGCCGCACTGCTGCGGCTCCCCGTCGAAAGGGTCCGGGTCACCGGGGTCCTGGATGCCGTGGCGCTGCCCAGCTGGGGCGACTTCGGGGTACTGGCGTCCGTGGGGGCCGTCGGAACCGTGGTGGCGCTCGCGCTGATCGCCTCCGCCGAGACCCTGTTCAGCGCCGCCGCCGTCGACCGGATGCACGACGGACCCCGTACCGACTACGACCAGGAACTGATGGCCCAGGGCGTCGGGAACCTCGCCTGCGGACTGCTCGGGGCGCTCCCGATGACCGCCGTGATCGTGCGCAGCGCGGCCAATGTGGAGGCCGGGGCGCGCACCCGGGCCGCCCGGGTGCTGCACGGCGGGTGGCTGCTGCTGTTCGCCGTGGCCGTGCCCGAGGTGCTGGAGGTGGTGCCCCTCGCCGCGCTGGCCGGGGTGCTGCTGCACGCCGGGTGGAAGCTGCTGCCCGCCAAGGCGGTGACCGCCCTGTGGCGGACGCACCGGGGCGAGGCCGTGGTGCTGGTGGCGACGGCCACCGCGATCGTGGCCACCAATCTCTTCGAGGGGGTGCTGGTCGGGCTGGGCCTGGCCGTCGCCAAGGCGGCCTGGGAAACCTCCCACGTGCACGTCGAGGAGGTCTGGGAGTCGGACGTGCTCTGCGTCCGGGTGGTGGGGAACGCCAGCTTCCTCCGGCTGCCCAAGCTGCTGGACTCCCTGGACGCGCTGCCTCCCGGGCAGCCGGTGCGGCTGGACCTCAGCGGGCTGCGGCACCTCGACCACGCCTGTCTGACCGCCCTCGACGGATGGGAACGCCAGCGCACGCCGCTCCCCGGGCGCGAGGGCGTCGTCTAGGCCGTCTCTTTCGGATCTTGCCTCTCCCGGGCAGGGGAGCGCGCGGCGGGAGTACACCCGGGCCGGTTACCCTCCGCCGGTGACCAGGACTCCGGCCGGCGGCGACGCGGCTCCCCACGAGTTGAAGCGCACCCTCGGCGTCGCGGACGCGGTGGTCGTCGGGCTGGGCGCGATGATCGGGGCCGGGATCTTCGCCGCCCTGGCGCCGGCCGCCCGCGCGGTGGGCCCGGCCGGTGGCGCGCTGCTCGCCGCCCTCGCGCTGGCGGCCCTCGTGGCCTACTGCAACGCGCACTCCTCGGCGCGGCTGGCCGCCCGGTATCCGTCCTCCGGCGGGACGTACGTGTACGGGCGGGAGCGGCTGGGCCCCTTCTGGGGGTACCTGGCCGGGTGGGGGTTCGTGGTCGGCAAGACCGCGTCCTGCGCGGCGATGGCCCTGACCGTCGGGGCGTACGTGTGGCCGGGGCGCCAGCACGCCGTGGCCGTGGCGGCGGTGGTGGCGCTGACCGCCGCGAGCTACGGCGGGGTACAGAAGTCGGCCCGGCTGGCCCGGGTGATCGTGGCGGCGGTACTGGCGGTGCTCGCCGGGGTGGTCGTGGTCTGCCTGACCTCGGGGGCGGCCGACGCCGGGCGGCTGGGCGGCGGGCACTGGGGCGGGCCCCTCGGGGTGTTGCAGGGCGCCGGGCTGCTGTTCTTCGCCTTCGCCGGCTATGCCCGGATCACCACCCTGGGCGAGGAGGTGCGTGATCCGGCGCGGACGATCCCGCGCGCCGTGCCGCTCGCGCTGGGGATCGCCCTGCTGGTGTACGCCGCGGTGACGGTCGCGGCGCTGTCGGTGCTCGGCGCCGACGGTCTCGCGGGGTCCAAGGCCCCGCTGGCGGACGCGGTCCGGGCGGCCGGGGTCCCCGGTCTGGCCCCCGTCGTCCGGGTGGGCGCGGCGCTGGCCGCGCTGGGCTCACTGCTGGCCCTGGTGCTCGGGGTGTCGCGGACCACCCTGGCGATGGCCCGGGACGGCCATCTGCCGCGCGCGCTGGCCGCCGTACATCCCCGGCATCGGGTGCCGCACCGTGCGGAGCTCGTAGTGGGTGCGGTGGTGGCGGTGCTCGCGGCGACCACCGATCTGCGGGGCGCGATCGGCTTCTCCTCTTTCGGAGTGCTGGCCTACTACGCGATCGCGAACGCCTCCGCGTGGACTCTCGGTTCAGATGTCAAGCATCGGGCCGTGGCAGCGCTCGGGCTGGCCGGCTGTGTGGTGCTCGCCTGCGCGCTGCCGGTCGCGTCGGCGGTCGCCGGGGCGGCGGTGCTGCTTCTGGGCGCGCTGGCCTACGCGCTCCGCGGGCGGCTCACGCCCGGGATCTGAACCGGGCCCGCAGCGTCAGCGGCCCGCCCTCGGGCCCGGATCCGCCGCCCCCGACCCGGGTGGGGAGCCCGGCGTGCAGCGGGGCGGGGCGAAGCCGGGTATGCCCTGCGCGCGGGTCGGCGCGCCCGGCTCCAGGGGGGCCGGGCGGGGCTTTCCGTGCCCCGGCGCGCGGTTGCGTACGCGGCGTGCGACTTGCTCCAGCAACTGCTCGGTCTCGTTCATGTGTTCATGGTGAAGGACCCCACTGACAATCGCCCTGATCTGCACGAACCATCTGAACTGCCCCAAACGGCCGACCAGCCGGACCCGCCGGCCGGACCCGTAACTCTGCCCCGCCGACCGGACCCGTCGCCCGGACCGCCCCGGCCCGTCAGGCCAGGACCGTCAGGCCAGGACCGGCTCGATCCGGTGCTCGCGCAGGAACCCGAGGAGTTCGGCGGAGGTCTCGGGGCCGTGCTTCAGCGGGCTGACGCCCAGGCAGCGCCGGGCCACCTCGTGGTGGTGCCAGACGAGGGTGAAAGGTGCCTTCGCGCCGAAGTTGCCGCACAACGCGTCGGAGAAACCGTCCAGGCAGCGGCCGAAGTAGCCCCCGGGCCCGTTGATCGCCTCACCGAGGGCGCAGAAGAAACCCTGACTGTCGGTGACGTGGCGGCCGTCGAGGTGGTACGTCGCCCCGGGCGGACGGTCCGGGGTGCCCCAGCGGCAGTGCTGGAGGGCGGGGTCGAGCCACCGGGCCCGGCCGACGGCGTCGAGACGGGCCCACAGGTTCGGCTCGGCCGGTCTGCCGTCCGCCCACAGGGGCCAGATGTCCTGGACCTGGGGCGGCAGCCGCTCCAGGTCCAGGGTGAGGTCGTAGAGGCCCTCGCCGCGGGTCGAGGGCGCCCAGGCGGTGATGTCCGGGTGGCCCGCGGTCTGGATGCGGCTCCCTGCCCGGTCCAGCACCCACAGGTCCCGGTACCAGAGGTTCCGCATCCGCTTGCCGTCCTCCAGGACCTCGCGCAGCGGCCCGTGCACGCGGCAGCCGAGCAGTCGTACGGGCTCTGCCGGGGGGCTCGTCCGCTCGGGCGCTGCGGCCGCGGCCAGGTCCCGGCAGCGGCCCCAGGTCGGCGTGTTGTGGCCGGTCAGCCCGAAGCCCGCGGACCGGGGCGCCCGCTGGGGGTGGTCGTGCTGCTCCTCGACGGGGCGGCCTTCCAGCGTGATGTCGGCCAGCGACGGGTCGCCGGCACAGGGGCGGCTGCCCAGGACCCTGGCGTCCTCCAGCCACCACTCGCCGCTCGTCTCGCCCCGCTCGTCGAGCAGTTCCACTACGAGGAAACCCAGCGGGGCGGGGCCGTGCGCGGCCGCCTCGGCCACGGCCCGCGCCAGGTCGCCCTGCGGGGCGCAGCCGAGCAGTTCGTACCGTCCGGGCGCGGGCGCGGGCGGTGGCCAGGCGGGGGCGAAGAGGTGTTCCGCCTCCTCGGCCTCCGCCCACAGCGACTCCTGCTCGCCGCCCTCGGTCTCGCCCCAGAGGGCGAACCGGGTCACCGGGCGGCGAAGGGGGCGTCGGTCGGGACGATCTCGCGGCCCAGCGGGAGCAGGGAGAGCGGCACCATCTTGAAGTTGGCGATGCCGAAGGGGATGCCGATGATCGTGACGCAGAGCATGATGCCGGTGACGATGTGGCCCAGGGCCAGCCACCAGCCCGCCAGGATCAGCCACAGGACGTTGCCGACGCAGGAGGGCGCGCCGGCGTCGTGGCGCTCGACGGTGGTGTAGCCGAAGGGCCAGAGGGCGTAGAGGGCGATGCGGAACGCGGCGATCCCGAAGGGGGTGCCGATGATCGTGATGCACAGCAGCACACCCGCGACGCAGTAGCCCAGGAACAGCCAGACGCCGCTGAGTACGAGCCATATGACATTCAGGATGGTCTTCACTGCGTACGGCCTGCCATCTGTTCGAGCCGGGCGATTCGCTCGGCCATCGGCGGGTGGGTCGAGAACATCCTCGACAATCCCTCGCCGGGGCGGAAGGGGTTGGCGATCATCATGTGGCTCGCCGTTTCGAGGCGCGGCTCCGGGGGCAGCGGGAGCTGCTTGGTGCCGGCGTCCAGCTTGCGCAGGGCGCTGGCCAGGGCCAGCGGGTCGCCGGTGAGCTGGGCTCCGGAGGCGTCGGCCTCGTACTCGCGCGAGCGGCTGATGGCGAGCTGGATCACGGACGCGGCCAGGGGGCCGAGGATCATGATCAGCAGCATTCCGAAGAGGCCGGGGCCCTCGTCGTCGTTCGATCGACCGACCGGAATCAGCCAGGCGAAGTTGACCAGGAACATGATCACGGAGGCCAGGGCTCCGGCCACCGAGGAGATGAGGATGTCGCGGTTGTAGACGTGGCTCAGCTCGTGGCCGATGACCCCGCGCAGCTCGCGTTCGTCGAGGATGCGCAGGATGCCCTCGGTGCAGCAGACCGCGGCGTTGCGCGGGTTGCGGCCGGTGGCGAAGGCGTTGGGCGCCTCGGTCGGCGAGATGTAGAGCCGGGGCATGGGCTGGCGCGCGGAGGTGGAGAGCTCGCGCACCATGCGGTAGAGCTCGGGGGCCTCGAACTCGCTGACGGGGCGGGCGCGCATCGCGCGTAGAGCCAGCTTGTCGCTGTTCCAGTACGCGTACGCGTTCGTCCCGAGGGCGACGAGGACGGCGATGATCAGGCCGCCCCGCCCGAAGAAGCTTCCGATGAGGATGATCAGCGCGGAGAGCCCGCCGAGGAGTACGGCGGTCTTCAGCCCGTTGTGCCGGCGGTGCACGGTACGCCCTCCAAGTGGTGCGGCAGGGGGAACCCGTCCGGGATCTGTGGATCGGAGGGTCCTGCGGTCCAGTGGACCCTCCCTTCCTGGTCAACGCGAGGTGGGGGCGTCTGGTTCCCAGGGCGTGCCGGGGCCGCCGCCCCGGTGGGACGGGTGGGGGGAGGGCGGCGGGTGTTACTCCGTTCGGGTTACGTCGTACGGAGCAGCCCCCGGGGGCCCTCCCCGGCGCGGCACGGCGCGGCGCGGGGCGGCGCGGGGCGGCGGCCTCGCGGCGGCCTACTGCGGGAAGAGGCTGCCCGAGGCGAAGCGCAGGACCAGCTGCGGGGCGCCCGAGAGGACCAGGGCGGTCACACCGGTCAGCACGATGGCGGCGGTGACCGGCCACGGGGCCTTCGTACGGGCCTCGACGGGTGCCTCGGCGTCCTCGGGAGTACGGAAGAGCAGGGCCGTCCACCGCAGGTAGTAGTACAGGGCGACGACGACGTTGACGGCCATCACCACGGCCAGCCAGCCCAGGCCCGCGTCGACCGCGGCGCGGAAGACGGTGACCTTGGCGAACAGGCCGATGAGGCCGGGCGGCAGGCCCGCCAGGCACAGCAGGAAGAAGGCCAGCGCCAGGGCGGCCGCCGGGCGCTGCGCGTACAGGCCTCGGTAGTCGCTGATCCGGTGCAGCGGCTTCGTACGGGCGACCAGCGCGGCGACGGCGAAGGCTCCGAGGTTCACGGCGGCGTACATCAGGGCGTACGCGACGGTGGAGCCGATCTGGTCGCGCGCGGAGTACGCGGCGGCGGCGATCGGGACGAGGAGGTAGCCGGCCTGGCCGACCGAGGACCAGGCGAGCAGCCGCACGGCGCTGTTCGGGCGGTCGGCGGACTGGCGCAGCGCGGCGGCGTTGCCGACGGTCATGGTCAGCGCGGCGAGCACGGCCAGCGCAGGGCCCCAGATCCCGGAGTACGAGGGGAAGGCGATCACCGTGACGAGGATGAGGCCGGTGAAGCCGACGGCCTTGCCGATCACCGAGAGGTAGCCGGCGATGGGCAGGGGCGCGCCGACGTAGGTGTCCGGGACCCAGAAGTGGAAGGGGACGGCCGCGGTCTTGAAGGCGAAGCCGACCAGGGTGAGCGCGACGCCCGCCATGGCGAGGGTGTCGAGCTGCGCGGGCACCTCTTCGAGGCGGCCGGCGACCTGCGCGAGGTGCAGGGAGCCGGTGGCCGCGTAGACGAAGCTGACACCGAGCAGCGACACGGCGGTGGCGGTGACCGAGGACAGGAAGAACTTGAGGGCGGCTTCGGAGGAGAGCCGGTCGCCGCGGCGCATGCCGACGAGCGCGAAGGCGGGCAGCGAGGCGACCTCAAGGGCGACGATCAAGGTGGCGAGGTCGCGGGAGGCGGGCAGCAGGGCCGCGCCGGCGGCGGAGGAGAGCAGCAGGAACCAGTACTCGCCGGCCGGCATGCGGGTGTCCTGGACCGCGGTGACCGACAGCAGGGCGGTCACCAGGGCTCCGGCCAGGACCAGGAACTGCACGACCAGCGCGAAGTGGTCGGCGGTGTAGCTGCACGCTCCGGGGTCGCCGGTCAGGCAGAAGGTGCTGCGGTCACCGGCGCGCAGCGGCAGCAGGGTGAGGGTCGCGGCGGCCAGCCCGGCCACGGAGATCCAGCCCAGCAGCGGCTTGCGCTGGTGAGGTACGAACAGATCCGCGACCAGTACGGCCAGGGCGACGGCGGCGGGGATGACGACGGGCGCGATCGCGAGCCAGTCGACGGACTGGACCAGGCTCGGGGTCTGCGCGCCCGCGGCGGACAGGGCCGTCATGAGTTGCCTCCTGCGAGGAGCTTCTGGACGGCCGGGTCGGTGAGGCCGAGGAGGACCGCGGGCCACAGGCCTGCGAGGACGGTGAGGGCGACGAGCGGGGTCCAGGCGGCGAACTCGTAGCGCTGGACGTCCGCGAGGGCCACCGGAGCGGGGCTCGTGGCGGCCACGGCCTGCGGGTCGCCCATGCACACCCGCCGTACGACGATCAGAAGATAGGCGGCGGTGAGCAGGGTGCCGAACGCACCGAAGGCCATGTAGGTGAGGAAGGCCGGCCGGGACAGGGCCTCGGCCGGGTCGAACGCACCGAACAGGGCCAGCATCTCGCCCCAGAACCCGGCCAGGCCGGGCAGCCCGAGGGAGGCGACGGCGGCGAAGGCGAGGAGCGCGCCGAGGCGCGGGGCGCGGCCGTAGAGGGCGGCGCCGGTGGCCCCGGCGAGGGTGTCGAGGTCGGCGGTGCCGTAGCGGTCCTTGAGGGCGCCGACCAGGAAGAAGAGGAGGCCGGTGATCAGCCCGTGGGCGATGTTCGCGAAGAGCGCGCCGTTGACGCCGGTGGGGGTCATGGACGCGATGCCCAGGAGCACGAAGCCCATGTGGCCGACGGAGGAGTACGCGATGAGGCGCTTGAGGTCGCCCTTGTTGCCCTTGCGGGCCAGCGAGAGGCAGGCGAGGGACCCGTAGACGATGCCCACGGCGGCGAACGCTCCCAGGTACGGGGCGAAGGTCGTCATGCCGTCGGGGGTGACCGGCAGCAGGATGCGGACGAAGCCGTACGTGCCCATCTTCAGCATCACGCCCGCGAGCAGCACCGATCCGACGGTGGGGGCGGCGGTGTGGGCGTCCGGCAGCCAGCTGTGCAGCGGCCACATCGGGGTCTTCACGGCGAGGCCGATGCCGATGGCGAGGACGGCCAGGATCTGGGTGGTGTGGGACAGTTCGCGCCCGTTGTCAGAGGCGAGTGCCACCATGTCGAAAGTGCCGCTGTTCAGTCCGATCAGCAGCAGTCCGAGCAGCATGACCACGGACCCGAGGAGGGTGTAGAGGATGAACTTCCAGGCGGCGGCCTGCCGCTGAGCACCGCCCCAGCGGGCGATGAGGAAGTACATCGGGATGAGGACCATCTCGAAGGCGAGGAAGAACAGCAGCAGGTCGAGGACGGCGAAGGTCGCGAGCGTGCCGGACTCCAGGACGAGCAGCAGTGCGACGAAGGCCCTCGGGGAGGGGCCCTCGGGAAGCTTGTAGTAGCTGTAGATCGCGCAGAGGAAGAAGAGCAGCGCGGTCATCAGGAGGAGGGGGAGCGAGATGCCGTCGATGCCGAGGTGGATCCGGATGTTCAGCGCCTGGATCCAGCTGATGTCCGTCGTCGCCTGGAAGCGGGACGGGGCGTCGTGGTCGAAGCCCAGGGTGAGGGCGATCGCCGCGGCGAGGATCACGCCGGTCACGGTCACGCCGTGGCGCAGCACGGCCTGTTCGGGGCTCTTGCCCTTGAGCCCGGGCGGGGCGGGCAGGAGGGCCGCGACGGCGCCGAGGAGCGGTGCGGCCACGACGAACGCCAGAAGGAACTGCATCACGGACGGGCTGATATCAATCACGGCTGACTCACGGCTCACGATCCGGCGTTGACGTTGGCGAGGACGGCGGTGGCGATCGCCAGGACCACGGCGCCGGCGAGCAGGGCGCTCAGGTAGCTCTGCACGTTGCCGGTCTGGGCACGGCGGACGAGGCTGCCGAGCAGCCGGGGTCCGGTGCCCGCACCGCGGACGTACGTGTCCACGACCTCGCGGTCGAGGAAGCGGACCAGTCCGGCGGCGGACCGGACCGGGCGGACGAACAGCCGGTCGTAGAGGGCGTCGAGGTGGAAGCCGTCGGCGGCGTGGCGGTGCAGCGGTCCGAGGAACGCCTTGCCGGGGTCGGGGGCGGGGCCCACCGGGACGGTGGGGTGGTCCTGGGTGACCTCGGCGACCTCGGGGGTCTCGGCGGCGGACTCCGCGGCGGCGACCGACGCGGGTACGGCCGCTTCGTACGAGCCGGCGGCGGCCTTGGCGGTGGCGCGCTGCCAGAGGCCGTAGGTCAGCAGGACGCCGATGAGCGCGGCGCCGGTGCCGAGGATGGTGGTGGTCACCGACGGGGTGAGTTCCCGGCCGTCGAACCAGTCCGCGAGGGGACCGGCGGCCAGGCCGAAGCCGACCGACGGGATCGCCAGCAGCCACAGCACGCCGGTCATGGCGACGGGCTCCTTACCGTGGTCGGGGGCGGCGGCCCCGCGTCCGCGGAAGGCCATCAGCCACAGCCGGGTGGCGTACGCGGCGGTGAGCAGGGCGGTCAGCACCCCGGCGACGAGCACCAGCCAGCCGGCGGCGCTGGGGGCGAACTCCGAGTGGCCGCCGGCGGTGTGCTCGGCGGCGACGAGGATCGCCTCCTTGGAGAAGAAGCCCGCGAAGGGCGGGATGGCGGCGAGCGCGAGGAGCGCGATCGTCATCGTCCAGAAGGCGTCGGGGATGCGCTTGACCAGGCCGTCCATCCGGGACATGGCGGCCAGGGAGTTCGTCCCGGCGGCGTGGATGATGACGCCCGCGCCGAGGAAGAGCAGCGCCTTGAAGGCGCCGTGGGACAGGAGGTGGAAGACGGCGGCCCCGCGGTCGCCGACGGCCAGGGCCCCGGTCATGTAGCCGAGCTGGCCGACCGTGGAGTAGGCGAGCACGCGCTTGATGTCGTCCTGGGCCAGGGCGGCGAGGCCCGAGCCGACCATCGTGACGGCCGCCATGACGGCCATGACCACCAGCGCGGCGCGGGAGGCCGCGAAGACGGGCAGGAGACGGGCGATGAAGTAGACACCGGCGGCGACCATCGTCGCGGCGTGGATCAGTGCGGAGACCGGGGTGGGGCCCGCCATGGCGTCCGGGAGCCAGGTGTGCAGCGGGAACTGCGCGGACTTGCCCGCGACTCCGGCGAGCAGCAGCAGCGCGATCAGCGTCGGGTGGTCGAGTCCGCCCGCGGCGACGGCCCCGAGGATCTTGGTGATCCGGAAGGAGCCGGCGTCGGCGGCGAGCGCGAACAGGCCGATGAGGAAGGGGACGTCACCGAGCTTGGTGACGAGGAAGGCCTTCAGGGAGGCGGAGCGGGCCGCTTCGGTCTCCCAGTAGTGGCCGACCAGGAAGTACGAGCAGATGCCCATGACCTCCCAGCCGACCAGCAGCACCATCAGGTCGCCGGAGTAGACGACGAGCAGCATGGCGGAGGTGAACAGTGAGACCAGAGCGGCGTACGACGGGTAGCGCGGGTCCTCGCGCAGGTATGCCGTCGAGTAGAGCTGCACGCAGGTGGCGACGACTCCGACGAGGACGGCGACCAGGGCCGCGAAGCCGTCCAGGTACAGGGAGAGCTCGATCGGCACCGAGCCGGTCGGGGTCAGCTCGGTCGCGGTGTCGATCGCCTTGCCGCCGCCCTGCCGGACGGCGACGAGCACGGCCAGCACGGCGGCGCCCAGCGTCGGCAGGATGGCGAGCGGCCGCACGAAGCCGGGGGCACTGCGGCCGGACAGCAGTCCCGCCACCGCGCCCAGGAAGGGCAGGATCGGGACGAGGACCGCGAGGGTCGTGGTGCTCACGCGGTGACCTCGCTCTGGTTGCTCGGGTTGCTCTGGTTGCTCTGGTGTGCCGGGGCGGGCTCGTGGCCCTCGGCGGTGTCGCGCAGCCTGTCGACGTCCGAGGTGCCCCGGTTGCGGTACACCATCAGCACGATCGCGAGACCGATGCCGATCTCGGCGGCGGCGATGGCGATGGTGAAGAGGGTGAGGGCCTGGCCGGCGTGCAGGGTGTCGCGCAGCCAGACGTCGAAGGCCACCAGGTTGAGGTTGACGGCGTTGAGCATGAGCTCGACGGACATCAGGACCAGGATGGCGTTGCGGCGGGCGAGCACCCCGTACAGGCCGACGCAGAAGAGGAGCGCCGCGAGCACGGCCGGGTAGGCGAGATGCATCAGCGCTGCCCCTTCTTGTCGTCGGAACCGGCGGGGGCGGTGCCGGCTGCGGTGCCGGTGTCCCCGGCGGCAGTGTCCCCGACGGCGGTGTCCCCGGCGGTGTCGTTCCTGCGGGACAGCACGATGGCGCCGATCAGGGCCGCGAGGAGGAGTACGGACAGGGCCTCGAAGGGCAGCACCCAGTGCCGGAAGAGGATCTCGCCGGAGACCCCGGTGGAGCCCTGGACGGGACCGTCGAGGTCGATCCAGGTGGTGCGGAAGGCGTCGACCACGACCCAGACGAGCGCGCCGGCCGCGACGAGGGCGACGCCGAGCGCGACCGGGCGGTTGCCCGAGTCCGCGTCCGGGGAGCGGCCGATGGGGGCCTTGGTGAGCATCAGCCCGAAGAGGAGGAGGACGACCACGGAACCGAGGTAGATCAGCACCTGGACCCAGGCGATGAACTCCGCGGTCAGCAGCAGGTACTCGACGGCGATCCCGCCGAGCGCGACGACCAGCCAGAGGGCGGCGTGCACGAGCTGCTTGGTGGTGACGGTGACGAGCGCCGCCCCGAGGGTGGCGAGGCCGACGAGCACGAAGGCGATCTCGACGCCGGTCGGGGAGAGGAAGCCGGGGCCCGCGGTGACGGCCAGGGTGGCGGCGGGGCTCACGCGTCTGCCTCCGGATCGGTGGGCGTCTCGGTCTCGGCGGCTGCCGCCGCGGCTGCCGCGGCAGCGGCGGCTTCGGCCTTCTCCACCGCCTTGCGGGCTGCGGCGATCTCCTTGGGCTCCTCGGCGGCCGGGTCCAGGGCGGGCGGGGCCGGCACGGTCCACATCCACTCGCGGAGCTTGTCGCGCTCGTGGGTGAGTTCCAGGATGTCGGTCTCCGCGTACTCGAACTCCGGCGACCAGAAGAGGGCGTCGAAGGGGCACACCTCGATGCAGATGCCGCAGTACATGCAGAGGGAGAAGTCGATGGCGAAGCGGTCGAGGACGTTGCGACTGCGCTCGCGGCCGCCCGGCGCGGCGGCCGGCACCGTCTCCTTGTGGGAGTCGATGTAGATGCACCAGTCGGGGCACTCGCGCGCGCACAGCATGCAGACCGTGCAGTTCTCCTCGAACAGGCCGATGACCCCGCGCGAGCGGGGCGGCAGCTCGGGCTGCACGTCGGGGTACTGGGCGGTGTGCGAGCGCTTCGTCATCGTGCGCAGGGTGACGGCGAGGCCCTTGGCCAGGCCGGATCCGGGGATGGGCATCAGTTGATCGCCACCTTCACGATGCCGGTGAGCGCGATCTGGGCGAGCGCGAGCGGAATGAGTACGGTCCAGGCCAGCTTCTGCAGCTGGTCCTCGCGCAGCCGTGGGTAGCTCACGCGGAGCCAGATCACCACGAAGGCGAGGACGGCGACCTTGAGCAGGGTCCAGACCCAGCCGTCGGCGATCGGCCCGTGCCAGCCGCCGAGGAACAGGACGGTGGTCAGGGCGCAGAGGACGACGATGCCCGCGTACTCGGCGAGCAGGAACAGCGCGAAGCGCAGGCCCGTGTACTCGGTGTAGGCGCCGAAGATGATCTCGGAGTCGGCGACGGGCATGTCGAAGGGCGGCCGCTGGAGTTCGGCGAGGCCCGCGGTGAAGAAGACGAGCGCGCCGATGATCTGCCAGGGCAGCCACCACCACTGGAAGGCCCCGACGATGCCGGGAAGGGACACGGTCCCGGCGGCCATGGCGACCGAGGCGGCCGCGAGCAGCATGGGGAGCTCGTACGCCAGCAGCTGGGCGGCCGTACGCAGGCCGCCGAGCAGGGAGAACTTGTTGGCGGACGCCCAGCCGGCCATCAGGCTGCCGAGTACGCCGACGCCCATGACGGCAAGGGCGAAGAAGAGACCGGCGTCGATGACCTGGCCGACGGCCCCCTCGTGGGGACCGATGGGGATGACGAGCAGCACCAGGAGATAGGGGAGCAGCGCGACGGCGGGGGCGAGCTGGAAGATCCGCCGGTCGGCGTTGGCCGGGACGATGTCCTCCTTCTGCGCGAACTTCACGCCGTCGGCGACGAGCTGGGCCCAGCCGTGGAAGCCGCCCGCGTACATGGGGCCGAGGCGGCCCTGCATGTGGGCCATCACCTTGTGCTCGGTCTGCCCGACGACGAGCGGGAGCACGAGGAAGACGGCGAAGACGACGATCAGCCGCAGGGCGACGTCGAGGACGTCGTTCACGCGTCGCCTCCGTTGTCGGGGGTGGGGTCGGGGGTCTTGTCGGGGGTCGCGCCGGGGGTCTTGTCCGGGGCCTTTTCAGGGGCCTCGGCCGGTTTGGCGCCCTTGTCCGGCGCGGAGCCGTCGTCCGGCTCACCGGTGGCCGGTTCCGCGGCGGGCGCGGCCGGGGCCGGCTCGTCGAAGGCGGGCTTCGGATCGTGCCAGGGCGCGTCGGCGCTCCGCCGGACCGGCGGCTTGGCGGGAGCCGCGGGCGCCTGGGCGTCCGCCGGAGCGGCCGGGGCCACCGGGGCCGCCGGGGCCGCCGGGGCCGCCGGGGCCTGAGCGTCCGCCGGGGCCTGCGCTCCCTCGGCCGCCGGAGCCGCCTGACTCGCGGAGCCGTCCGCCACCGAGCGGGTACGCCGCACCGGCCGCACCGGAGCCTCCGCCTCCCCCGGCGCCGCCGGGGCCGCCTGGCTCGCGGAGCCTTCGGCCACCGACCGGGTACGCCGGACGGGGGCGCCCTCGCGGGGCGTACGCGCCGGGGCGCCCTCGCGGGGCGTACGGGCCGGGGCGCCCTCGCGGCCCGCGGCCGCCGCTCCGGCCGCGCGCGGCGTGCGGGCGGGGCGGGCGGGAGCCGGGGGGAGCTGGCCCTTGAGCGGGCCCCAGTCGTTGGGGTCCGGTACGCCCGGCGGCAGCATCTGCCGACGCTTCGGCGCGTCGGGGTCGTGGGCCTCGCCCGGCTCCTTGGCGCCCGGCCAGGCCTTCGCGACCCGGGCCGCGAGCACGAAGTCCTTGCGCAGCGGGTGGCCCTCGAAGTTCTCGGGGAGCAGCAGGGGGACGAGGTTCGGGTGGTCGGTGAAGGTCACGCCGAACATCTCGAAGGTCTCGCGCTCGTGCCACTCCGCCCCCGCGTAGACGGCCACGGCGGAGGGCAGGGAGGGCGCCGCGTGCGGAACCGTCGTACGCAGCAGGAGGCGGCGTACGCGGTGGTTCTCCAGCGAGACGACGTGCGCGCAGATCCGGAAGCCGGTGCCCGGCTCGTCGACCGCGCTCAGCCAGTCGAAGTAGGTGCAGCCCAGCTTGTCGCGGGCGATCTCCAGCGAGGAGATCCAGGAGCCGACGGGCACGTCGACGGTGAGGACCTCGTACGCGTACGAGCCGACGGCTTCGGTGCCGAAGACGGTCGGCGCCGCGTCGGGCAGGGAGTCGTAGAGGTTCATGCGCCGGCCCCCGTGGAGGAGGGGGCGGCCGGGGGCGCGACCAGGCCGCTGGTGAGCTGCGCGACGGACGGCGTCGCGTAGCGCTCCGCGAGGGACTCTCGAGCGATCTTTTCCTGGAGCTTGAGGATTCCCTGGAGCAGCGCTTCCGGGCGCGGCGGGCAGCCGGGCACGTAGACGTCCACCGGGATGATCTGGTCGACGCCCTTGGTGACCGAGTACGAGTCCCAGTAGGGGCCGCCGCAGTTGGAGCAGGCGCCGAAGGAGATGACGTACTTCGGCTCCGGCATCTGCTCGTAGAGCCGCTTCACGGCGGGGGCCATCTTGTCCGTGACCGTGCCCGATACGATCATCAGGTCGGCCTGTCGGGGCCCGGGCGCGAAGGGGATGACGCCGAGCCGGATGAAGTCGTGGCGCGCCATGGACGCGGCGATGAACTCGATCGCGCAGCAGGCCAGCCCGAAGTTGAAGACCCACAGGCTGTAGCGGCGGCCCCAGTTCAGGACCACCTTCATGGGTTCGGGAGCCAGTCGGGAGAGCACTCCCAGCCGCTTCGGTTCGGGAAGCAGCTGCGGCTCGGCCGGTGTCCCAGCAGGTGTCACGTCCATTCGAGGACGCCCTTCTTGTACGCATAGAGCAGGCCGACGGCCAGGAAGCCCAGGAAGATGAACATCTCCACCAGGGTCGTGGCTCCGTAGCCGGCGGCGGCGAAAACGGTCGCCCACGGAAAGAGGAAGATCGAGTCGACGGCGAAGATGACGTAGAGGAACGCGTAGACGTAGTAGCGGACCTGGGTGTGCGCCCAGCCCTCGCCCACGGGGTCCACGCCGCACTCGTACGTCAGCAGCTTTTCGGGGGTGGGGACCACGGGCCGCAGCAGCCTGCCGGCGCCGAAGGCGACGGCGACGAAGAGCACGCCGAGGACGGCGAGCAGGCCGACGACCGAATAGCTTCGGAAGTAGTCCGCCGCGAGCATGGTTGCGGTCGATACCGTTGGGTCGGGCACGTCCGTTCCTCGCTCCTCGGCCACTGTCGACGATCTGGATGATCTGGTACGCACGGGAGTCTAGGGCCTGGTTCACACGGGGTGGGGTTATCCCCCGTTCACGGCCGCCTGGCCACCCCATGGCATCGCCGGGGCGGAATTGGCAGGCTGTGCGGCATGACCGCGAGCACCCGCACTTCTCAGGATGACCTCCTTCCACCCATCCGCGCCGCCTTGAGCGCGTCTACGTGGAAGGAGATCGCGCACCTGCTGAGCAATCTGCCGGCGGCACTGATCGGTTTTGTTTACACGGTTGTCATGGTTGCGACGGCGGGTGGTCTGTCCGTGACCGCGATCGGACTGCCTCTGCTCGCCTGCGGGCTGCTGGGCTCGCGCCAGCTGGGAAAGCTGGAGCGGGCACGGGCCCGGGCGCTGCTGGACGTCCGGGTGGACGAGCCGACCCCGCTCCCCGGTCCGGTGCGGTCCGGCGGGTTCTTCCCCTGGCTCTGGGCGAGCATCAAGGACCCGGTGGCCTGGCGGACCGTGCTGTACGCACTGGTCCGGCTGCCGTGGGGGGTACTCACCTTCACCGTCGCGTTGACCGGGCTGTTCGTGCTGTGGCCGGTACTGCCGTGGGTGTCTCGCGGGCTCGCGAACGTGGACCGGGCGATGGTACGGGGCCTGCTGTCGCCGTCCGACGACCTGGAGCGGCGGATCGCCGAGCTGGAGTCCGACCGGACGGTGGTCGTCGACACCTCGGCCGCCGACCTGCGGCGCATCGAGCGGGACCTGCACGACGGGGCGCAGGCCCGGCTGGTGGCGCTGGCGATGGGGCTGGGCCTGGCCAAGGAGAAGCTGCTGGAGGACCCGGAGGGGGCGGCGGCGATGGTGGACGAGGCGCACGGCGAAGTGAAGCTGGCCCTCCAGGAGCTGCGGGACCTGGCGCGGGGCATCCATCCGGCGGTGCTGACGGACCGGGGGCTGGACGCGGCGCTGTCGTCGGTGGCCTCGCGGTGCGTGGTGCCGGTGAAGGTGCACGTGGAGCTGCCGGCCCGGCCGGCGGCGGCGATCGAGGGGATCGCGTACTTCGTGGTGTCGGAGCTGCTGCAGAACGTCAGCAAGCACGCGGGGGCGCGCGGTGCGAGCGTGGAGGTGTGGCGGACGGGGCGCCGGCTGCTGCTCCGGGTGTCGGACGACGGCCGGGGCGGCGCCGATGCGCTGGCCGGGTCGGGGCTGGCGGGGCTGTCGGAGCGGCTGGACGCGGTGGACGGGGTGTTCGTCGTGGACTCCCCGCAGGGCGGGGGCACGACCGTCACCGCCGAGCTGCCGTGGCGCGACCGCGAGCCGGAGCGGGTCCGCAGCAGCCGGGGCTGACCCCGGGAGCCGGGCGCTGGATGCGGGACCCCCGTCCGGGTGGGCGGGGGTCCCGCTCGCGTGTACGGGGCCTCCAGCACGGGCGGGCGACGGCTCGCTCGGCGGGGCCTTGGGGCCCCAGCACGCTGCGGGGCCTTCTGCGCGCACCCCGCGCGGCAGCGGCTTGGTGGGGTTATCCCCCCTTCGGACATGCCGACCCGCCGCATGGCCTCGGGTCGGGGCGGGCGGCAGGGTTGAGGGGTAACGGGATGACGGGGAAGGGCGGGTCGGGATCATGCGCGAGGACACGGGCACGGCGATCGGCAGGGTGTTGCGGGCTCCCGTGGAGGCGCGGACCTGGCGGGAGTTCGGGTACGTGATGATCGGGTTCCCGCTCAGCACGCTGTACTTCTGCCTCGCCGTCACCGGCGTGAGCCTCGGCGCGGGGCTGCTCGTCACCTTCCTCGGGGTTCCGGTGCTGGCCGGGGTGCTCGCGATGTGCCTGGGCTTCGGCCGGCTGGAGCGGGCCCGGGTGCGCGGACTGCTCCGGGGGAAGGTCGCCGACCCGGCGCCGGTCCGGGCGCGCAAGAGCGGGGCGCTGGCGGCCGTGGGGGCGCTGCTCAAGAGCGGCAGCGCCTGGCGGCACGTGCTGTACTCGCTGATCCACTTCCCGTGGGCGGTGTTCGCCTTCTGCGTGGCGCTGGTGTTCTGGACGTACGGGTGGGGGTTCCTGCTCTACCCGCTCTGGTTCTGGGTCTTCCCCGCCTTCACTCACCAGCCCGGACTCCAGCTCTTCCAGAACGACGACTACTCCTTCTACCTGGACTCGCCCCTGGCCATCGCCGCCACCTGCCTCCTCGGTCTCGCCTTCACCCTGGCCACCCCCTGGGTGCTCCGCGCCCTGACCACCGTCGACCAGGTGCTGGTCGGCGCCCTGCTCGGGCCCTCCCGGCTCGCGACCCGGGTCACGGAGCTGGAGTCCGACCGGACGGTGGTCGTCGACACCTCGGCCGCCGACCTGCGGCGCATCGAGCGGGACCTGCACGACGGGGCGCAGGCCCGGCTGGTGGCGCTGGCCATGGACCTGGGCCTGGCGAAGGAGAAGCTGGCCGAGGACCCGCGGACCGCCGCGCGGATGGTGGACGAGGCTCACGGAGAGGTGAAGATCGCCCTTCAGGAGCTGCGTGACCTGGCCCGCGGGATCCACCCGGCCGTACTGACCGATCGCGGGCTGGACGCGGCGCTGTCCTCGGTGGCCTCGCGGTGCGCGGTGCCGGTACGGGTGGCGGTGGACCTCCCGGGCCGGCCGGCGGCGGCGATCGAGGGGATCGCGTACTTCGTGGTGTCGGAGCTGCTGCAGAACGTCAGCAAGCACGCCCGGGCCGGTGGCGCGAGCGTCGACGTGTGGAAGTCCGGCGAGCGGCTGCTGCTCCAGGTCGCGGACGACGGGCGGGGCGGCGCCGATGCCCTGGCCGGGTCGGGACTGGCGGGCCTGTCGGAGCGGCTGGACGCGGTGGACGGGGTGTTCGTCGTGGACTCCCCGCAGGGCGGCGGCACGACCGTCACCGCCGAGCTGCCGTGGCGCGACCGCGAGCCGGAACGGGTCCGCAGCCGGGGCTGACCCCGGAACCACGGCGCTGGATGCGGGACCCCCGTCCGGGTGGGCGGGGGCCCTTCTTTCGTGGTCCGGCGGCCAGTTGGCCCGGATCCGCCTTGACCGGGCCGACGGGCTGGGATGCTTGGGTCTGCCAGGTATGCCGGTGACGAGTGGACGCGGGAGCTGCTGAGAAGTGGAAGACAGGGTGCGGGTGGTCATCGCCGAGGATTCAGTGCTGCTGCGTGAGGGCCTGACCCGGTTGCTGACCGACCGGGGGCATGACGTCGTCGCCGGCGTCGGGGACGCGGAAGCCCTGATCAAGACCGTGGCGGAGCTGGCGGCCGAGGACGCGCTGCCGGACGTGGTGGTGGCCGACGTGCGGATGCCGCCGACGCACACCGACGAGGGGGTACGGGCCGCCGTACGACTGCGCCGTGAGCACCCCGGGATCGGGGTGCTGGTGCTGTCGCAGTACGTGGAGGAGCAGTACGCCACCGAACTGCTGGCCGGTTCCAGCACCGGGGTGGGGTATCTGCTGAAGGACCGGGTGGCCGAGGTCCGGGAGTTCCTGGACGCGGTGGTGCGGGTGGCCCGGGGCGGTACGGCCCTGGACCCCGAGGTGGTCGCCCAGCTGCTGGGCCGCAGCCGCAAGCAGGACGTACTGGCGAATCTGACCCCGCGCGAGCGTGAGGTGCTGGGCCTGATGGCCGAGGGACGGACGAATTCCGCGGTGGCGAAGCAGCTCGTGGTGAGCGACGGTGCGGTGGAGAAACACGTCAGCAATATCTTCATGAAGCTCGGACTGTCCCCGAGTGATGGGGATCACCGGCGCGTTCTGGCGGTTCTCACCTATCTAAGGTCTTGATCAACTGACACTCTGTCAGGTATGGCGTGGTGGTGCCGGTGCCGAAACGCACCCGCCGGGCTCCGGCACCATCGCCCGGAGGTTTGGAATATTTCGCGTACTGCACGACGTCTGTCGGACAGACCGTCTCAAAAGGCGGTCCAGAATACGGGCGACCCAGGGACGAAAAACCTCACGGACGTAGGGTTGGCCTTGGGAGTGAGCGCCCACGCCTCGAAGGAGGTCCAGTTCAGTGACCAGCCAGGTCAGTAGCCCAGCCGAGCAGGCCGACGGGGCCGGGGGGACTGTGGTCGGCGAGCAGCGCACGCCGACGCGGCCCGGTGGGAGCGGCAAAGAGGTCCGCCGTCTCGACCGTGTGATCATCCGCTTCGCGGGTGACTCGGGTGACGGAATGCAGCTCACCGGTGACCGCTTCACCTCGGAAACCGCGTCCTTCGGAAACGACCTCTCGACCCTGCCGAACTTCCCCGCCGAGATCCGCGCCCCTGCCGGAACCCTCCCGGGAGTGTCGTCCTTCCAGCTGCATTTCGCGGACCACGACATCCTGACGCCGGGCGACGCGCCGAATGTGCTGGTGGCGATGAATCCGGCGGCGCTGAAGGCGAATATCGCGGATGTTCCGCGCGGCGCGGAGATCATCATCAATACCGATGAGTTCACCAAGCGCCCGATGGCCAAGGTCGGCTACCAGACCTCCCCGCTGGAAGACGGTTCCCTTTCGGCGTACAACATCCACCCGGTGCCGTTGACGACGCTGACGGTGGAGGCACTGAAGGACTTCGGCCTGTCCCGCAAGGAGGCCGAGCGCAGCAAGAACATGTTCGCGCTGGGCCTGCTGTCGTGGATGTACCACCGGCCGACCGAGGGGACCGAGGCGTTCCTTCGGCAGAAGTTCGCGAAGAAGCCGGAGATCGCCGAGGCGAACGTGGCCGCCTTCCGGGCCGGCTGGAACTTCGGCGAGACGACGGAGGA
>NZ_JBVHTP010000014.1:0-235801 GCF_055565795.1 Streptomyces sp. NPDC028314
GCTTCGTGGCCGGGGGCGGTGTCGGGGTGGGGTGTTGTCCGGGGCTAAAACGTGATTTGTTGGCGCCCTGTACCGCCCGGCAACTGGGGGCTCGGTTCGGGCGCCATAAATCATGCCCGCCCCGGACCACACCCCACCCCGGCGGCGTCCCCGGCACCCCGCCCAGGCCGCAGCCAAACCCAGCCCCGCCGGCGCTTGAGGCGCCCGGGCGCAGCCCGGGGCCGGAAGCAACGGCGCCGCAGGCGACCAACTCAATCGCCCGGCCAGGGCAACGGCAGCCGAGCTGCAAACCTGATCCCGCCCCGCAGGGGGGCAACCCGAACCCCACCCCCGCCCGGCCAGGGCACCGGCCCGGCCAGGGCACCGGCCCGGCCAGGGCCCCCGTCAACGCCCGGCCAGGGCACCGGCCGGGGCGAAGAGCGGGATCCAGACCCCCTCCGCCTCGCGGAAGGCGACCGCCAGCGCCATCCCGACCCGCAGGGCGCCCGGCTCGCAGTCGACCACCTCCGTCATCATCCGCGGCCCCTCCGCGAGATCCACCACCGCCGCCACATACGGCACCCGCTCCCCGAACGGCGGCAGGTCGTTCCGGTGGATCACCGACCACGTGTACAGGGCGGCCAGCCCACCGGCCTGCTCCCAGGTGACCCGGTCCTCCCCCGCCCAGCAGTACGGGCAGAACTCCCGCGGGTAGTGGTGCGCCCGCCCGCATTCCCCGCAGCGGCGGACCAGCAGCCGTCCCTCCGCCGCCGCCTCCCAGTACGGGCGGGTGAACTCGTCCACCTCGGGCAGGTCGTACCGGGCCGTGTTCACAGGAAGAGTCCCATCGCCGCGTCGAGTGACCAGACCTGCCAGCCCATCGCGAACAGCGCGACGGCCGAGATGAGCGCCATCATCGCGTTCTGCCCCTGCTCGGCCCAGTCGTGGATCATCAGCACCAGGTAGAGCAGGTTCAGCAGCAGCCCGCCCACCAGCGCGACCGGCGTGAGCAGGCCCAGGACCAGGCCGAGTCCCAGCGCGAGCTCCGCGTACACCACCACGTACGCCATCAGCCTCGGCCGGGGCCGGACGACCTTGTCGAAGCCGCCCCGCACGAAGCCCCACCGGTGCTTGCCCGCGACGTCGGCGGCCCAGGCGATGCCGGTGCCGCGTTCGAACCAGCCCTTCTTGTCCTTGTGCCGCCAGCTCTCCAGCCACCACAGGCCGAGGCCTATCCGGAGCACGGCTGTCCATTCGGCCCCGCTGAGCCAGATGGTCTGCATCGGCGTCCTCCACCCCACTCGCGATCTGACGGTACGTCAGTTGAGCGGATCGGGGCCGATCGCGCAAGAGCTCCGCCGCACCCCGGCCCGCGCCCCGGCCCGCGGTCCGTGATCGATCCGCAATCGATTCCCTCCTTGTCCGAGACCCATCAACTCTGTGTGTCGATACGATCACTCCTCATGCCCGCAGCCCCCGCGCCCGACATGACCACCCAGCCCCGCCCCGTCTACGTGATCGGCGCCGGCCCCGGCGGCCTCGCCGTCGCCGCCGCGCTGCGCGCCCGCGGGGTCCGTGCCGTGGTCGTCGAGAAGTCCGACGCCGTCGGCGCCTCCTGGCGCAGCCACTACGACCGGCTCCGCCTCCACACCACGCGCCGCCTATCCGCCCTGCCCGGCCTCGCCATGCCGCGTCGCTTCGGGCGGTGGGTGGCCCGCGAGAACGTGGTGCGGTACCTGGAGAAGTACGCCGAGTTCCACGAGCTGGAGCTGGTCACCGGTGTCGAGGTGACCCGGGTCGAGCGCGCCGCCGACGACTCCGGCTGGACCCTGCACGCCAGCGGCGGCCGGGAGCTGGCCGCCGGGGCGGTGGTCGTGGCCACCGGGTTCAACCACACCCCCGCGCTTCCCGACTGGCCCGGCCGGGAGGCGTTCGGCGGGGAGCTGCTGCACGCCGCCGGCTACCGCGGCCCCGAGCCGTACGAGGGCCGGGACATGCTGGTCGTCGGCGTCGGCAACACCGGGGCGGAGATAGCCGTCGACCTCGCCGAGGGCGGGGCGGCGCGGGTGCGGCTCGCCGTGCGCACCGCCCCGCACATCGTGCGCCGTTCCACCGCCGGCTGGCCCGCCCAGCGCTCCGGGATCCTGGTGCGGCGGCTGCCCGTACGGCTCGTGGACCGGCTCTGCGCGCTCGTCGCGAAGGCCTCCGTCCCGGACCTGTCGGCGTACGGCCTTCCGCGCCCCTCCACCGGCCTGTACAGCAGGGTCGGGCAGGGCGCGATCCCGGTCCAGGACGTCGGCCTGATCGACGCGGTCCGCGGCGGGCGGGTCGAACCGGTCGCCGCCGTCGCCTCCTTCGAGGGCGCCGAGGTGGTGCTGGCCGACGGCTCGCGGATCGCGCCGGACGCGGTGATCGCGGCGACCGGCTACCGGCGCGCCCTGGAGGGCCTGGTCGGCCACCTCGGCGTACTGGACGACCGCGGCCGCCCCCTCGTACACGGCGCCCGCACCCCCGCGCAGGCCCCCGACCTGTACTTCACCGGTTTCACCAACCCCATCAGCGGCATGTTCCGCGAGATGGCGCTGGACGCCGAGAAGATCGCCAAGGCCGTGGCCCGCAAGGGCCGCCGCTGCGGCTAGGTTCCCGGCCCTGCCGTGCCGGACCGTCGGCCGGGGTCGACGTCCCGCGGCCGGCCGGGAACCCGGACGCCGCTGTGACGCTCTACCTGTTGAATGGCGTTTCCACACGTTCGACGGGTGATTCATGTTCCAGATCTTGTTCACCGCCCTCCCCGCACTGGTGGCGCTCGGCGGCGTCGTGGGCATCGCCGTGGTCGTGGTCCGGCAGCGCCGGCTCCGGGCGGCGTGGAGCAGCGGGATCGCGGTCCAGGGCCGCTGCCTGCGGAGTTACCTGACGACGGTCACCCGCCGCAGCGGTCACGGCCACCGCTCGACCCACCGGAGCCTGACCCACGTCTACGAGTTCACCGACCTCGACGGGCGGGTGAGGCGCTTCGAGGAGGCCGGGCAGGCGACCGTCTTCGAGGGGGAGACCGTCACCGTGCGGTACCCGCAGGGGCGGCCCGACCGGGCGACCGCCCTGGCTCCGGGCGACCGGACGGAGCGGACGAAGGCGGCGCTCGCCATCGGCTGCCTCGGCTTCTTCACCCTGCTGGGCACCGTGGCGGCCTGCGTCTTCTTCGTCGCGGTCACGGGCATGACCGAGATCGGCGACAGGATCCCGAGGCCGCCCGCGGCCCCCGCCGCCCCGGAGGCTCCGGGGCGCCCGGCCGCGCCCTCCGGCGGCTGGCCCACCGAACTGCCGCCCCCGCCGACGGGATTCCCCTCCCTGCCGGACATGCCGTCCGCGCCCCCCATGCCCTCCCCGCCGCCCATGCCGCCCCTGCCCTCCCCGCCGCCCATGCCGCCCATGCCGCCCATGCCGCCCCTGCCACCCATGCCTCCCGTGCCGTCGGAGGACCTCTCCGGGCCGCCCCCGCTCCCCCCGGGATTCCCTGACATCCCGCGCTGATCACCCCCGTGCGCGGGCTCGGCCGAATCCCCCCTGGACCGGCCGTAGCGGAATCTGTCACCGTTCACCACATCACCTCCACCAGCTTTCCTGCGCAGGGCTGTTCCTGACGGCGCGTCAGTTAAGTAATCTGACTACGCGTCAGTTAGTGCATTCTCTTCGTGCACTCATGAGTTCGGTTCATGGAGTTCATCGAGCAGGAGCGGGCGGAACGATGCTTGGATCTACTCACGGCACCCTCACCACCGACTTCCGCGCACGTGTCGAGGCCTGCGGGGAAACCCCCAGGGCGGCCGTCCACTCCACGGCGGCCCCGACCGCCGAGGACGCGGTCGCACTGGACATCAGCGGACGGCCCCTGCACGCCGATGTGCCCGACCTGGACCGGTTCTTCCGGCCGGAGTCGGTCGCCGTCATCGGCGCCTCCGACGCCGAGGGCAGGCCGAACACCGGCATCACCCGGCAGCTCATCGGCTGGGCGGAGCGCGTCGGCGCCCGGATCCACCCCGTGCACCCGACCCGCCCCACCGTCTTCGGGCTGCCCTGCCACGCCTCCGTGGCCGACCTGCCCGAACAGGTGGACCTGGCGGTCCTGCTCGTCGGCGATCCGCTGCCGGTCATCGAGGAACTCGCCGAGGCCAAGGTGAAGTTCGCCGTCGCCTTCGCCTCCGGCTTCGCGGAGACCGGGGACGCCGGCGCCGCGGCCCAGGCCCGCCTCGCGGCCGCCGTACAGCGCTCGGGGCTGCGCCTGCTGGGCCCGAACACCAACCTCAACGCCTTCGAGAGGTTCCGCGACGACCTCGACGGGCCGGCGATCGCGCTGATCACCCAGTCCGGCCACCAGGGCCGGCCGGTGTACACCCTCCAGGAGCTGGGGATCCGGCTCTCGCACTGGGCTCCCACGGGCAACGAGGCGGACCTGGAGACCTCCGACTTCATCTCCTACTTCGCGGAGCAGCCCGAGGTCGGGGCCATCGCCTGCTACGTGGAGGGCCTCAAGGACGGCCGGTCCTTCCTGCTGGCCGCCGACCGGGCCGCCCGCAACGGCGTGCCGGTGGTCGCCGTCAAGGTCGGCCGCACCGAGACGGGCGCCCGGATGGCCGCCTCCCACACCGGGAAGCTGACCGGCGCCGACACCGTCGTGGACGCGGCGATGCGCCAGTTCGGGGTGATCCGGGTCGACGGGCTGGACGAGCTCCAGGACACCGCCGCCCTGCTGGCCCGGGCGCGCAGACCGCTGGCGGACGGGGTGGTCGTGTACTCCATCTCCGGCGGTACGGGCGCCCACTTCTCCGACCTGGCCACGGAGGCGGGACTGAGCCTGCCCGCCCTCCCGCAGGCCAAGCAGGACGAGCTGCACCAGTGGATCCCCGAGTACCTGAACGTCGCCAACCCCGTGGACAACGGTGGCCACCCCGTGGGCGACTGGCGCGGCCGCAAGATCATCGACGCGATCCTCGCCGACCCTTCCGTGGGCGTGCTGATCTGTCCGATCACCGGCCCCTTCCCTCCCATGAGCGACAAGCTCGCCCAGGACCTGGTGGACGCCGCCGAGCAGACGGACAAGCTGATCTGCGTGGTCTGGGGCTCCCCCGTCGGCACCGAGGAGGCCTACCGCACCACCCTGCTGGGTTCCTCCCGGGTGGCGACGTTCCGTACCTTCGGCAACTGCATCACCGCCGTACGGGCCTACCTCGGCCACCACCGCTTCACCGCCGCCTACCGCTCCCCCTTCGACGAGGCCCCGCGCACGCCGTCGCCCTCGTACCGCAAGGCGCAGGCCCTGATGCGCCCCGGCCAGCAGCTCAGCGAGCACGCCGCGAAACAGCTGCTGCGGGCGTACGGGATACGGGTCCCCCGTGAGCAGCTGGTGACGAGCGCGGCGGCGGCCGTCCGGGCGGCCGGGCTGGTGGGCTACCCGGTGGTGATGAAGGCCTCGGGTCCGCAGCTGGCGCACAAGACGGAGCTGGGCCTGGTGAAGATCGGCCTGACCTCCGCGAGCCAGATCCGCGACGCGTACCGGGAGCTGACGGACATCGCGCGCTACGAGGGCGTCCCGCTGGACGGGATCCTGGTCTGCCAGATGGTGGAGCGGGGGGTGGAGATGGTCGTCGGCGTCACCCAGGACGACCTCTTCGGCCCGACCGTGACCGTGGGGCTGGGCGGGGTCCTGGTGGAGGTGCTGCACGACGCGGCGGTCCGGGTGCCGCCGTTCGGCGAGGACCAGGCCCGGGCGATGCTCACCGAGCTGCGGGGCCACCCGCTGCTGGAGGGCGTACGGGGCGCCCCGCCGGCGGACGTGGACGCGCTGGTGGAGGTGATCCTGCGGGTCCAGCGGATGGCGCTGGAACTGGGCGACGAGCTCTCGGAGCTGGACATCAACCCGCTGATGGTCCTCCCGAGGGGGCAGGGGGCGGTGGCCCTGGACGCCCTGGCGATCTGCCGCTGACCTGGTCGCCGCAGTGCGGATCCTCCCCCGCCCCGCCCCCGCCCCAGCCCCCGCCCGAGCCCCGAGCGAGGGGCCCGCACTCCACCACGAACGGGAGCCCGACCATGACCGCAACCGCCGGGGACGAGGTCCTCCACCGCACCGAGAACGGCGTCTCGTGGATCACCCTGAACCGTCCCGAGGCCATGAACGCCGTCACCTGGGAGCAGCGCGAGCGCATCATCGCCCTGCTCGCGGAGGCCTCCGCGGACCCCGCCGTCCGGGCCGTCGTCGTCACGGCGACCGGGAAGGGGTTCTGTGCGGGAGCCGATCTGCGCGGCGGTCCCGCCTCGGGGGACAGGGTCGCCGGGGACGTGGCCCGGATGATCCGGCTGGGGGCGCAGCGGCTCATCACGGCCGTCCTGGACTGCGAGAAGCCGGTGATCGCCGCCGTGAACGGCACGGCCGCCGGGATCGGGGCCCATCTGGCGCTGGCCTGCGACCTGGTGATCGCGGCGGAACCGGCCCGGTTCATCGAGGTGTTCGTCCGGCGCGGCCTGGTCCCGGACGGCGGCGGCGCGTACCTGCTGCCGCGCCTGCTCGGGCCGCAGAAGGCCAAGGAGCTGATGTTCTTCGGGGACGCGGTGGCGGCCGCCGAGGCCGAACGCCTCGGTCTGGTCAACAAGGTGGTTGCGGCCGGGGACCTGGAGGCCGCCGCCCGGGAGTGGGCGGAGCGCCTCGCGCAGGGCCCGACGCGGGCCATCGCCATGACGAAGCAGCTGGTCAACGCCTCCTTGGACGGTGACCGGGCGGCCGCACTGGCCGCCGAGGCCACCGCTCAGGAGATCAACATGACCACCGCGGACGCGAACGAGGGCGTCGCGAGCTTCGTGGAGCGCCGCACCCCCAAGTACCTGGGGCGCTGACCCCGGGGCCGTGCGCCCCCGTCGTTCACCGGCTCACATCTGCGGGTCGGGCTTCAGCAGGGCGAACATCGCCCCCGCCGGGTCCGCGAGGAACGCGATGCGGCCGACGGACGGCACGTCCGTCGCCGGCATCAGTACGGATCCGCCGTTCTCCGTGGCCTTCGCGACGGTGGCGTCGACGTCCGGGGAGTTGAAGTACGGCACCCAGCCCATCGGCCCGTCGCCCTGTGAGGGGGCGACTCCGCCGAAGGAGCCCTGCTGCTGGTCGCCGTCGGCGATGCTGAGCACGCGGTAGGTCATGCCGGGTGCCTGCATCTCCTGCTGCCGCCAGCCGAACAGGCCGTGGTAGAAGGCGATGTCGGCGACCGGGTCGGGTACGTGCAGCTCCACCCACACCAGCGTGTTGTCGACGGAGGTCAGCCCCAGTCCGGTGGTCTTGCCGGGCTGCCAGAGCGCGAACTCGGCGCCCTGCGGGTCGGTGGCCTGGGCCAGCCATCCCTCGCCCATGACGTCCATGGGCTCGGCGCGGATGCTCCCGCCGCCGTCCTTGACGTCCTTGACGGTGGCCTGGATGTCCTCGGTCTTGAAGTGCACCATCCAGGCCGGCTTCGCGCCCTCCTCGGTGAGCGGTCCGATGGCGGCGACGGTCTTCCCGTCCAGCTGGAAGAAGCCGTAACCGCCGGCCTCGGGACCCGCGGAGACGAACTGCCAGCCGAACAGAGCGCCGTAGAAGGCCGCCTCCCTGCCGGTGTCGGGGCTCCCGAGGTCGAGCCAGTTGGGCGATCCGGTGCGGAATTCGGTGCCGAGCATGGGGATCCTCCTGGGTGGGCGGGGCCAACGGGCCGCAGGCCACGATGCCGAGCCCGCCCCGGGCTGTCCGGCGTACGGGTCCACGCGCGGCGCCGGTTCCACCCGTACGGGGGAACCGGCGCCGCGCGCTGCCCGCGGGCTACCGGCGGCGCAGGATCACGAGGTCGTCGCCGTCGGGGTTGTCGAGCAGGCTGAACAGCTGGGGTTCGGAGGCGGTCCCGGCCACCTGCCAGTGCCGGACGCCCTTGCAGCCCGCGACGGTGAGCGAGACCCCGTCGCGGAAGTCGTCCGGCCCGGGGTGGAGTGCCCGGCTGCGCGGCTCGAAGTTCCAGGTGCCGGTGCCCGAGCAGCGCTCCGGGTCCCCGAAGCCGGCGTTGACGGGCAGGTCCCGGACCAGGGCCTCGCCGTTCTCGCGCAGCTCCAGCCGGGCGCCGGCGGACCCGGTCCACTCGCCGGCGTACTGCGCTGCGGCCAGGCGCGGGGGTTCGTACGAGAACCAGCCCGTCCGGAGCTGGCAGAACCCGGCGAGGACGGTGAGGCCCAGTGCGAACCCGGTGAGCGCGGTGACGAGGCCGAGCATCCGCGGCCACGACTGCTGCCTGCGGTGGGCGTACAGGGCGGCCAGCGCGGGGAGCACGCCGGCGGCCGCGATCCAGGCCCACGTCTGGCCGTACGGGGCGCCGACCGCGGAGCTGACCGGCCACGCGTACGCGGCGGCGAATCCGGCGATCCAGGCCGCCGCCCAGCGGGGGTGGCCGCTGAGCCGGGTCAGCGCCATCACCGGAAGGGTGAAGAGCCCCCAGTGCAGGCCGGCGCACAGCAGGAGGAGGAACGGTCCGAGGACGAGCAGGACGATGACCTCGATCCCGCCGGAGAAGGTGGTGCCGTAGTCGTCGCGCAGCCCGGAGAGGGCGACCCGGAACACCGCCCACACGAGGAACTGGCCCGCGGCGGCGAGTTCCGCGCCGACGGCCAGGCGCGCGAACCTGCCGCCGCGCACCGGCTTCGCCTGCGTTCCCGTCCGCTGTCCCGTGACCACAATGACCCCCGAGGTGAATTGAACACGTTCAATAGACCTGGAGGTTACACCTTCCGGGCCGGCCCGTCCCCACCCCTTCCAATCTGACGAACCGTCAGCTTCAATCGACACTGTGATGGGACACGCAGGGATGGCGGCCACCGTCGTCCGATACCTCAGGTCGGTCGGCTCCCCCACCTCCGCCGCGCCGGAGCCGGAGCCGGAGCACGGTCCGGTGGACGTGCTGCCACGCCCGGACCTGCGGGCGGTCGGCGAGGACGAGCGCGCGCCCGTCAGCCCCGCCGAGTTCCGGGCCGTACTGTCGAACTTCGCCAGCGGGGTCACGGTCATCACCGCACCGCCCGGCGCGGACGAGGACGGTCCGGCCGGCTTCGCCTGCCAGTCCTTCGCCTCGCTCTCCCTGGACCCGCCCCTGGTCACCTTCATGGTGGCCCGCACGTCGACCACCTGGCCGCGGATCGCCCGCGCGGGGGTGTTCTGCGTCAACATCCTGGGCGCCGAACAAGGGGGCCTGTGCCGCTCCTTCGCGGTCAGCGGCGCCGACAAGTTCGCCGGGGTGCCCTACCGCCCGGCGCCCGTGACCGGCTCGCCGCAGCTCGACGACGTGCCCGCCTGGATCGACTGCCGGATCCACGCCGTCCACACCGGCGGGGACCACCTCATCGTCGTGGGGCGCGTCGAGGCCATGGGCGCGGCGGGCGAGGGCGACCCGCTGCTCTTCCACAGGGGCCGCTTCGGCCGCTTCACGGACTGACCGGGGCCGGCCGGGGCGGCTTCGGCCGTTCACGGACCAGCCAGGCCCGACCCGGGACCGACCGGGGCCGACGCGGCCGCTCCGGCCGGCCGGGACCGACCGGGGCCGGCCCGGGCGCGGCCGGCCCCGACCTGACTCAGAAGGTGAGCACCCCGCGGGCCACGCGCCCGTGGTGGGCGTCGTCGGCCGCCTTGGCGAAGTCCTCCACCGGGTAGACCTGCGTCACCAGCTCGTCCAGCAGCAGCTTCCCCTGCCGGTACAGCTCGGCGTACAGCGCGATGTCGCGCTGGGGGCGCGAGGACCCGTACCGGCAGCCCATGATCGTCTTGTCCAGGTACATGGACGAGACGAGGAACGAAGCCTCCTCCGTGAAGCCCGGCACACCCAGCAGGACGGCCTGCCCGTGCCGGTCCAGCAGGTCGATCGCCTGGCGGATCAGCTTCACGCTGCCCACGCACTCGAAGGCGTGGTCCGCGCCCGTCGGCAGGATCTCCCGCACCGCCGCGGAGGAGTCCGCGACCGCCGAGGCGTCGATGAAGTGGGTGGCCCCGAACCGGCGGGCCACCGCCTCCTTCGCCGGGTTCGCGTCGACCGCGACGATCGTGGTGGCGCCCGCGATCCGGGCGCCCTGGAGCACGTTGAGCCCGATGCCCCCGGTGCCGATGACGACCACCGACTCGCCCCGGTCGACCTTCGCCCGGTTGAGCACCGCCCCGACCCCCGTCAGGACCCCGCACCCGATCAGCGCCGCCGACGTCAGCGGGATGTCCTCGGGGATCTTCACCGCCTGTACGGCCCTGACGAGGGTCCGCTCCGCGAAGGCCGAGTTGGAGGCGAACTGGAACAGCGGCTTCCCGCCCCGCGAGAACGGCTGTCCCGGCATCCCGATCGCCTTGCGGCACATCGTCGGCCGCCCCCGGTCGCAGTCCGCGCACGCCCCGCAGTTCGCCAGGGTGGACAGCGAGACGTGATCCCCGGGCGCCACGTGCGTGACCCCGGAGCCGACGGCCTCCACCACCCCCGCGCCCTCGTGCCCCAGCACCACCGGCGGCGGGAACGGGATCGTCCCGTCGATCACCGACAGGTCGCTGTGGCACAGCCCGGCCGCCGCTATCGCGACCAGCACCTCCCCCGGCCCCGGATCGCGGATCTCCAGGTCCTCGACCACCTGGGCCCGCCTGCCGTCGAACACGACGCCTCTCATACCTTCACCGCGACTCTCTGGGAAGGCCGAGCACCCGCTCGGCGATGATGTTCCGCTGGATCTCGTCCGAGCCGCCGTAGATCGTGTCGGCCCGGGTGAACAGGAACAGGCGCTGGTCCTCGTCAAGTCCGCGTTCGTACGGGGCCGCGTGCTCCCAGTCCGCCCGCCCGGCCGTGGCCGCCGCGCCCCGGACCGCCACCGCCAGCTCCCCGAGCCGCCGGTGCCAGCCGCCCCACAGCAGCTTGGCCACGCTCGGCGCACCCGGATCCCCGGCCGTGCCCAGCGTCCGCAGCGCGTTCCACCGCATCGTGCGCAGCTCGGCCCACTGCCGTACGAGGCGGTCCCGCAGCACGGGATCCGCCTCGCCCGAGGCCGCGTACGCGGCGAGCACCCGCTCCAGCTCCGCCGCGAAGCCGATCTGCTGGACCAGTGTGGAGACGCCGCGTTCCAGGGCGAGCAGGCCCATGGCCACGGTCCAGCCCTCGCCCTCGCCGCCGACGTGCTCGGCGGCCACGGCCCCGTCGAACCAGACCTCGTTGAACTCCGCCGTCCCCGACAGCTGCCGGATCGGCCGGACCTCGACACGCCCCGGCTGGTCCATCCGTACCAGCAGGAAGGACAGCCCCCGGTGCCGTTTCGAGCCCGCTTCCGTGCGTGCCAGTACGAAGCACCAGTCCGCGTCCTGGGCCAGGGAGGTCCAGATCTTCTGGCCGGTGACCCGGTACAGGCCGTCCGCCGGGTCGCGGACGGCGGCCGTACGGATCCCCGCGAGGTCGGATCCGGCGCCCGGCTCGCTGTAGCCCTGGCACCACAGCTCCTCGCCGCGCGCGATCCCGGGCAGGAAGCGGTCCTGCTGGTCCCGGCTCCCGTACGCGACGAGGGTGGGGGCCAGGAGGTTCTCCCCGATGTGGCCCACCCGGCCGGGAGCGCGCAGCGCCGCGTACTCCTCCGCCCACACCACCTGCCCGGTCAGGGAGAGCCGCTGCTGGCCGTAGGCCCCGTCCGGGACCTGCCAGCCCTGCCCGATCCACCCGCCGCCGCCCAGCTCCCGCTCCCAGGCGCGGCGCGCCTCGATGCCCTCGTGCTCGCTGCCCGGGCCGCCGAGGCCGAGGGCCTGCGCGTACGGGCCCACGAGGTGCTCCGCCAGCCACGACCGGGCGCGGCCGCGCAGTGCCTCGTCCTCGGCCCCGAAACTGAAGTCCACCGGCCCCCCTCAGGCGTTGGGGCGGTCCTTGGCGGCCGCCGCCTGCGCCATCGCTTCGAGCTGCGCGAGCATCGGCATCGGGTCGGTGCCCACGGTCCCGGGCAGGAAGTCGGCGATCTTCTCGGGGGTCCAGGAGCCCTCCGCGTACCCGGCGCGCAGCTCGCGCGGCTGGGCCCAGACGGCGATCTTCGGGCCGGCGATCGTGTAGACCTGGCCGGTGATCTTCTCGCCGCCGACGGCGACGGCCTTGTCGGACAGCAGGTAGGTCACCAGCGCGGCGACGTCCTCGGGCTCCCCGATCTCCTTGAGCTCCATGGGCACGTTGGCCGACATCCGGGTACGGGCGACGGGTGCGACGGCGTTGGCCGTCACTCCGTACTTGGCCAGGCCGAGCGCGGCCGACCGGACGAGGGAGATGATCCCGCCCTTGGCGGCGCTGTAGTTGGCCTGGGCGACGGAGCCCTGGTGGTTGCCGCTGGTGAAGCCGATCAGGGTGCCCGTGCCCTGCCTGCGCATGACGGAGGAGGCGGCGCGGAAGACGGTGAAGGTGCCCTTGAGGTGGGTGGCGACGACGGGGTCCCATTCCTCCTCGGTCATGTTGAAGAGCATCCGCTCGCGCAGGATGCCGGCGACGCACACCACCCCGTCGATGCGTCCGTACCGGGCGAGCGCCGTGTCGACGATGCGCTGGCCGCCCTCCATGGTCGAGATGTCGTCGGCGACGGCCACCGCCTCGCCGCCGGCCGCCACGATCTCCTTCACCACCGCTTCCGCGACCTCGCTGGTGGGCTCGCCGCCCTCGATGCCGACGCCGTAGTCGTTGACGACGACCCTGGCGCCCTCGGCGGCCGCGGCGAGTGCCACGGCCCGTCCTATGCCCCGGCCCGCACCGGTGACGGCGATGACCTTGCCTGCCAAGAAGTTCCCCACGCCCGGCCCCTTCCCGCGTTTTCTGACGGACCGTTAGATTCTATGGGCAGTCGGATACGCCTGCACAAGACCTGGTTGGTTTCCGTACGGCAAGGAGCTGATGAGTCCATGGGCATGCCCGCCGAGTTCCACGACATCGCCAAGCGCGTCAACAACTGGGGCCGCTGGGGCGCCGACGACGAGATCGGCACCCTCAACCTCATCACCGACGAGGTCGTACGGGCGGCCGCCGCCGAGGTCCGCACCGGCCGCCGGATCCCGCTCGCGCTCCCCCTGAAGGAGGACGGGGTGCAGGCCGGCCTGATCCCCGGCCGGATCAACCCGCTGCACACGATGGTGCAGATCAACCAGGAGCTCTTCGGGCCGGGCACGGTGGCGTGCAGCGACGACGCCGTGACGATGGGGCTCCAGTGCGGCACGCACTGGGACGCCCTCACGCACGTCTCGCACTCCGGGAAGATCTACAACGGCCGCCCGGCCACGAGCATCACGGCGCACGCGCGGGCCGAGTTCAGCGGCATCGACAAGGCCGGGCACATCGTCTCGCGCGGGGTGCTGCTCGACGTGGCCCGCGCCAAGGGCCTGGACCGGCTGCCGGGGGACCACGCGGTGACCCCCCAGGACCTGGCGGAGGCGGAGGAGTTCGGCGGGGTGACCGTCCGCGCCGGGGACGTCGTCCTGGTCCGCACGGGCCAGATCCAGGTCTACCTGGCCGGCGACAAGCACGGCTACGGATTCCCCTCGCCGGGCCTGTCCGTGCGCACGCCCGAATGGTTCCACGCGCGTGACGTGGCGGCCGTCGCCAATGACACCCTTACCTTCGAGATCTTCCCGCCGGAGATCGAGAACCTCTGGCTGCCGGTGCACGCGCTGGACCTGGTGGAGATGGGCATGCACCAGGGCCAGAACTGGAACCTCGAAAAGTTGTCCACAGCCTGTGCAGAAGAGAACCGGTACGCGTTCCTCCTCTCCGCGATGCCGGAGCCCTTCGTCGGCGCCGTGGGGACGCCGGTCGCCCCGGTGGCGATCCTCTGACCCGGCGGCCGGGGTTCCCGAGCCGCCCGGTCGCCGCGTGTACCTGACACCATGTCCCGGTGGACGTGGCCGAGTTGGTACTCAAGTACGTGGAAGCGCTGGTGTGGCCGGTGGTCACCCTGCTGCTCGTCTGGGGTCTGCGCGCACACCTGACGGCGGTACTGGGCCGGGTGACGCGCCTGGAGACCCCGGTGGGCTCGCTGGAGTTCGCGGCGGAGGCGGCCGCGGTACGCGACTCCCTCGCCCGGGGCGTCTACGCGGCCGCCCAGGCCCCCTGGCGGCCCGCCCCCGACCGACCCGACGGCGGCTGGCCCGACCGCGACAGCGCCGACCACCGTGACGTGCCCGACGGCGACTGGGCCGAGCCCGACCGGCCCGACCGCGACAGCGCCGACCACCGTGACGCGCCCGACGGCAACAGCACCGACCGCCGCCGCGTGCCCGACCGGCCCGACGGCGACCGGCCCGACCCCGACCGGCCGCCCGCCTTCGGGCAGCCCGGCCAGGTGTATCCGCAGCCCGGCATCCCGCTCCAGGGCCGCACTGCGCCCGGCCCGGCCGGCTGGCTCGCCCGCTTCGGGGAGGCCCGGCGGATCGTGGACCGCTCGCCGCAGTTCGCCCTCGTACGGGCCTGGGAGGCGCTGACCGACCTGTCGGCGGACGCCCTCACCGGGCTGGAGCGGCTCCCGGCGCGCCCGGAGCCGCTGGCGATCTCCGAGGCGCTCGCCCGGCACGGCCTGCCCGTACCGCTGGTGTCACTGCACCGCCGGCTCTGCCTGCTGTACGACCGGGCGGCGGACACCGAGGCCCAGGTGGACCCGGCGGCGGCCCTGGACTTCGTGGACAGCTGCGAGCTGACCGCAGTCGCGATCCTCGACTGGACCCGCACCAGGGACCGGTCGCCGGACCGGCCCCGCACGCTCTGACCTGCGGGTGGCGGCGACGCGCATGCACGCCCCGAGCGCGGCACGGCAGCCGCCACCCCACGACCCGCACTCGTCAAGGCAGGACCCTTGGCGTCCCCTCGCGACGAATCGTTCACCACTAGAGTGATCAACACGTGACGAACCGTCAACACCTCGTTAGAGGTACACGCGCGGTTCCCGGGCCGGGTCAAAATGTTCGCAAGGCCTCTCGGGGGTGTCCGTGGCGCAGTCCGCGGCCGCCTTTTCCGCCCGGTCGATCTCGCACCAGATCCGCTTGCCGCCGCCCTCGCGCTGCCAGCCCCAGCGGTCCGCCAGCCCGTCCACCAGCTCCAGGCCGCGCCCGCCCGTGTCGTCACCGGCGGCCTGCCGCCGGGCCGGCGCCCGGTCGCTCGCGTCGGCCACCTCGACCCGCACCCCCGGCCCGCCGAACAGCATCCGCAGCACGGCGGGACAGCCCGTGTGCACGACCGCGTTGGTGACCAGCTCGGAGATCAGCAGGATCAGGGTCTCGGCGAGGGGTTCGTCGACCCCTATGCCGCATCCGGCCAGCCGCGACCGCGCCCACCGGCGCGCCCTGCCGACCTCGGCCGGGTCCGCTCCCACCTCAAGCTGAACCTGAAGCACCTGCACCGCTCACACCATCCGAACCGGCGGACACGTCGCCTCACGACGGAACGGGATCACGGACCGTGACCCCCTTGCGGAGCAGCATGGTTGACATACAGTCACCACAACAAGCGCTTCGGGCATATTCCAGCGCGAAGGAGTAGGCGTGGTGCATACTGTGCGACCCTCATGCCGCTCAACCGCTCGCATTCGTGGGAGCGTACCGGAGCAGACCCCCGGCTCCGGTACGTAATGCGGCGGCCGAAGGACACAAACCGATATCAACTCTCCGTAATCGGACATGCGTCCCGCCCCACCCCTCCCGTGCCCTCCTGTCACAGCGCGCAAGCGCCGCGCACACCCGGACCGCACCCCGCGGCTACGGTCCGCTCCGGCTACCGTCCGCTCCGGCTACGGCGCGCTCCTCAGCAGCTCGGCCGCCAGCAGCTCCTCGGCCTCCGCCGCCGTGCGCCACTGCTCGGCCCGCACCCAGGCCCGTTTGAGGTGCAGGTGGACGTCCGCCTCCCAGGTGAATCCCATACCGCCGTGCACCTGGAGGCAGTCCCGGGCGTTGCGCACGGCCGCCTCGTCGGCCAGCAGCTTGGCCGCCGCGATCTCCCCGGGGTCAGAGGTCACCGCCGCCGCGTAGACCGCCGTACGGGCCACCTCGGCCCGCACCAGCATCTGCGCGCACAGGTGCTTGACCGCCTGGAAGGCGCCGATCGGCTGCCCGAACTGCTCGCGTTCCCCCGCGTACCGCACCGCCAGCTCCACCGTCCGCAGCGCGCTCCCGAGCTGGAGCGCGGCCGTCAGCAGCGCCCCCTCCGCCCGGTGCCCGTCGGGGGCGGGGGCGAAGACGACCCGGTGCAGGGGGGTGAGCGGGTCCGCCGAGCGGACCGGCTCGCCCGAAGGGAGTACGGGCACCCCGAGCACGGCGTCCGATTCCGCCAGGTACGGCACGAGGGTGCCGTCCAGGTCGGAGGCCGTCACCACGGTGGTCCCGGACGCGGCCCCCGGGACCCGTCCGGCCGCCAGGTGCGTGGCCACGAGCGGCCCCGGCAGGAGCACCCGCCCGGCCTCCTCGAAGACCAGGACGGCCTCCGGGAGCCCGAGACCGACCCCGCCGTCGGCCTCGGGGAGCCGCAGCGCGAAGAACCCCGCCTCGCCGAGCTCCCGCCACAGCTGCCGGTCGACGGTGACGGCGGCGTCGAGCGACGCCCGCAGGGCCTCGCGGCCGTACCGCCCGGCGAGCAGGTCCCGCATGCCCGCCCGCAGGTTCCGCTGGTCCTCGGTCGGCTGGAAGTCCAAGCCGTTCACCGGCCCTTCGGGAGGCCGAGGATGCGCTCGGCGACGATGTTCCGCTGGATCTGCGAGGTGCCCGCCGCGATCGTGTACGAGAGGGACGAGAGCCGGTCGTGGACCCACTCCTCGTCCAGCACGAGCGAGCCCGCGCCGAGCACCCGGGCCGCCACGTCGTAGAGCTCCTGGCGCGCATGCGAGTACGCCAGCTTGAAGACGCTGCCACCCGTGCCCGGGACGCCGCCCGAGCGCTCGGACTCGCTGACGTTCCACTGCGTCAGCCGCCAGAGGGCGCCGAACTCGCCGTGGAGCCGTCCGAGGGCGCGACGTACGACCGGATCGTCCCAGCGCCCGTTCTCCTTCGCGGTCCGGGCCAGCTCGGACAGGGTCCGCCGGCAGGCGACCACCTCGCCGACGAAGGCCGTCCCCCGCTCGAAGGACAGGGTCACCATCGTGACCCGCCAGCCGTCGTTCTCCGCGCCGACCCGGTTGGCGACCGGGACCCGCACCCCGTCGAGGAACATCTGCGCGAACTCGGCCGATCCCGCGAGGGTGCGCAGCGGCCTGACCGTCACCCCCGGCGCGTCCATGGGCATGGCCAGCCAGGAGATCCCCCGGTGCTTGGGGGCTTCGGGATCCGTGCGCACGAGCAGCTCGCACCAGTCGGCGACCTCCGCGTGCGAGGTCCAGATCTTCGATCCCGAGATCACGTACTCGTCCCCGTCGCGCACCGCGCGGGTGCGCAGGGCGGCCAGGTCCGAGCCTGCGTCCGGCTCGCTGAAGCCCTGGCACCACACCTCGTCCCCGCGCAGCACCGGCGGCAGCCAGCGCGAGCGCTGCTCGGCGGTGCCCTCGGCGGCGATGGTCGGGCCGGCGTGCAGCAGCCCGACGAAGTTCGCGCCGACGTACGGGGCTCCCGCGCGCTCCGTCTCCTCCAGGAAGATCAGGTGCTGGGTCGGGGTGGCCCCCCGCCCGCCCGCGTCCACGGGCCAGTGCAGGCCCGCGTACCCGGCGTCGTACAGCCTGCGCTGCCACCCCGCGTCGTACGCGCGCCGGCCCGGCCAGTCGTCGGGGGAGGGCTTGGCGGGCAGCTCGGGCAGGGTCTTGGCGAGCCATTCGCGCAGCCGTGCCCGGAACTCCCGCTCCTCGTCGGTGTAGGTCAGGTCCACTGCTCGTCCAGATCCAGGTCCAGGTCCAGGCCGAGCATGCGGATGGCGTTGCCGCGCATCAGCTTGTAGACCGTCTCGTCGTCGAGGCCCTTGACGTGGTCGAGGGCGACCTCCTTGGTGTGCGGGAAGGTCGAGTCCACGTGCGGGTAGTCGGTCTCGAAGGTCGCGTTGTCGCGGCCGACGACGTCGAGCGAGGCGATCCCGTGCTTGTCGCGGAAGAAGCAGCAGAACATCTGCCGGTAGTAGTACGTCGACGGCGGCTCGGGGATCAGGTCCTTGACCCCGCCCCAGGCGCGGTGCTCCCGCCAGACGTCGTCCGCGCGCTCCAGGGCGTACGGGATCCAGCCCATCTGGCCCTCGCTGTAGGCCAGTTTGAGCGTCGGGTACTTCACCAGCACCCCGGAGAAGAGGAAGTCCATCATCGAGGCCATCGCGTTGTTGAAGCTGAGCGAGGCCTGGACGGCGGGCGGCGCGTCGGGGGACGCGGCGGGCATCTGGGAGGAGGACCCGATGTGCATGTTGACGACGGTGCCGGTCTCCTGGCAGACGGCGAAGAAGGGGTCCCAGTACCCGGAGTGGATCGACGGCAGCCCGAGGTAGGTCGGGATCTCGGAGAAGGTGACCGCCCGTACCCCGCGTGCGGCGTTGCGCCGGATCTCGGCCACCGCCAGGTCGATGTCCCAGAGCGGGATGATGCACAGCGGGATGAGCCGGCCGCCGCTGTCGCCGCACCACTCCTCGACCATCCAGTCGTTGTAGGCCCGGACGCAGGCGAGCGCGACCTCCTTGTCGTGGGCCTCGGCGAAGGTCTGCCCGCAAAAGCGCGGGAAGGTCGGGAAGCACAGCGAGGCCTCGACGTGGTTGAGGTCCATGTCGGCGAGCCGCGCCTTGGGGTCCCAGCAGCCCCTGCGCATCTCCTCGCGGGTGATGCCCTCCAGGGTCATGTCGTCGCGGTCGAAGCCGACGGCGGCGATGTTGCGCTTGTACGGGAACTTCAGGTCCTCGTAGATCCACCAGTCGGTGGGCGGGCCGTCGGGGTCCATGGAGATCACGTACTTACCGCCCGTGTAGACGAGATCGCCGATGCCCGCGGTCAGCGCCTTGGGCCCGCGGTCGCGGTACTTGGCGGGCAGCCACACGTCGAAGAGGTGCGCGGGCTCGATCACATGATCGTCGACGCTGATGATCCGAGGCAGTTCCATGGTGTCCCCTCGCCGAATCTGATGGATCGTCAGAAACAAGCTAGCTCCGCCACCCCTGGACCGACAAGCGTCCGCGCTCTACGCTCTGCGCTGGATCTGACTCACCGTCAGCTAAAGGGGGTCCGGCATGGCGGACACGGGCACGGACGCGGACACGGGCACGGGCACGGGCGCGGGGTCGGGGGCGGGGGCGGGCGGGGACACGGGCAGGGCCACGGACGCGGGCGCTGCCACGGACGGCGGGCTGGAAACGGCCGCGGACAGCGGGCCGGAGACGGCCGCGGCGACCGACGCGGACGGCGGCGGCGCGCGGGCCACGGCCGTCCGGCTCAGCCGCTCCCGCACCCTCTGGGAGCTCATCGCCCGCCGCGCCGCCCTCACCCCGGACGCCCCGGTGCTCATCGAGGCCGCCGCGGACCCCGCCGACGACCGCACCCTCACCTTCGGCGAGCTGCGCGACCGCTCGGAGGAAGTGGCCGCGGGCCTGCACGACATGGGCGTACGCCCCGGAACCGTCGTCGCCTGGCAGCTGCCCACCCGCATCGAGACGGTGCTGCTCTCGGCGGCCCTGGCCCGCCTCGGCGCGGTCCAGTCCCCGGTCATCCCCTTCTACCGGGAGCGCGAGGTCGGCTTCGCGCTCCGCGAGTCCAAGGCGGAGTTCTTCGCCGTACCCGGCGTCTGGCGGGGCTTCGACCACACGGCGATGGCGCGGCGCCTCGGCGCGCGCGGGATCTTCGAGGCCTACGAGTCCCTCCCCGCGGGCGATCCCGCGACCCTCCCGCCGCCCCCCTCGTCCGGCACCGACGTCCGGTGGATCTACTGGACCTCCGGCACCACCTCCGACCCCAAGGGCGTCCTGCACACCGACCGCTCCCTGATCGCGGGCGGCTCCTGCCTGGCGCACGCGCTGCACCTGACCCCGGCGGACGTGGGCTCGATGGCGTTCCCGTTCGCCCACATCGCCGGCCCGGACTACACCGTGATGCTGCTGATGTACGGGTTCCCGGCGGTCCTGTTCGAGAAGTTCGCGATGCCGGACGCGCTCGACGGGTACCGGCGCCACGGGGTCACGGTCGCGGGCGGCTCGACGGCGTTCTACTCCCTGTTCCTCACGGAGCAGCGCAAGCAGCCGGGACGCAAGCTCATCCCCACGCTGCGCCTGCTGGCGGGCGGCGGCGCCCCCAAGCCCCCGGAGATCTACCACGCGGTGGTCCGCGAGCTGGGGTGCCAGCTCACCCACGGCTACGGCATGACCGAGGTCCCCATGATCACCATGGGCTCCCCGGACGACACACCGGAGAACCTCGCGACCACCGAGGGCCGCCCCCCGGCCGGCATGTCGATCCGCATCACCTCACCCGACGGGACCCCGCTCCCCTCGTCCGCGGACGGGGAGGTCCGGCTGCGCGGCGAGGCCGTCTGCCAGGGCTACCTGAACCGCTCCGGGGCGCAGGAGGTCTTCGACGCCGACGGCTACCTGATCACGGGCGACCTCGGGCACCTCACCCCGGACGGCCACCTGGTCCTCACCGGACGCGGCAAGGACGTCATCATCCGCAAGGGCGAGAACATCTCGGCGAAGGAGATCGAGGACCTCCTGCACCAGCTCCCCGCCATCGGTGACGTCGCCGTCATCGGCCTCCCGGACCCCGTCCGCGGCGAACGCGTCTGCGCCGTGGTCGAACAGCCCCCCGGAGCGGCCCCCCTGACCCTGGCGGAGGTCACCGCGTACCTGCGCGCCCAGGGCCTGTCCCCCCACAAGCTCCCCGAACAGCTGGAGCTGGTGGACGCGCTCCCCCGCAACGACGCCCTGCGCAAGGTGCTCAAGTACAAGCTCCGCGAGCGCTACGCCTGAGGGGCCCGGCCGGCTCAGTTCTCGATGGCGAAGCGCAGTTCGGGCCGCTCCCAGCCGATCTTCGGCGGCGAAGGCGGCACGGTTCCCACCCGTACGGCGCCGAGCTGCCGGTAGAACCGCTCGGCGGGCGGGTGCGAGACCACCCGCACCTCGCTCAGCCCGGCCTCCCTGGCCTGCTCCACCATGTGCTCGACCAACAGCCGCCCGATGCCCGACCCCTGCGCCTCGTCCGACACGAACGCCAGGTCCAGCTCGGGCGGATCGAGTACGAGCGCGTAGAACCCGAGCGGCTCGTCGGCGGCGTCGACGGCCACGAAGACCTGGTGGCGCGCGATGTACTCGCCGGTGACCCGGTACCCCTCGATGATCGAGGCGTACTTCCCCTCGTACGCCCGCGACGCGTGCATCAAGGCCGTGAGCTGCTCGGCGTCCCGCGCCTCGGCGGGCCTGACAGGTATGGACTCCATACCGGGAATTCTAGGACCGCGTGGTCGTTGCACCCATTACCGCGGCCCTACCGCGCCGCCGCCGCGGAATCGATGACGCCGTGCCAGGTCCTGCGGTACCCCTCGCGCACCGGCCCGCCGACCAGGTCCAGCACCCGCGCGGCCGCGCCCGCCAGGGCCGCCGGATCCCCCGACGCGCAGAGCCTCACGTGCCCGTCGAGCAGGGCCGCTCCACGCTCCGCATCCGCCTCCAGCAGCCGCCTCGGCAGCCACTTCCCGCCGCCCGACCAGGCGCGGTGGTGGTCCAGGAGCAGCTCCGCGGCCGAGGCCAGCACGTACCCGGCCACGGCCAGCCGCTCGACCGGGTCGGTGGCGTCCCCGAGGTCGTCCAGGGCGTCCGTGAGCCCGTACCGCTTCGTCTCGACCGTCGCGGGGCCCAGCGGCGGCGGGCCGTCGCGCAGGTCCGCCGCGGCCAGCTCGCGGGCGCGCGCGGCCTCCCCGTCCCGGTCCGTCAGGACGAGACCGGTGGCGTGCATGCTCTGCAGGACCGCGCGGCGTGCGGCGACGTCCGCGGCGAAGAGCTCCGCGAGACCGGCACGGGTGTGGACGAACAGCTCCACGACGCGGCCTTCGAAGCGGACCGTCTCGCGGAAGGTCTCGGCGCCGTCCCCGACGATCACCGCGATGTCCAGGTCGCTGGTCGCGGTCGCCCGGCCGGCGGCCGTGGAGCCGGCCAGCACGGCGGCGAGGGCGTCGGGGAAGCGGTGCCGTACGAGGCGTCGGGCCTGGCCGGCCGGGTCCTGGTCCTGGTCCTGGTCCATGCCGGTCATGGTTCCACGCACCGCGACCGGCGACGAGGGGGTTTCCCTGCGGCGGGCACCGGCCCGGTGCCCGCCGCCGTGGCGGGGTGTCAGGCGTCCGGGGCCTCGACGCCGCAGTAGCCCGCGAAGGCCGCCAGGATCTCGTCCTCGGTGATCCGGCCGTCGCCGTCCGCGTCGAGGGCGGTGGCCACCTGGCCGGCGAGCTCGGCCGGGGTGCCGAGCACGCGCAGCACGCGGGCCGCGGCCTGCGGGGTCGCGCCGCCGCCGTCCTCGTCCGCCACCGCGATCACGGCCCGCAGGAACGGCCGGGCGATCTCCGCGAACCGCTCGGGGCTGTCCCGCAGCCGCTTCGCCGCGCCGGTCACGAACTCCTCGCGGGAGACGCGCTGGTCCCCGTCGACGTCCGCGATCCCGGCCATGCCCTGCCAGAACGCCTCGGCACCACCGAAGACGGCCTGACCCTTGTCGGAGCGTGCCGTGGTACCGAATTCGGCCAGCACGGCCTTCGCGGCCGCGCTGAAATCCTCGCGGTCGATATAGCCGGACCCGTCCTGGTCGAAGGTGGCGAATCGGGCGGCGATCTTGCGCTCGTATTCTGCGCTGTCCATATTCGGCGTTCCGCCTTCACATGTGCGATGGGGTGCAGTTGAGGTGCAGTTCAAGACAAGGCAGGAGCGTAAGGCCTCGGTGGCCTGCGCGTTAAGCGAAGGGGTCAAGGAGGCGGCCGCATCGAACCCGCGCACGGGGAGCGCGGCGGGGCGCGCATGTGTGTGCCCATCGGCGTGCCCGTACGGGTGTCACGTGCCGGATCGCCACCGCCTGCAACGGCCCTAGCACGGAGGGCAGTTTTCCGGGGGCGGCTTCCCGCAAAACAGGCGCACATCACCATGTGCCCACTACATTCGATGAGTCGACACACGGCTGGGGGCACTATGCCGAAGGACGTACCACCGCGCTGGGACCGTCGTATGCAGCAGCGGCTCGCCCGCGGCGAGGCCGCCGCGCTCGGAGAGCTGTACGACCGGTTCGCCTCGCTGGTCCACAGCCTGGCGCACCGGGTGCTGGGCGACGAGAAGGGCGCGGACCGGATCACCCGCGAGGTCTTCGGGTACATCTGGGAGAACCCGGACGCCTACGACCCCAAGCAGGGCTCCATGCGTTCGTGGGTCGCCCGGATCACCCAGGGCCAGGCCGTGGCCCGGCTGCGCCAGGCCGAACTGGGTCGGGGCTCCCGCGAGGAGCTCGAGCAGAAGGTGCGCAGCGCCAATGCCGCCGCCCGCGCGGACTACATCGTCACCTCCATGCCGGCCCCGTTGCGGGCCGCCCTGGAACTCGCCTACTTCAAGCGGCGCGACTACCGGCAGGCCGCCGCCGACCTGCAGATCAGCGAGGACGAGGCGCGCCGCCGGCTGCGGCTCGGCCTCCAGCTGCTGTCGACCGCCAACGCCCTCCCGCGGGAGGGCACCTCTCCGCCCGGATATGGAACGCCCCGATGACCGGCCCCGCCGAAGACTTCCCCGAGGACTTCCCCGACGACGGATACGAGCGGCCCGTGAGCGGTTCGCCGCGGATACCGGGTCCGCGCGGGCCCGCCGACGACCTCGACCCGCGGCACGCCCCGGTCCCGGTCCCGGCCCCGGTCCCGCTGCCGGAGGCGGAGCCGCTGCCGGAGGCGGACCCGCTGCCCGGGACGGACGCCCGCAGGCCGCCCGAGCCGCCGCCCTCCCATGCCGTACTGAAGTCCCTGCTCGGGGCGTGGGCGCTGGCCGCCTGCTCCGCCGAGGAGACCCGGGCCGTGGAGGACCACCTCACGGAGTGCGCGCCCTGCGCGGAGGAGGCGCTGCGGCTGCGCGACGCGGTGGGCCTGCTGCACCCCGAGGAGACGCTGGACCTCAAGCCGCTGCTGCGCTCCCGGGTGCTGGAGGACTGCCTGGGCAAGCGGCCGGCCCGCATCCCGGTGCCGGTGTGGGCGACTCCGTACGACACGGAGACGGCGCGGCTCGACGCGCTGCTGCGGGACTTCGGCGACGCGGAGTGGCACACCCCGGTACGGCTCAAGTGGTTCGAGGAGGAGCGGCGCCAGTCCCGCCGGACCACGGTCGCCGGGGTGATCGGGCATCTGCTCACGGTGGACGGGCTCGTCGCGACGGCCCTCGGGCTGGACGACCCGCTGGGCCCGGACGCGCCCGCGGGCAGCCCGGCGGACCGTACGGAGCACTTCTGGAGCTCGTCGCCCTACCCGACGACCCGGCGGGTCCGCGAGCCGTGGCGGGAGCAGGGGCACACCCTGGTCCGTACGGTGTCCTTCGCGGGCCGCGGCGTCGCCGAGCTGGCGGTGGACTACGGGAACTTCGCCCTGCCGCTGGGGGACGCCTTCCTGGAGCGGGCCTTCGAGTGCTGGGTGCACGCGTGGGACATCGCGGAGGCGGTGGACTATCCGTACGAGCCGCCGTCCGCGCCGCACCTGCACCGCATCATCGACCTCGCGGCGCGGCTGCTGCCCGGCGCGCTGGCCGAGCGGCGGCGGACGGGGCTGGCGGCCCCGGCGCGCGGCCTGGTCGCGGCGGGCGCTCCGGGGCGGACCCTGCACCTGGAGATCGAGGGCGCGGGCGGGGGCGGCTGGGACATCGCGCTGGACTCCCCGGCGGCGCAGCCCTCCCCGGAGCACACGGTGGCGCACATCGCCCTGGACGGCACCGAGTTCTGCCAGCTGGCCGCGGGCCACATCTCCCCGGAGGAGGCGGCCGCGGGGCAGCACGGCGACCGTGAGGCCATCCGCGACGTGCTGTTCGCCGCGGCCTCCCTCAGCCGGCTGTAGGCCGGCCGGGGGCGGCGTCAGGGGTTCGGGGGCGAGGGGCCAGGGGCCAAGGGAGGCCGGGGCCGGGGCCAGGCCAGGGCCAGGAGCCAAGGGCCAGGGTCAGGCGAAGACCACCGTGCGGGTGCCGTTCAGCAGTACGCGGTGCTCGCTGTGCCACTTCACGGCGCGGGCCAGGGCCTGGCACTCCACGTCGCGGCCGACGGCGACGAGCTGGTCCGGGGTCACCTCGTGGCCGACCCGCTCGACCTCCTGCTCGATGATCGGGCCCTCGTCGAGGTCGGCCGTCACGTAGTGGGCCGTCGCGCCGATCAGCTTCACGCCCCGCGCGTGTGCCTGGTGGTACGGCTTCGCGCCCTTGAAGCTCGGCAGGAACGAGTGGTGGATGTTGATGATCCGCCCGCTCAGCTCCTTGCACAGGGTGTCGGACAGCACCTGCATGTACCGAGCGAGGACGACGAGCTCGACGTTCTCCGCCCGCACCAGTTCCAGCAGCTCGGCCTCGGCCGCCGCCTTGGTGTCCTTCGTCACCGGGATGTGCACGAACGGCACGTCGTAGGAGCCGACGAGCTCCTTGAAGTCGGTGTGGTTCGAGACGACGGCCGCGATCTCCACGGGCAGCGCCCCGATGCTGGAGCGGAACAGCAGGTCGTTCAGGCAGTGGCCGAACTTCGACACCATGAGCACGATCCGCATGCGCTCGTCGGAGCGGTGCATCTGCCAGTCCATCCGGAAGGAGTCCCCGATGGCGGCGAAGCTGGCCCGCAGCTTCTCCAGGGTGACCGGAGCGTCCGCCTCGAAGTGCACCCGCATGAAAAAGAGACCGGTGTCACGGTCGCCGAACTGCCGGCTGTCCTCGATGTTGCAGCCGGTCATGAACAGGTAACTGGACACGGCGTGCACAATGCCCTGCTTGTCCGGGCAGGACAGGGTCAGGACGTACTGCTGGGGCTGCTGCTGCGGGTCGTCGCTCATGACCCCACAGCCTTTCACACCGCGCGGGTGAGGATCCTCAGGACGTCGAGCGACCGGGGCGGCACGTCCGGGTCGTCGCCGTCCGCCGTCGCGAGCCGTACGTGGGCCTCGCGGGCGGCGCGGACCGCCTCGGGCCAGGCGTGGTGCTCCAGGTACGCGGACACGGGCGCGTCCGGTCCGACCTGGTGCAGGATCCGCAGCACCCGCAGCACGGCGAGGTCGACCACGGCCGCCTCACCGGAGTCGCGGAAGATCGTGCCGACGTACTTCTCCGCGGACCAGCTGTCGAGCCAGGTGTCCTCGACGAGCCGGTACACGGCGTCGGTGACGTCCCCGTACCCTTCGGCGCCGGTCAGCCAGATCTCCTCCTGGAACACCGGGTCGGAAAGCATGTGCAGCGCCGAGCGCACGTTGATGCGCCAGCGCCACCACGGCATGTCGTTGAGGGGCATGCCGCCCATGGTGGAGGAGCGGGCGCCGCGGCGGGAAGAGTTCTTCGAACCTTGGACGAATGTCACGCTTTCGATCGTACGTTCCCCCCTCGCGCGATCTTGAAGCACCTGTGCGTGACCGCCACCCGGTAGTTCACCTGGGCGTCACTCAATGTTGTGTGCACCTCACTCTTCAGTTCCCGTTGGGGCGGAATGGTGCGTGGACATGACCAACTGGATACGGACGGCAACCCTGACCCGCACCCTCGTCGCCACGGCGATGGGCGCGTGTCTCGTCGCCGGATGCGGGGTGCTCCCCGGGAGCTCGGGGGACTCGGGGGGCTCCGGGGGGACCCTGACGGTCATGACCTTCGGGCCCATGGGGACGAAGGCGACCAACATGCCCGGCATGCCCGGCATGGCCAAGGCGTACGAACGCTGGGTGAACTCCCAGGGCGGCATCAACGGCCACAAGCTGCGCGTCCTGACCTGCAACGAGAAGAACACTACGTCCGGCGCCGCCGACTGCGCCCGCGAGGCGATCGCGCAGAAGGCGATCGCGGTCGTCGGCTCCTACAGCCAGCACGGGCGCGCCTTCATGGCCCCGCTGGAGTCCGAGGGCATCCCCTTCATCGGCGGGTACGGCGTCTCCTCCGAGGAGTTCCAGAGCCCCCTGTCCTACCCCGTCAACGGCGGCCAGCCCGTCCTCCTCGCCGGCGCCGGCCACCAGCTGGGCCGGGCCTGCAACCAGGTGACCCTGGTCCGCCCCGACACCCTCGCCGGGGACTCCATGCCGGTGCTGCTCAACGCCGGCCTCAAGGCCAACAGGGTGCCGGACGCCGCCGACATCCGGGCCGCCGAGGACTCCGCCGACTTCGGCCCGCAGGCCCGCGAGGCACTGGGCAACATCGCCACCAACAAGGACAGGAGCTGCGTCACCGCCGTCCTCGGCGAACGCACCGAGACCTTCTTCGACGCCTTCCGCCGCGGCGACGCCCAGCGCAGGAAGGCGCAGATCTCCTCCGTGCTCGGCAGCGTCAGCCAGTCCCTGGTGGACCGCACCGGCGGCAGGGAGAGCCCCTTCGAGGGCGCGTACCTCACCAGCTGGTACCCGGTGGCCACGGACCCGCTGTGGGAGCCGATGCGCAAGGTGATCACCGAGCACGCCTTCGGGGACGACACCGTCGACCCCGACGACAGCGGGACGCAGACCACCTGGATCGCGTACTCCGTCCTCAACGAGGTCCTGCACCGCTTCAAGTCCGGCGAGGACATCACCGCGCGCAAGCTCAGCCGCACCCTCAACCAGGTCGAGAAGGTCAAGACCGGCGGCCTCACCCCCGACCTGAGCTGGCGCTACCAGGACCTGCGGGCCGTCGCCGGCTACCCCCGCATCTCGAACGGCCAGGTCAGCTTCCAGATCGTCCAGTCGGGCCGCCTCATCGCCCAGCCCGGCGAGCAGACCCTGGACATGACCCCGACCCTGGAACAGGCCCCGCGGGCGGCCTGATCGCGCCGCGGGTCCTCGTACGGTCCTCGTACGGCGCGAGTACGGCGCGCGTACGAGGACCCGCGGGGCGACGGCGGCGGCACTCCCGGCTCAGAGCTGGGACTTGTCCCGCTTGGTGAGGCCGTACTTGCCCGCGATGGAGTTCCACATGGCCGCGGCCCCCTCCTTCGCCTTCGTCGCCTCGCCGCTCGACTTGTTGCCCGCGGCGGCGTTGTCGGTGGACTTGGCCTTGCCGTCCTTGCAGTTGCCCTTGTCGTGGTTCACGTCGTCCGCCCAGGCCGCGTAGCGGTTGTCGGCGTCCGCCGAGGACTTCCAGGCCTTGGTGAGGGAGGCGGCCAGCTTCGCGTGGTCGGGCAGCTTGTCGATCTTGAGGTCCTGGAGCTTGGTGACCAGTTCCTCGCGCTGGCGCGCCGCGTTGCGCAGGTCGTCGGCGGCCGGCCCGAGGTTGTTGCAGACCTTGATGTCCTCGACCGCCTTGATCACCGCGGCCCGGCTGTCGTTGCTCTCCGCGAGCAGCTTGTCGAGCTGGACCGCCTGCGGGCGCGCCGGGTCGACCGGAGCCTCGCCCGCCGCGGCCGATCCGCCGGTGCCGGTCGGGGCGGGAGCGGGCGCCGCGCCCGGGTCGGTGTTCTGCGCCTTGCCGTCCGACAGCAGAGCCCCGACGCCCAGTCCGACCACCGCGAGGCCGATGACCACGGCGGCGATCACCCCGGGCGACACCTTGCGCCCGGACTCCTGCGGCGCGGGCGGCGGGAGGTGCTGGGCCTGCGGCTGGGGCTGGAACGGCTGCTGCGGCTGCGGCTGCTGGGGCTGGAACGGCTGCTGCGGTACCGGACGCCCGGGGCCCCCGGGGCCCTGGGCGCGCGGCGGATAGGGGCGCGGCGGCTGCTGGTGCAGCACCGGCTCCTGGATCGGCGGCAGGTGCTGGGTGTGCCCGGCGCTGTCGTCGTCGTTGCGGAACAGGCCGTCGAACCCCTCGGCCGCGTTCGGCGCCGGGCCGGCGGGCACGGGCGGGATGTACTGGGTCGCCGCCTCGGCGTGCGCGGGCGCGTCCGGACCCGCCGGGACGGGCGGGATGTACTGCGTCGCGTCCTCGCCCGGGCCGGGGCCCGCCGGGACGGGGGCGATGTACTGCGTCGCGTCCTCGCCCGGACCCGGACCCGCCGGAACCGGCGCGATGTACTGCGTCGCGTCCTCACCCGGACCCGGACCCGCCGGAACCGGCGCGATGTACTGCGTCGCGTCCTCACCCGGACCCGGACCCGCCGGAACCGGCGCGATGTACTGCGTGACGGCGTCGGGCAGCGGCGGGTAGCCGTACCCGTGCGGATCCCCGGGCCCTTCGAAGCCGGGCCCGACGACGTGCCCGGGCGGCGGGTAGCCGTACGCGGGCTGCCCCTGCGGCGGGTACCCGTACGCGGGCTGGCCCTGCTGGTGCTGACCCTGCTGCTGACCCTGCCGGCCCTGCTGGTGCTGCTCAGGCTGGTACGGCTGCCCGGGCTGCTGCTGGCCCTGCTGGGGCTGCGGCAGCGGGTAGTCCTCCTGCTGCTGCCCGTACCCCGGCTGGGCCGGGACCGGCTCCGGCTGCTGCGGGTAGGCCGGATCCGGACCCCACGGCGCCCCGGGCTGGGGGGCGCCCCCTTGTCCGCTCTGCGTCACCGGGAGACTCCTTCTCCGACTTGTCCGAACCTACGGAACCGTCGGGTCACGCTACCCGGTCATCCGCCGTCACCGGCAGGCCCACCCGGACCCGGCCCCTGCGGGAGGCCCCGCCGTCAGGCCGGCTGCACCTCCAGCCGCGCCCCGAACTCCCGCACCGCGGCCTCCTCCCGGTACGGCTCCAGCCGCGTCCGGAAGTCCTCCAGGTACTCCGCCCCGCGCCGCGAGCGCAGCGACCCCAGGAGCTCGGCGGCCTGCGTCGCCGTCTGGCAGGCCTGCTCCACCTCCCGCTGCTGCACCTGCGCGGCGGCCAGCAGCAGCATGCCGATGGCCCGGCGCCGGGCCTTGGTCTCCGGCAGGCCCCGCAGCGCCTCCGCCGCCCGCGCCGCCGCCGCGTCCGCCTGGCCCAGGTCCCGGTGGCAGTGCGCCAGTTCGTCGGCCAGGTACGCCCGGTCGAAGTGCCGGATCCAGGGCGGGTCGTCGCCCGACTCCGGCTCCGCCCGCTCCAGCGCGGTCACCGCCCGCCCGGACAGCACCGCCGTGGCCCGGTTGTCGCCCAGCAGCGCGTGCCCGCGCGCCTCCGCGGCGTAGAACATGGCCTCCACCCTCGGGGTGACCTGCCCGCGCGTGCCCTCCTGGGCGGCCCGCGCCAGCTGCGCGATCTCCCGCGGGTTGCCCAGTTCGGCGGCGAGGTGGCTCATGGAGGCGGCCAGTACGTAGCCCCCGTACGCGCGGTCCCCCGCGGCCTGGGCCAGCCGCAGCGCCTGGATGTAGTAGCGCTGGGCCAGGCCGGGCTGGCCGGTGTCCACCGCCATGTAGCCCGCGAGTTCGGTCAGCCGGGCCACGGCCGCGAACAGCGCCCGGCCCACCGGTTCCCGGTACGAGCCGCCGATCAGCCCGGACACCACGGAGTTGAGGTAGTGCACGACGACGGGCCGTACGTGCCCGCTGCCGAAGCGGTGGTCGAGGTCCTTGAGGGCCTCGGTGGTCGCCCGTACCGCCTCCACGTCGGACATCCCGACGCGCGAGCCGCCGCTGCGGGCCACCTGCGGGTCGGCGCCGGTGATCAGCCAGTCGCGGCTGGGCTCGACGAGCGCCGAGGCCGCCACGCTCGATCCGGAGAGGAAGTCGCGCCGGCCGACATCGCTGCGCCACAGCTCGCAGACCTGCTCGATGGCGCCCATGACGGTCGGGGAGAACTGCAGGCCGACGCCGGAGGCGAGGTTCTTGCCGTTGGCCATGCCGATCTCGTCGATGGTGACGGTCCTGCCGAGTTTGCGCCCCAGCGCCTCGGCGATGATGCCGGGCGCCCGGCCGCGCGGCTGCTGGCCGCGCAGCCAGCGGGCCACGGAGGTCTTGTCGTAGCGGAGATCGAGGCCGTGCTCGGCCCCGCACATGTTCACGCGCCGGGCGAGCCCGGCGTTGGAGCACCCGGCTTCCTGGATGAGCGCCTGCAGCCGTTCGTTCGGCTGACGGGCGACGAGAGGCCTGGCTGCCATTCAAAACCCCCTGAAGCCACGGGAGAGCGTTGGAATGATCACTTCCCGCCTGATGTGCGGAGAATCTTCCCCTCTGCGTCGTGTCGCTACCCACGGACCGCGCCCCGGCCTCCCACGCGCCCCCGTCCATGCATCAGTGCGCCCCGTATGCAGGATCGATGCTCCGCCCACGGGCTGGTTTACGCCCGTAACCCCCGCTGACCGCAAGAGTTGTGATGGGCGTGGAAGAGACCATCGGAGTCACGGAGACCGCACCCATCCCCAAGCAGCGCGGCGAGCAGCTGCTGGACCATGCCGTGCGGTACGCGGAAGAACGGCACTGGGACGTCTTCGCCGGCACCTGGCTGGAGGCGGGCGACGGCCGGGAGGTGTGCTCGTGCGGGGCCCCGGACTGCGTGGCACCGGGCGCCCACCCGGCGGTGAAGGACTGGGCGGCGCAGGCCACCGGCAGCGCGGTACAGGTCCGGCGGATCTGGGCGAAGCAGCCGGAGGCCTCGATCCTGATGCCGACGGGCCGCACGTTCGACGCGCTGGACGTGCCGGACGCGGCCGGTTTCCTGGCCCTGGCGCGGCTGGAGCGGATGGAGCGCACCCTGGGCCCGGTCACCCTCACCCCCGACCACCGGATGCTCTTCTTCGTCCTGCCGGGCGCCGGTGCGAAGGTGGCGGACCTGGTGCGCAAGCTGGGCTGGTCGCCCGCCGCGATCGACCTGACCCCGCGCGGTGAGGGCGAGTACGTCGCCGCCCCGCCGACCCGCTTCGGCGGCCGGGGCTCGGTGCAGTGGGCGCGCAAGCCCACTCCGGCGAACCGCTGGCTGCCGGACACGGAGGAGCTGATCGACGCGCTCGCGTACGCGTGCGGGAGCCATGCCCGGGACAACCGCACGGCCTGACCCGGTGCTCCTGCCCCGTGCCGGCGGGACCGACCGGGCCCGGCGGCGCCTACCCGACGGCCGGGCGGTCGGACAGATGTGGCGGGAAGTTCATGACATAAGTAACTGCTGCCGCCTCTCCCCCTCCTCCTATGGTGAGGAACGTACGACCACGGGGAACAGACGAGAGGCAGGCGCATGCCGAACCAGGGTGATGCGACGAAGAGCATGACGGACGGCGGGACAGGTGGTGCGCGACCCGCGCCGTCCGCCGCCGTGCGGGTAGAGGGACTGTGGAAGCGGTTCGGCGAGCAGGTGGCCGTGGCCGGCATCGACCTGGAGATCCCCGCCGGCAGGTTCATCGGGCTCGTCGGCCCGAACGGCGCCGGCAAGACCACGACACTGTCGATGATCACCGGCCTGCTGCGGCCCGACATGGGCCGCGTCCTCGTCGCCGGACACGACGTCTGGGCGGACCCCGTCGAGGTGAAGTCGCGGATCGGCGTGCTGCCCGAGGGCCTGCGGCTCTTCGAGCGCCTCTCCGGACGCGAACTCCTCGGGTACATGGGCCGGCTGCGCGGGCTGCCGGGCGAGGAGACCGACAAGCGGGCGACGCAGCTGCTGGAGGTCCTGGACCTGGCGGGCTCGCAGCACAAGCTGGTCGTGGACTATTCGACGGGCATGCGCAAGAAGATCGGCCTGGCGGCCGCCCTGCTGCACAACCCCGAAGTGCTGTTCCTGGACGAGCCGTTCGAAGGCGTGGACCCGGTGTCGGCGCAGACCATCCGCGGGGTGCTGGAACGTTACACCGCCTCCGGTGCGACCGTGATCTTCTCCTCCCACGTGATGGAGCTCGTCGAGTCGCTGTGCGACTGGGTGGCCGTCATGGCCGCCGGCCGCATCCGCGCCGCCGGCCCGCTGGCCGACGTACGGGGCGACGCGCCCTCGCTGCAGAGCGCCTTCCTGGAACTCGTCGGAGCGCACGACCGCGCCGCGGGCGACTCCCTCGACTGGCTCGGCGGCGCCCGATGAGCACCACCGAAGCCCCCGCCGTCCCCCTGACCTCCCTCTTCGTCCGCCTCAAGCTGTCCCTGCTGAAGAACGGCCTCAAGGGCTCCTCCAAGCGCAGGGCCGTCTGGATCAGCAACCTCGTCTTCGCGCTGGTGGTGGCCTTCTTCGTCACGCTGGGCCTGTCCCTGCTGCGCGGCAACGCGCACGCCGGCACCGTCGTCGTGCTGCTCGCCGCGATCCTGGCGCTCGCCTGGACCTTCATGCCGCTGTTCTTCCCGAGCGGCGACGAGACCCTCGACCCGAGCCGGCTGGTGATGCTGCCGCTGCGCCCGCGTCCGCTCGTACGGGCCCTGCTCGCCTCCTCGCTGGTCGGCATCGGCCCGCTGTTCACGCTCTGCCTGGCCGTCGGCTCGGTGGTGGCGGTCGCGCGGGGCGCGGCGGGTGTGGTGGCCGGTGTGGTGGCCGTCCCGCTGCTGCTGCTGGGCTGCGTGGCGCTGGCCCGCGCGGTGGCCACGGCCAACGTGCGGCTCCTGTCGAGCCGCAAGGGGCGCGACCTGGCCCTGCTCAGCGGCCTGCTGATCGCGATCGGCGCGCAGCTGGCGAACTTCGCCAGCCAGCGGCTGTTCCAGTCGGGCGGCCTGAGCACCCTGGAGCCGGCGGAGGCCGTGGTGCGCTGGCTGCCGCCGGCGACGGCCGTCGGCATGGTCGACTCGGCGGGCCGGGGCGACTACGGGGTCGCCGCGGCCCAGCTGGCCCTCACGCTGGCGGCCCTGGCCGGTCTCCTGTGGTTCTGGGAGCGCAGCCTCACGAAGCTGATGGTGACCCCGGACGGCTCCACGATCGCGGCGGCCAAGCCCGAGAAGGACCGCGGCAACGGCGGCGTCTGGTCGTTCCTCCCCGCGGGCCGCACGGGCGCGGCCATGCAGCGCTCCCTGCGCTACGTGGTGCGGGACCCGAAGACGAAGGCGGCCTGGGTGACCGCGCTGGCGGTCGGCATGATCGTCCCGGTCTTCAACGCCCTCCAGGGCACCGGCTCCATCTACCTCGCCTGCTTCGGCACGGGCATGGTCGGCGTCCAGATGTACAACCAGTTCGGGCAGGACACCTCGGCGTTCTGGATGGTCGCGCAGACCATCTCGACCCCGCGTGACGCCTTCGTCGAACTCCGCGCCCGTGCCTACGCGCTGGCCCTGGTCACCGTCCCGTACGCGATCCTCGTCACGGCCCTCACGGCCGGGCTGATCGGCAACTGGGCGGCCCTGCCGGCCGGCCTGGGCCTGTCGCTGGCGCTGCTGGGCTCGATGCTGTGCGCGGGGTCGGTCGCCTCGGCGCGCGCACCGTACTCCATCCCCACGGACGGCGCCTTCAAGAACGTCGTCCCGGGTCAGGCCGGTCTCGCCTGGATGGGCATCTTCGGCGGCCTGTTCGCCTCGGCCGTGATCTGCGCCCCGGTGATCGTGCTGACGATCGTCCTGGCCGTGGGGGACGACCAGTCCCTCAGCTGGGTGGTGCTGCCCCTGGGCGTCGCCTGGGGCACCCTGGCCACCTGGGCCGGCCTGCGCATCGCGGCCCCGACGGTGTCCCGCAAGCTGCCGGAGATCCTGCTGGCGGTCAGCAAGGGCTGAGCGTGCCGGTGGGCCGGTACGCGCGGCGGGCCGGCCTCCGCTCCCGGTGGGGAGTGGAGGCCGGCCCGTTTCTCGTGCGGGCCGGCTCAGGCGGCGGTCGGGAGCTTCGCGTCGGCGGGAGCGGCCTTGGCCGCGGCGGCCTTCAGCCAGGTGCCGGGGATGCCTTCCAGCGGACGCTTGTCGTAGCCGGGGCCGGTGAAGTGGCGTAGGTCAGCGGGACCGCGAGGCCGCCGGCCATCACGTACACGGGGGCGTCGGCGCCCGAGATGTGCAGCGCCGAGCCGTTGACCATCACGTACCGGGTCGCTGGCCGAGTGGTCCATGCCACGCGGCCGTTGGTGAGGGCGCGGGGGGCGGCATCCTGCAGCCAGGCGGTCGGACGCCCACGTCGGGGCGGGTGTTGTAGCCGTCCGCCGTCCAGTCGGCCGCGGAGATCAGCATGGAGCACCTGAACGCCCGCAGCCGCTTCGAGTTCGGCGTACGGGCGGTCCAGCGCGGCTGGCTCCCGAGCGCCGAGTAGCCGACGCGACGGGTCCAGGACGACTCTCGGGGGAGCGCCCCCGGGGGCCGCAATGCTAAAATGAGACGGTTTACCCCGTTGTTCCGTTTCAACCTCTTCGGCCCTGCCGCATCACCCCTCACCGTGCGGTACCGGACCGCCGAGCACGAGGGCTGTGACGCCGACATGAGGAACTCCCGAGCCGCCTCCCGCCGCACGCTCGCGCTGACACCGGCCGCGGCCCTGCTGGTCGCCGGGTTCGCGCTGCCCCCGGGGGCAGGCCCCCCGGCGCTGCCCGACTCCCCGCCCGTGACCGCGGCAGCGGCAGCGGCCCGCGCCCCCGACCCGAGTGCTTCGCCGACGTTGAAGCACATCGATCCGGCCGCGCTGCGGACCGCCGTGGAACGCGCGGCCGAGAAGCTCATGGTGCCCGGCGCGGTGGTCCTGCTCCGCACCCCGCAGGGCACCTTCCGCACGGCCGTCGGCACGACCGAGCTGGGCTCCGCCCAACCACCCACCACCGGCGACCACTTCCGGATCGCCTCCAACACCAAGACCATGACCTCGGCCCTGGTCCTCCTCCTCGCCCAGGAGGGCAGGCTCCGACTGGCCGACCCCGTGTCCGACTACGTGCCGGGCGTACCGAACGGCGAGCACATCACCATCGCTGAGCTGCTGAAGATGCGCAGCGGGCTCTACAACTACACCGACGCACCCGAGCTCTCGAAGTCCCTGGACGCCGACCCGGGCAAGGCCCGGACGCCGCAGGAGATGCTGGCGATCGCGTTCGGGCACCCGCCGAACTTCGCGCCCGACGCGTCCTACGAGTACAGCAACACCAACTACGACCTGCTGGGCCTGGTCGCCGAGAAGGCGGGCGGACGCCCCCTGGCCCAGCAGCTCCGGGACCGGCTGTTCACCCCGCTCGGACTGAAGGGGACCTCACTGCCCGCCGCCGACGACACCTCCCTGCCCGACCCCTACGCGCACGGCTACATGTACGGCGGAACGGCCTACGCGCTGATCGACCAGCCCTACCCGGCCGACGTGCAGGCGGCGGCCCGGTCCGGGAAGCTCAAGCCGCTGGACTACACCCACCAGAACCCGAGCTACGCCAACGCCGCCGGAGCCGCCGTCTCCACCGCGGACGACCTGGCCACCTGGATCCGGTCCCTGGTGACGGGCAAGGTGCTGGACCCCGCGTTCCAGAAGCAGTGGCTCGACAGCCCGCAGTCCGAGGGCCCGGACGCGCCCCCGGGGCAGGAGTACGGATACGGCATCGCCCACCAGCGCTTCGGCCCGAAGGCCGCCATGTACTACCACGGTGGTGAACTCCCCGGCTTCAACTCCTTCATCGGCCACGACCCGGACAACGACGTCACGCTCGTCGTCTGGACGAATCTGACCGTGGCGCCCGACGGCCGGGCCACGGCCATCGCCATGCTGCCCACCGTCCTCAACCAGGTCTACGCCGGCCTCGACCTCCCCGGCGCCTTCTAGCCGAGCCTCGGGGCGGGCGGGCTCAGCCGGACCAATGCGGGTCGCGCCCGGTGAACGCGAGGCCCCATGGCGTGGGCACGCTCTCGGCGTCCCGCCCCGACTCCCACGCTGCGGCAGCCTCCTCCAGCACCCCCGCCAGCTCCGCGACCGGATCGCCGGCCGTCGCGTCCGCCGGCTCGAAGGGGTCGCCCGCGGGTGCGGCGCCCGTGATCTGCACGACCAGCGCCTGCTGGTCCGGCCGCGCGTGGTTCAGCACCGGCCGCACCGTCCACTCCGAGCAGGGTGTCGGATTGGCCCAGTCGTCGGCGGGAACACCGCGCACGGCGGCCAGCAGGTAGTCGTGCGCGTCAGCAAGCAGTTTGAAACCGTCGACGGCCATCCGTCGCCCCCTGGCCTAAGGGCTGTCCCGTAAATGATCCCCGAGACGCTGCGGGCATGGCCGGCCGCGGTGCGGCCTGCTCTCCTATCCGGCGAGGGCGAGGTTGTGCATCCGGGCGATGCCGAGCATGGCGTGGTGGACGCCGTCGACTTTGAGGCGGCAGTCTCGGAGGATCTTCCAGGTCTTCATGTGGGCGAAGGCGTGCTCGACGCGGGCCCGGACCTGCTTGTGGGACTTGTTGTGTTCCTCTTTCCAGTCTGCGAGTCCGGCCTGGCCGCGCTCGCGGCGGTGCGGGATGACGAGTCCGGTGCCCGGGTAGCCGCCGTCGGCGATCGTCATGGTCTTGCCGACGGCGGCCTTGGCACCGGACTCCTGCTGGTGTCGGCGTACCCCCGAATGTGCTCACGCCGGTACAGGTGAACGTGCTCAGTTGAGGTCAGTCGTGGACGCGAGGAAGGATTCGACCGCGAGGTTGAAGGGTGCCGTGCTCTCGAGGTTGACCATGTGGGCCGCCGAGGCGAACCGTTGGTGCCTGGCAGCGGGAACGGCTCGGGCGATGGCCTGAGCGTTTGACGAAATGTCACTGCTGTCGAGTTCTCCGTCGAGAACCAGGGTGGGCACGCCGATGGAGGCCAGCCGGTCCGCCGCACCGACTTCTCTCGGCATCCCCGCCCCCAACCCGCGGGCGTGCCGCACGACATTGGCGGACGCCGACGCATGCATCCGCTCGCGCAGCGTGCGGCTGACCTGGGACGGTTCACGGTACGGCCCGTCCACCCACATCCGGAGAAAGTGCTCCACGAACCGCTGCGCTCCGCCGTCCGGGTCACCCATCACGGCCATCTGCTGTGCGGTGTGGTGCGCGACGTAGGGGTCGGCGAAGGGCCGACCGCTCACCCCGGGCGAGGCAAGGACCAGTGCCGACACAGACTCCGGATGAGCTATCGCCGTATCGACGGCGGTCCGCGCCCCGAGGGAAAGCCCTACGAGCGTGGCGCACGGGACATCGAGATGGGTGAGCAGAGCGTGCAGATCGTCATGGTTGGCGTAGTCCCCAGCCACTGTGGAGGAGCGTCCGTGGCCGCGGGCGTCATAGCGGATGACGCGGTACCCCAGGCTCGCGAGCCACGAGAACTGCTCGTTCCACATGTTCAGGTCGAGCATGCCGCCGTGGAGCAGTACGACGGGGGGGCCTTCGCCGGCCGACTCGCAATAGAGCTCGCCCGTCTCGACGGGTACGGTGGTGGCTGTGACCGCGTGTGTCCGCGCATGCGTCATCGTGGGTCGTCTCCTCGATCCGTGGGGTGCGGCGGGGCATCCTGCGCAAGGTCCTTGAACTCCTCGCCAAGGCGACGGAGCACGTGAAGAGCCGTCGTGACGTCACCGGCGGTCAGATCGGACAGCCGGCGCCGCAGTTCGGTTTCCTCGGCTTCCTGGATGCCCCTGATGACGGCTTCCCCTTTCGGGGTGAGCCGGATCAAGCGCGAGCGCCGGTGCTCCGGGTTCGGGGCGCTCTCGGCCAGCCCCAGGGCTGTCGCATCATTCACCAGACGCTGGACCGGCTGCCGGTCCAGCCCCAGCAGGCGGGCCAGTTGAGGAACCGTTCGGGGGCCGCCCCTGCCCAGTTCATCCATCACCGCATGCTGACCAGCTGTCATCCCCGTGCCCATCAGCTCCCGCTCCACGGCACGCACGACCGTGCGGTGCAGCGGCCACAGGCTGCGGATCACTTCGTACAGCAGAGGCCCCAACGGGGGCTCATCCTTCGTACACCCATCGACACTCATGATGTCATCATGACATCTTCTATGTCGATGTAGCCATAGGTTCAGAGCAGCAGAGCCTGAGCACGTTCACTCGTACGCGACTGCGCAGTTTGAGTCGTACGCCGACAGCTGGACGAACACGTCGTCCAGCTCTGGACCCCGCGGATCAAAGCTCTGGACGACCAGTACAAGGCCGTGACTATCGACGACGACGGTCAAGCACTCGATCAGTTCCACAGACCGCCCGGCCCCGACCTGTGGTGGTGGCGGCGCCACCCCCGCATCCTCACCGGAGACCTCGGGCGTTCACTTCGCTCGGCCGGTGCCATCGGCGCTGACCCGGACACGGCATGACCCTCAGCTTCGTGGGATTGCGGGACAGCTCTTAGCTCCATGATCGAAGGGTCACGAAGGCCGGTACCGGATCAGCCGTCCGGCCTTTCCCCGAGGAGGGCGGAGCCGGGCGCGCCCCAGGGCCCGCACTCCGCCCAGAGCATCTTGCCGCGGTGCGCCCCGTCCAGCCGGTACGAGCCGTAGCGCTCCGCGCAGAGCCGTACGAGGGCCAGCCCGCGCCCGCTCTCGGCACCGGGAGCCGCCGGCGGTGCGGCCTCGCTCCCGAAGGCGGCCGGGATGTCCGGGTTGCTGTCCCAGACCCCGACCCGGACCCGATCGGGGGCCATCGCCCGCAGCCGCAGCGCGCAGGGACCGCGGGAGTGCCGGTAGGCGTTGGAGACGAGCTCGCTGGCCAGCAGCTCGGCGGTGTCCGTCAGCGGCGCCATCCCGTGGCTGCGGAGTACGGCCCGCAGGGTGGAGCGGGCGATGCCGGCGGCCCGCGGATCGTGCGGAAGTTGGAGGGTGTAGGCCCAGGACGGAGTTACGGTTGCGTCCATGGAAGTCTCCGATCAAGGAGGAGAGTTGGACCGTGTGCGTGCGGTGCCCGGTGACCAGGTCGCTCCGTCGAGCGGGGTACTTCCAGGCTGCGGCCTGGGTCCTAAAGTAGCGGTTCGATGTCATGCGTTTCACGAGTTCGGCGTTATGGATTACATCGCCACTCGTGTGGGTGAAACCCCTGGCAGGGAGGCCCGTTGAGCACCGTGACGGCACGCATGCTCCGGTTCGGCGCCGAGCTGCGCAAACTTCGCGAGGGGGCCGAACTCAACGCCACCGAGGCCGCCAAGCTCCTGGGCATCCGGCAGACCCAGATCAGCAACCTGGAGGCGGGCCGCATCGGCGCGAGCCCCGAGCGGGTGCACGCGATGGCGGGGCTCTACGGATGCACGGACCGGCCGTACGTCGACGCGCTGATCGGCATGACCGGCGAGCGCAGGGCCGGTGGCTGGTGGGAGACCTACCGCGACACGCTCCCGGCAGCCTGGCTGGACCTCGCCGAACTGGAGCACCACGCACGCGAGTTGCGCGACGCGTTCATCGTGCACGTCCCCGGCCTCCTGCAGACCCCCGAGCATGCCCGCGAGATCTTCCGGCAGGCCGTCCCGGCGCTGCCGCCGCCCGACATCGAGCACCGCGTCTCGTTCCGCGTGAAGCGGCAGGCGGTGCTCTACGCGGACCAACCGACCCCGTACCAGGCGATCATCCACGAGGCCGCGCTGCGCATCGCCGTCGGCGGGCCTGCCGTTGCCGGGGCGCAGCTGAAGCACCTCCTCGCCATGAGCGAGCGGGATCAGGTCACCATCCGGGCGATCCCGTTCTCGGCGGGCGCGTTCCCGGGGTCCGGGCAGTCGATCTTCTACGCGCACGGCCCGGTGCCCCAGCTCGACACGGTCCAGCTCGACCAGTCCCACGGCGTGGTGTTCCTGGACGCGGAGGCCCAGTTGGCCAAGTACCGCACCTTGCTCGACCAGCTCGAAGCAGTGTCAATGTCACCGGAACGAACCCGCGACCTGATCGTGGCCGTCGCCCGGGACCTCTGAAGGGAACAGCCATGCCCGAACACTCCTGGCAGCGCTCCTCCTACTGCGCCGAGGGCAACGCCTGCGTCCACGTCGCCACCGCCCCCGGCGACCAGATCCTGGTCGCCGAGAGCGCCGACCCCCCGCCCCACCGCGTGCTGCGGACCACGGCGGGCGCCTGGGCCGCTCTGGTCGCCGGGATCAGGACGAGGTCCTGACCCCCGCCAGGAACGGCTCCAGCACCCCCCGCCAGGCGTCGGGCTGGTCGTAGTGGAGGTAGTGCCCCGCGTCCGGAATCTCCGCGTACTGGCCGGCGGGCAGGACCCGGACCATCTCCTGGGCCTCGGCGCGGCCCAGTTCGCCGTCCAGCCCCCGGACGACCAGGGTCGGGCAGCGGACCTGGGCCAGCTCCTCCCAGTGCGCGTCATGGACCCAGGTCTCACGGGCCGTCAGCATCTGGCGGCGGGAGAACAGCGGGCGCCAGCCGTCGGCGGCCTGGTGCATGACCTCCGCGAAGAACGCCCCGCGGCCGGGATCCGGGCGCTCGACCCGGGGGTCGTCCTCGCCGAACCAGCGGCGGGCGGCGTCCTGGGTGGGGAACGGCAGGGGCCAGCGGCGGAACCAGTCCTCCCACTCCCGCTGCGAGGCCTCGCCCAGGGCCGAGGCCCGCATGTCGCAGATGACCAGGGCCTCCACCAGCTCCGGGCGGCGGGCGGCGAGCTGCCAGGCGGTGAGGGCGCCCATGGAGTGGCCGATCAGGGTCACGGGGGCGAGGCCGAGCTGCTCGATGACGGACTCGGCGTCGGCCACGAAGGCCTCGCGGCCCACGGGGGACGGATGGGCGGGGCCGGCCGGCGGGCGCTCGCTCTGGCCGTGGCCGCGCTGGTCGAGGGCGATCACGCGGCGGTGCTCCGAGAGCCAGCGGGCGGTGCCGGCCCAGTGCAGGGCGCGGCCCATCAGGCCGTGGAGTAACAGGACCCCGGGCCGCTCCGGCTCGGCGGGCGCGGAGGGCTGCGGACCCGGGTCGCGGCCCGGTTCGAGGAATTCCCAGGCGGCCAGGCGTACGCCGTCGACCCCAGTCACATCGATGCGCTGTACCACCGCAGATGCACCCCCTTCGCTCCCGGCCAGAGTATCGAACCCGCATTCGAAAACGGCTCTCTCGCCAACAACACCGCTCTTTCGAGTGACCTTGCTCAAGGATTGGCCGCCGCTGCCGATGGAGATCCTTTCAACAGGGAGGCGGGCCGCTCGGGGAAGACGGTCCGAAGGGGATGACCTTGAGAGCTCGGGGCTCCAGGTCAGCTGGGGGAGGACCGGTCCCGGCGCCGCAAGGCGCCGGGACCGCCCACATCCAAGGTCATCATCGTCTCGTCATGCCCGGGGCGGCAGCCGGAGCACAGCCATGGTCAGGTCCATGGCCCTGTCCTACCTCGTACCCGCCAGTACTACGCCCGTACGGGGGATCAGCGCTTCGCCACGAAGACGTGCGAGGCGACCTCCGAGTCCAGCTCCGCCGCCTCTCCACCGCTGCCGACCAGCACCCCGCCCGGGGACTCCGTCACGCTGACCACCGAACCGGGCTGCACGCCCGCCCGGCGCAGCGTGTACATCAGCTGGGCGTCCGTCTGGATCGGCTCACCGATCCGGCGGACGATCACCGTCTTGCCCTCGGTGCCCGGGTCCAGCTCGGAGAGGCTGACCATGCCGTCCTCCAGGAACGGGTCCGCCTCGGCCTTCTCGCCCAGCTCCTCCAGGCCCGGGATCGGGTTCCCGTACGGAGACTCGGTCGGGTGGCGCAGCAGCTCCAGCACCCGCCGCTCCACCGCCTCGCTCATCACGTGCTCCCAGCGACAGGCCTCGGCGTGCACCTGCTCCCACTCCAGGCCGATGACGTCGACGAGCAGGCATTCCGCGAGCCGGTGCTTGCGCATCACGCGCGTCGCCAGCTTCCGCCCCTCGTCGGTCAGCTCCAGGTGCCGGTCGCTCGCGACGGCCACCAGGCCGTCGCGTTCCATCCGCGCCACCGTCTGGCTCACCGTCGGACCGCTCTGGTCGAGCCGTTCGGCGATGCGGGCGCGCATGGGGACCACGCCTTCCTCTTCCAGCTCGAGGATGGTTCGGAGATACATCTCCGTGGTATCGATCAGTCCGGACATTCGTGCCCCTCGGATTGCGTGCGCTGGCCCTGTCCCCAATTCTGACGCATCGCGCCGACAACCGTCCCGTGCCGGGCGCCAAGGCCTGTACCGGACATCGCGGGGTGCCCGTCCGTACGCCCCCCGTCAGGCCTTTGGTACCGGGATTGACGTTCGTATTGACACGCCCTTGGTACAGACCGCACGGTGAGCGGCGGACACGGACGCACCCCACCCTGGAAGGGCCATCGGCGTATGAGCGAGAGCAAGCTGGCCGGGCAGTTCTTCGACGCGGCCATCGGCCTGCTGGAGCGGGTGCGCGACGAGGAGGCCTCCAGGATCACCGAGGCGGGCACGGTCATCGCCGATGCCGTCGCGGCCGGCAAGCGGCTCTTCGCCTTCGGGGCCGGCCACTCCTCGCTGCCCGCCCAGGACGTGGTCTACCGGGCCGGCGGACTCGCGCTGATGAACTTCCTCGCCGTCCCCGGCACCGCCGGGATCGACGTCATGCCCGCCACCCTCGGCAGCGCCCTGGAGCGCGTCGACGGGCTCGCCGGGGCGGTCCTGGACAGCAGTCCGGCCGCCGACGGGGACGTACTCGTGATCATCTCCCTCTCGGGGCGCAACGCCCTCCCGGTCGAGATGGCCATGAACGCCCGCGCCATCGGGCTCAAGGTCATCGGGGTGACCTCGGTGGCGTACGCGACCGAGACCAAGTCCCGGCACGTCTCCGGCACCTTCCTCAAGGACCACTGCGACATCGTCCTGGACAGCAAGATCGCGGTCGGGGACGCCGAGCTGAGCATCGACGGCATCGACGCGCCCTTCGCGCCCGCCTCCACCGTCGTGACCAGCGCGATCATGCAGGCCGTGATGGCGGCCGCGGCCGGCGAGCTGGCCGCGCGCGGGCTGGAGCCCCCGCTGCTCCGCTCGGGCAACGTGGACGGCGGCCACGAGTGGAACGGCCGCGTGATGCAGGAGTACGGGGACCGGATCTTCTTCCGGCACTGAGCAGGACGGCCTAGGCCTGGTCCCGGCTCCGGGTCCGGGCCGCCAGGTCCAGGTCCGCGGCCACCCGGGCGGCGACCTCCTCCGCGTACAGCGCGTCCGCCCGCTCGAAGGCGGCTCTGGAGGGCCCGCGCAGGAAGGTCAGCGCGCCCAGGGTGCGACCCCGGCTGCGCAGCACCGTGCACAGCGCGTGCGCCGCGTCCTGCGGCCAGTGGCGGGCCCGCGCCCACGCCTGGGCGGGGTCGCCCGCCGGGGAACTGGCGCGCACCGGGCCGATCCGGTCGAGGGCCTGGAGCGCCGGGTGCATGGCCTGGTACCGCAGGGGGATCGCGCCGGGGCCCGGCAGCAGCAGCGTCTGCCCGGAGGCGGAGACGGCCGCCCGCACCAGGCGCCGCCTGCGGCCCGGGTCCGCCGCGTCCTCCGGTTCCTGGAGCAGGTCGACCAGCGCGTGCTCCGCGAACCCGGCGAGGGCGAAGTCCAGCCGTACGGCGGCCGCCTCCGCCGGGTCCTCGCATTCGGCGGCGGCCCGCCCGGCCCGGTGGAGCTGGTTGGACCGGAACCGCAGCTGCCCGGTGTCCAGCACGGCCTGCCGGGCCTCGGTGACGTCCTGGAACAGCCAGCCGACCCCGAGCGGTACGGGCTCCTCCGCGAGCGGCGAGGCCAGCCGCAGGAACCCGCACCGCCAGCACCGCCGCCGCACCCCCTCGGGCGTGCGGACCGACACCCACAGCTCCACCGGGGACGGCGGCGCCCCCTCGGCCAGCACGTGCTGGAGGGCGCCCTCCAGCTCCTCGACGCCCTGGGCCAGCAGTTCGCCGAGCGGCCGCCCGAGGAGCGCCGTGCGGCCCGATCCGAAGGCGCGGGCGGCGTGGGTGTTGACCACGGCGGGGCGCAGGTCCACGTCGACGAGGACGACGCCCCAGGAGGCGTCCTCCATGAGGGCCTCGCTGAGGGCGATGGAGCGCTCCAGGTCGATCTGCGCGTGGACCTCGCTGAACGCGCAGTAGACCCCGGCGGGCTTGCCGTCCGCGCCGGGGACCCCGGCGGACTGGGTCCGTACGAGGACCCGCCCGCCGTCCTTGGTGAGCAGCGCGAACTCGTTCACCTGCCGCCCGGGCACGTCCTGGGCGGACATGAGCCTGTCCTCCACCTCGTGCGCGTCGGCGGCCCGCACCGCCCAGCCGGCGAACCCGCGCCGGCCGACCGCCTCGGCGGCGGTCCAGCCGAGGATCCGCTCGGCCTCGCGGTTCCAGTGGGTGATCACGCCGTCGGAGTCGAACGCGCAGAGCGCGGCGTCCATCCCGTCCAGCAGCGCTGCGAGCAGATCGTCGGTGGTCTCGTTACGTCCGGAAGCACTCACCTGGCACCCCCTGCAGGTGTTCGCGTGTGCGGCACGTCAGATCATTGAACTGGAACGTGACGCAGCCCACACCCGCTTCCCGGAATCGTCCCGGTATGTACTGCGCCGGCGCCGCTCGGTGCCCGCGGACCCCTAGCCCGTGAAGATCAGGACCATGGCGACGACGAAGCCGAGCACCATCAGGCCGCCGCAGCCCCAGAAGACCCCCGTCAGCAGCCGGCCCTCGCGCACCGCCTGCCGCTCGATGCGGTCCAGTGCCTCGGGCTCCGGCTCCCAGTCCTCGCCCCGCAGCTGCTCCCACGCGGCGCGCAGGGCGGCGATCTCGCGGCCGACGTCCACGTGGTTGTCGTCCACGTACATCAGCTGGACGCGGCGCCCCGCGTAGTCGTAGGCGTACGAGATGACGTTCGGCTGGTTCTTCGCCATGTGCGCGCTCGGGTTCGGCACGGCGCGGATGTCCTGGACGTCCTCCCAGGCCAGCCGGCGGCTGCCGGTGAAGCGGCGGACCCGTATCCCCTTGAGGTCCGCGGAGGTGGAGCAGCGTTTCGCGGCGACCACCAGCCAGCCGAAGAAGGTCAGGACCACGCCGATGACCAGCACTTTCACCCAGCCCGGGGTGTCGTCCAGGTTCAGTACCGACAGCAGCACGCCCGGCGTGCCGATGCCGACGGCGACGTAGACCCCGGCCATCTGCTCCGACCGGACCCGGTAGTCGCGCGGCAGTAGCTGCGCACTCATGGCACCCCTCCCCCGATTCCCCGCGCGGGACGGCCAGTGTAGGAAGCAACCCGGCCCGCAGAAAGGGCAGTTGCGGGGCGCGGATAAATAAGTTGAGGGACCCGGGAAGCGGTCGTAGGCTCTGCCGTACACGAGAAGGGAGGTGGTTCCCGAAATGTACGGAAACCGGACGCGTGAGGTGGCTGCGGGCTAAAGCGCCCGTCGTCGCACGCACCCAGTGCGGTGCCCGGCGGGAACGCCAGGCGCCAATCCCAAGCAGTCACCCGACCCGCGGGCTCGCCGGTACGTCCGGCCGGCTCCTCTCACTGCAGGAGAGGAACCAGAGCCCGCGGGTCGCCTGTTTTCACCCGGCCCGTATTTTCAACCGGCCCGTGTTTTCACCCGGCCCGTGTTTTCACCCGGGCCACAGCGCCGCCGGCTACGGGCAGAGGCGCTCCACCTGCCACTTCTCGCCGTCGCGGACGTAGCGCAGCCGGTCGTGCAGCCGGTTCTCGTGGCCCTGCCAGAACTCCACCGCGTCCGGGGCCACCCGCAGCCCGCCCCACTCCGGCGGCACCGGCACCTGCTCCCCCTCCGGGTAGCGCTCCTCCAGCTCCGCGTACCGGCGGTCCAGCTCGGCGCGGGAGGCAATCACCCGGGACTGCTCGCTCGCCCAGGCGCCCAGCTGGGAGCCGTGCGGCCGGGAGCGGAAGTACGAGGCCGTCTCGTCGCGGCCGATCCGCGAGGCCGTACCGGTCACGACGACCTGGCGGGCGATCGCGTGCCAGGGGAACAGCAGGGAGGCGTACGGGTTCGCGTCGAGCTCGCGGCCCTTGCGGGAGGCGTAGTTCGTGAAGAAGACGAAGCCCCGCGAGTCGAACTGCTTCAGCAGCACCGTGCGGGAGCTGGGGCGGCCGTCGGGGGTCGCGGTCGCGACGACCATCGCGTTGGGTTCGAAGAGATGCGCTTCGGCGGCCTGCTGGAACCACCGGGCGAACTGCTCCATCGGATCACCGGCGATGTCGTCCACGTCGATGATCTGGGAGCGGTACTGCTTGCGCATGACGGCGGGGTCAAGGTCCTGATCGGTCACACGTGCCATCCTGCCGCAGTACGACTGCTGGGAGTGTGCCGTATGTCACGCTTCCGAAGCCCAGTGGGAACGGACAAAATCTTGGGGCCGGTCCGAGGGTCCCCGTGTGGGTGACCAACGGCCGTGCCGGGCATCAACGGGGATGACCGCGCCGGACCGCGAATCACGCCGGGAGCCGCGCGTGTTCGCACTATCTGAGGAGCCGCCTGATGTCCGACTTCGTACCCGGGCTCGAAGGGGTCGTCGCGTTCGAGACGGAGATCGCCGAGCCCGACAAGGAGGGCGGATCGCTGCGCTACCGCGGGGTGGACATCGAAGACCTGGTGGGCCACGTCTCCTTCGGGAACGTCTGGGGCCTGCTGGTCGACGGTGCCTTCAACCCCGGGCTGCCCGCTGCCGAGCCGTTCCCGATCCCGGTCCATTCCGGTGACATCCGCGTCGACGTGCAGTCCGCGCTCGCCATGCTGGCCCCCGTGTGGGGCCTGAAACCCCTCCTCGACATCGACGAGCGGACCGCCCGCGACGACCTGGCGCGCGCGGCCGTGATGGCGCTGTCGTACGTCGCCCAGTCCGCCCGCGGCCAGGGCCTGCCGATGGTGCCGCAGAAGGAGATCGACAAGGCCGGTTCCGTCGTCGAGCGGTTCATGATCCGCTGGCGGGGCGAGCCGGACCCGAAGCACGTCAAGGCCGTCGACGCGTACTGGACCTCGGCCGCCGAGCACGGCATGAACGCCTCCACCTTCACCGCCCGCGTCATCGCCTCCACCGGCGCGGACGTCGCGGCGGCCCTGTCGGGCGCGGTCGGCGCCATGTCGGGCCCGCTGCACGGCGGGGCGCCCTCGCGCGTCCTCGGCATGATCGAGGAGATCGAGCGCACCGGCAACGCCGAGGCGTACGTCCGCAAGGCCCTGGACAAGGGCGAGCGGCTGATGGGCTTCGGGCACCGCGTCTACCGCGCCGAGGACCCGCGTGCGCGTGTGCTGCGGCGCACCGCCAAGGAGCTCGACGCCCCGCGCTACGAGGTGGCCGCGGCGCTGGAGAAGGCCGCGCTGGAGGAGCTGCACGCGCGCCGCCCCGACCGGGTGCTCGCGACGAACGTGGAGTTCTGGGCCGCGATCATGCTGGACTTCGCGGAGGTCCCGGCGCACATGTTCACCTCGATGTTCACCTGCGCCCGGACCGCCGGCTGGTCGGCGCACATCCTGGAGCAGAAGCGCACGGGCCGCCTGGTCCGCCCGTCGGCCCGCTACACCGGGCCCGGCCAGCGCAACCCGCGCGAGATCGACGGCTACGAGGACATGGCCGAGACGGCCTGATCCCGGCCCGAGCCCGTACGCGCGGCGGCGCCGCATCCCTGGTCAGGGGGTGCGGCGCCGTCGTGCGTACGGGCTCGGGCCCGCCGCCGGGCGTACCGGCCCGGGCTGCGTACCGGCCCGGGCTGCGGGCCTGATCAGGCGAGCGCGCCGTCCAGGATCCGGGACCACTGGGCGACCACCCGGGCCCGGCGGGCGGTGTCGTCGGTCAGGACGTTGGCCAGGCCCAGGCCGCGGCCCATGTCGAGCAGGCCCTGCACGGTCTCCCGTACCCCCGGCACCGACTCGTCGGCGCCCAGCAGCTCCACGGCGATGCGGTGGGTCTCGCGGCCGACGCGGGCTTCGAGCTCGGTGACCCGGGGGCGCAGCTGCTCCTCGTTGGAGGCGGCGACCCACAGCTGGAGCGCGGCCCGGAACAGCGTGCCCGTGTACATGTCCACCAGGGCCTCGACGACGACGGGCCGCGCCGCCGGACCGGCCTGGAAGAGCTCGCGCAGCGCGGTGGAGCGCTCCTCGGCCACGTACTCGACGGCGGCCGTGAAGAGGTCCTCGCGGGTCGGGAAGTGGTGCTGGGCCGCTCCCCGCGAGACGCCGGCGCGTTCGGCGACGACGGCGACGGTGGAGCCGGCCCAGCCGTGTTCGGCCAGGCAGGAGACGGCGGCCTCCAGGAGGTGGCGGCGGGTGACCCGGCTGCGGGCCTGCTTGGGGCCGGTCACAGCGCCCACGAGGGGTCCCGGCGCTCGAAGCGGGCTCCGATGCCCTCGCGGGCCTCGGCGGAACCGAAGTGGCGCGCGGAGAGCTCCGCGAGCGCGGCTCCGTCCCGCTCCAGGGCGCTCCGCACCCGGGCGGTGAGCAGCCTCTTGGTGGCGGCGAGGGCCTCCGGGCCGGCCTTGCGCAGCCCCGCGAGCACCGGGACGAGTACCTCGTCGACGTCCTCGCCGTGCAGGGTCAGCAGGCCGATCCGGGCGGCTTCGGCCGCGTCGAAGGCCTCGGCGGTCAGGAGGTAGCGGGACGCGGCGCGCGGGTCCAGGAGCGGCAGCAGCGGCGCGGAGATGACGGCCGGGACCACGCCCAGGTGGGTCTCGGTGAAGGCGTACGTGGACTTCGGCCCGGCGGCGGCGATGTCGCAGGCGCCCAGCAGGCCGAGGCCGCCCGCCCGGACGTGTCCGGTGACGCGGGCGACGACCGGCTTCGGGAGACCGGCGATCTCGCCGAGCAGGGCCAGGAAGTCCGCCGGGTCGCAAGGGGACTTCAGGTCGGCGCCGGCGCAGAAGGTGTTGCCGGTGTGGGTGAGGACGACCGCCCTGGCCTCCGGGTCGGCGCCCGCCTCGGCGAGGGCCGCGCGCAGCCCGGCGACGAGGTCCGCGGAGAGCGCGTTGCGGTTGTCCGGGGAGTCGAGGGTGAGCGTGGTGATGCCGGGCGCCTGGCCGGCGTGCACGGGTGGGGGCATGTCTCCTCCGGAGGGGTACGGGTGCGGTTGCCCTGGCCGGGCGTTTCCGGGACCGGGGCCGGGGCCGGGGCCGGCCCGGGGTCCGGTCCCGGAACCAGGTCCGGTCCTGAGACCAGGTCCGGTCCTGAGACCAGGTCCGGTCCTGAGACCGGGTCGGTCCTGGGACCAGGTCCGGTCCTGAGACCGGGTCCGGTCCTGGGGCCGGGTCCGGTCCTGGGGCCGGGGTGGGTCCTGGGACCGGACTGGGTCCTGGGGCCGGGGTGGTCAGTAGGACTTGGGCAGGCCCAGGGTCTGGTGGGAGACGAAGTTGAGGATCATCTCCCGGCTGACGGGGGCGATTCGGGCGACCCGGGAAGCGGTGATGAGGGAGCCCAGGCCGTATTCGCGGGTGAGGCCGTTGCCGCCCAGGGTGTGGACGGACTGGTCCACCGCCCGTACGCAGGCCTCGGCGGCAGCGTACTTGGCCATGTTGGCGGCCTCGCCCGCGCCCATGTCGTCGCCGGCGTCGTAGAGGCGGGCGGCCTTCTGCATCATCAGGCGGGCCAGTTCCAGTTCGATGTGGGCCTGGGCCAGCGGGTGGGCGATGGCCTGATGCGCGCCGATGGGCTCCTTCCACACCGTACGGGTCCTGGCGTACTCCACGGCCCGGGTGAGCGCGTAGCGGCCCATGCCGATCGCGAAGGCCGCGGTCATGATCCGCTCGGGGTTGAGCCCGGCGAACAGCTGGAGCAGCCCGGCGTCCTCGTCGCCGACCAGGGCGTCGGCGGGCAGCCGGACCTCGTCCAGGACCAGTTCCCACTGCTTCTCCGCCGCCTGGAGCTCCATGTCGATGACGGAGCGGGAGAAACCGGGGGTGTCGCGGGGGACGATGAACAGGCAGGGCTTGAGACTGCCGGTCCTCGCGTCCTCGGTGCGGCCGACGATGAGGGTGGCGTCCGCGATGTCCACGCCGGAGATGAACACCTTGCGGCCGGTCAGCACCCACTCCTCGCCGTCGCGGCGGGCGGTGGTGGTGATCCGGTGGGAGTTGGAGCCCGCGTCGGGTTCGGTGATGCCGAAGGCCATGGTGCGGGTGCCGTCCGCGAGGCCCGGGAGCCAGGCCCGCTTCTGGGCCTCGGTGCCGAAGCGGGAGATCACCGTGCCGCAGATGGCGGGCGAGACCACCATCATCAGCAGCGGACAGCCCGCCGCGCCCAGCTCCTCCAGGACGATGGAGAGTTCGGCGATGCCGCCGCCCCCGCCGCCGTACTCCTCGGGGAGGTTGACCCCGAGGTAGCCGAGCTTGGCGGCGTCGGCCCACAGCTCGTCGGGGTGAGCGCCCTCGCGGGCGATCCGGGCCAGGTACGCGCGGCCGTAGCGCTGCCCGAGGGCGGCGACGGCGGCGCGCAGCGCCTTGTGCTCTTCGGTTTCGAGGGTGGTGGTGCCGCTGGCGGGGCTCATGCTGGCGTTTCCTCCTGGACTACGGCGAGCAGGGCGCCGAATTCGACCTGTTGGCCGGTGACGGCGTGGAGCGCGGTGAGCGTGCCGGAGGCGGGCGCGACGATGCGGTGTTCCATCTTCATCGCCTCCAGCCAGATCAGGGGCTGTCCGGCGGTGACCGCCGTGCCGGGGGCCAGTCCCTCGGCCACCCGGACGACGGTGCCGGGCATGGGGGCGAGCAGGGAGCCCGGTTCGGTGCGGTCCTGGGGGTCGGAGAACCGGGGCAGGCGGGTCAGGGTGTGGGCTCCGAGCGGGGAGTCCACGTAGACCTCGGCGGACCCGATGCCCCCCTTGTTCGATTTATGTTTCACGTGGAACACCCGCCGGATCCCCTCGACTTCGAGGGTGACCAGGCCGGGAGTGACGGCGAGGACGCGGACACCGGGATGGTCCAGGGGGACCGGGGGGCCGCTGCGGGCCGGGTGGTAGCGGACCTCGTACTCGGTGCCGCCCGTGCTGTAGCGGCGCACGTGCGGCTGGGAGCGGAGGTTCCGCCAGCCGCCGAGGCGGGCGGCGAGCGGGGCGTCCGGGGCCGGGGCCGCGTCGGCCAGGGCCGCGGCGAGGGCGGCCAGGGCCGGGGAGGGATCGCCCGGGACGGCTTCGGTGAGGGAGCCGAGGTGGCGTTCGTAGAAGCCCGTGTCGAGCTGCCCGGCGGCGAACTCCGGTTGCCGCAGGGACCGTACGAGGAGCTCGCGGTTGGTCGTCAGGCCGTGGATCCGGGCTCCGGCCAGGGCATGGGCCAGGGCCCGCACCGCCTCGGCGCGGGTCGGGGCGTGCGCGATCACCTTGGCCAGCATCGGGTCGTAGTGCACCCCGACGGTGTCCCCGTCGCCGAAGCCGGTGTCCACGCGGACCTCGCCGGGGACGGCCAGGGTGTGCAGGACACCGCTCTGCGGGCGCCAGTCGAGGCCCGGGTCCTCGGCGTACAGCCGGGCCTCGACGGCGTGCCCGGAGGGCTCCGGGCAGTCGGCCGGCAGGGCGGCGCCCTCGGCGACGCGCAGCTGGAGGGCGACGAGGTCGAGGCCGAAGACGGCCTCGGTGACGGGGTGTTCCACCTGGAGGCGGGTGTTCATCTCCAGGAAGTACGGGCGGCCGTCGGCGGTGACGAGGAACTCGACCGTGCCGGCGCCCTGGTAGGAGACGGCCCGTGCGGCGGCGACGGCGGCCCGGTGCAGGCTCTCGCGCAGGGCTTCGGGCAGGCCGGGGGCCGGGGCCTCCTCGATGACCTTCTGGTGGCGGCGCTGGAGCGAGCAGTCGCGGGTGCCCAGCGCCCACACGGTGCCGTGGGCGTCCGCGAGGACCTGCACCTCGACGTGGCGGCCGCGCTCGACGTAGGGCTCGGCGAAGACCTCTCCGTCACCGAACGCGGACCGGGCCTCGGCGCGGGCGCCCTCCAGCTCCTCCCCGAGCAGGGCGAGGTCCCGTACGACGCGCATCCCGCGGCCGCCCCCGCCCGCCGCGGCCTTGAGCAGCAGGGGCAGGTCGGCGGCGGTGGCGGCGGCCGGGTCGACCGGTTCGAGCAGCGGCACCCCGGCGGCCCGCATGAGGTCCTTGGCCCGGGTCTTGGAGGCCATGGCCTCGATGGCCCCGGGCGGCGGGCCGACCCAGACGAGCCCGGCGGACCGCACCTGGCGGGCGAAGTCGGCGTTCTCGGAGAGGAACCCGTAGCCGGGGTGCACGGCGTCGGCGCCCGCCGCCAGCGCCGCCTTGATGATCAGCTCGGCGCGCAGGTAGGTGTCGGCGGGGGCCGCGCCGGGCAGCCGGACGGCCGCGTCGGCGCAGCGCACGTGCAGGGCGTCGGCGTCGGGATCGGAGTGCACGGCGACGGTGGCCAGGCCCAGGGCCCGGGCGGTGCGGAAGATCCTGACGGCTATCTCGCCGCGGTTGGCGACGAGCAGGGAGGTGATGGTCATCTGCGGGCTCACATCCGGAAGATGCCGAAGCCGCCACGGGCGCCCTCGACGGGGGCGTTGTGGACGGCCGACAGGCACAGGCCGAGGACGGTACGGGTGTCGCGCGGGTCGATGACCCCGTCGTCGTACAGCCGCCCGGACAGGAACATCGGCAGGGACTCGGACTCGATCTGCGCCTCCACGAAGGCCCGCATGCCGGCGTCGGCCTCCTCGTCGTAGGGCTGCCCCTTCGCCGCGGCCGACTGGCGGGAGACGATGGAGAGCACGCCCGCGAGCTGGGCGGGGCCCATGACGGCGGACTTGGCGCTGGGCCAGGCGAAGAGGAACCGGGGCTCGTAGGCGCGGCCGCACATGCCGTAGTGGCCGGCGCCGTAGCTGGCCCCGATGAGCACGGACAGGTGCGGGACGCGGGAGTTGGAGACCGCGTTGATCATCATGGAGCCGTGCTTGATGATGCCGCCCTGCTCGTACTCCTTGCCCACCATGTAGCCGGTGGTGTTGTGGAGGAAGAGCAGCGGGATGTCGCGCTGGTTGGCGAGCTGGATGAACTGGGCGGCCTTCTGCGACTCGGCGCTGAACAGGACGCCCTGGGCGTTGGCGAGGATGCCGACCGGATAGCCGTGCAGGCTGGCCCAGCCGGTGACCAGGCTGGGGCCGTACAGGGGCTTGAACTCGTCGAAGTCGGAGGCGTCGACGATGCGGGCGATGACCTCCCGCGGGTCGAAGGGGGTCTTGAGGTCGGCGGGGACGATCCCGAGCAGTTCCTCGGGGTCGTACACCGGCTCCTCGGCGCGCGGCGGGTCGGCGTGCGGTTTGCGGTGGGCCAGGCGGGCCACGACCCGGCGGGCCTGGCGGATCGCGTCGTACTCGTCGAGGGCGTAGTGGTCGGCGAGGCCGGAGGTCCGGGCGTGCATGTCGGCCCCGCCGAGGGACTCGTCGTCGCTCTCCTCGCCGGTGGCCATCTTGACCAGCGGCGGACCGCCCAGGAACACCTTCGAGCGGTCCTTGATCATGATGGTGTGGTCGGACATCCCGGGGATGTACGCGCCGCCGGCGGTGGAGTTGCCGAAGACCACGGCGACGGTCGGGATGCCGTCGGCCGAGAGCCGGGTGATGTCGCGGAAGATCGCACCGCCCGGGATGAAGATCTCCTTCTGGGAGGGGAGATCGGCGCCGCCGGACTCGACGAGGCTGATGCAGGGGAGCCGGTTCTGGCGGGCGATCTCATTGGCCCGCAGGGCCTTCTTGAGGGTCCAGGGGTTGCTGGCCCCGCCGCGCACCGTGGGGTCGTTGGCGGTGATCAGGCACTCGACGCCCTCGACCGTGCCGATGCCGGTGACCATGGAGGCGCCGACCGGGTAGTCGCTGCCCCAGGCGGCGAGCGGGGACAGCTCCAGGAACGGGGTGTCCGGGTCCAGGAGCAGCTCGATCCGCTCGCGGGCGAGGAGTTTGCCGCGGGTCTTGTGGCGGGCCGTGTACTTCTCGCCGCCGCCGAGCAGGGCCTTGTGGTGCTCGGCGTCGAGTTCGGCGAGGCGGGCGAGGGCGGCGGTACGGGCGGCCGTGTGCTCGGGCGCGTGCGGGTCGACGGTGGTGCCGAGGCGGGTCATGGGCGGGTCCCCTCCGGGGCGGGGTCGGGAGCGGGCGGGGCGTCTGCGGGGCCGGCGGCGGGCCGGTCACCGGCGGGGTCGGGGGCGGGCCGGCCGCCAGCGGGGCCGGGGCCGGGCCGGTCGCCGGCGGCGGGGGCGGGGGCGGGGTCGTGGGCAGGCTGGTCATCGGCGGAGCCGGGGGGCAGGAGGTGGGTCGGGATGTCGATGTGGCGGGCCCGGAGCCATTCGCCGAGGGCCTTGGCCTGGGGGTCGAAGCGGTGGCCGGAGGCGACGCCGTCGCCGAGGATGCCGGTGACGGTGAAGTTGAGGGCCCTGAGGTGCGGGAGCGCGTGCCGCTGGACGGGCAGGCCGCGGGTCTCGGGGAGCAGCTCCTGGAACACCCCGGTGGTGAGGGTGGCGTGCAGCCAGGCCCAGGCCTCGTCGGTCTCGGCCCAGACGCCGACGTTGGCGTCGCCGCCCTTGTCGCCGCTGCGGGCCCCGACCAGTGTCCCCAGGGGGACGCGGGTGGTGGGCCCTGCCGGAGCCTGCGGCGCGGGGCGGTCGGGCCTCGCGGGGCCGTCCCCCGCCCCGCCGCTTCCCGAAACCATGGGCTCCGCGCCCGGACCCCCGCCCGTGCGCTCGAACGCCGCGCGGGCCGGATCTGCGGAGCACGGCCGCCGGGTGCCGTCCGGGAGAACCGCCACGTGCGGGACCGCGGCCGCCGGGATCAGCGAGGAGGTGAAGACCCCGTACGGCTGGGCCGCGGCCGGCGGGGCCGTGACGTGGAAGCCCGGATAGCCGGCCAGGGCCAGTTCGACCGCGGCGGCGGACAGGCCGCGCCCCACCCGGTCCGGGGACGGGTCGCGGACCACCAGGCGGAGCAGCGCGCTCGCGCTCTCCTCCGTGTCCGCGTCCGCGTGGTCCGTACGGGCCAGGGTCCAGTCGGCCACGGCCACCTCCCGCAGGGTGTCCGCGAGTTGGGCCCGGACCAGCTCCGCCTTGGCCTCGATGTCCAGGCCGGTCAGGACGAAGACCACCTCGTTGCGCCAGCCCCCGATCCGGGTCACGCCCACCTTGAGGGTGTCGGGGGGTACTTCACCGCGGACGTCCGTGATCCGGACCCGGTCCGCGCCCTCGTCGTGCAGCCGGACGGTGTCCAGGCGGGCCGTCACGTCCGGGCCGAGGTACCGGACGCCCTGGGTCTCGTACAGGAGTTGGGCGGTGACGGTGCCGGTGGTGACCGCTCCGCCCGTGCCGGGGTGCTTGGTGACGACCGAGGAGCCGTCCTCGGATATCTCCGCGAGCGGGAACCCGGGCCTGCGCACGTCGTGCCGCGTGAAGAAGGCGTAGTTGCCGCCGGTGGCCTGGGTTCCGCACTCCAGGACGTGGCCCGCCACCACCGCCCCCGCCAGCCTGTCGTACGCGTCCGGCGGCCAGTCGAACCACCAGGCCGCCGACCCGCTGACCAGCGCCGCGTCCGTCACCCGGCCGGTGACCACCACGTCCGCGCCCGCCCGCAGACAGGCGGTGATGCCGGCGCCGCCGAGATAGGCGTTGGCGGTGAGGGCCCCTTCCGAGAACGGCATCAGGTCGTCGCCCTCGACGTGGGCGACGGAGACGGGCACGCCCAGCCTGTCCGCGAGTTCCCGCAGGGCGGCCGCGAGCCCGGCCGGGTTCAGGCCGCCGGCGTTCGCGACGATCCGTACGCCCCGTTCGTGCGCGAGCCCCAGGCCCTCCTCCAGCTGCCGCAGGAAGGTCTTGGCGTAGCCGAGACCGGGGTTCTTCAGCCGGTCTCGGCCCAGGATCAGCATGGTCAGTTCGGCCAGGTAGTCCCCGGTGAGGACGTCCAGCGGGCCGCCGGTCAGCATCTCGCGCACGGCCGCGAACCGGTCCCCGTAGAAGCCGGAGGCGTTGCCGATCAGCAGGGGGCGGCGGGTCACCGGGCGCCTCCCGGCTCCCGGCCGGGGCCGGCCGGGCCCGCGAAGGCCTGGGCGATGTCCAGCCAGCGGTCGGCATCCGCGCCGCGGGCCGTCAGGGCGGTGTCCGCCCGGTGCACGCGCTGGGTCACCAGCAGGCAGAAGTCGAGCGCGGGGCCGGTGACGCGCTGCCCGGCGTCGGCGGGGCCGTACGTCCACGGCTCCGAGCCGTCGGGGGCGGTCAGTTCCACCCGGAACGGGGCCTCGGGCACCGGCAGGCCCCGCACCGCGTACGCGTAGTCGCGGGCCCGCACCCCGATCCGCGCGACGTGCCACAGCCGGGCGGTCGGGGTCCGCCGCACCCCCAGCGCGTCGGCGATGTCCTGGCCGTGCGCCCAGGTCTCCATCAGCCGGGCGCTCGCCATCGAGGCGGCCTTCATCGGCGGCCCGTACCAGGGGAAGCGGGTGTCCGGCGAGGCCGCGGCGAGCGCCTCGCCGAGGGCGGTACGGGTCGCCCGCCAGCGGGTCAGCAGTTCGCCGGGCGGCAGGACGGCGCCCTCGGCCGCGCCCTCGTCGACGAAGGTCTCCGGGGCTGCCAGGGCCTCCTCGACCATCCGACCGAAGCCCTCGGCGTCGGTGAGGGACAGCAGCGAGGCCCGGTCGGTCCAGTGCAGGTGGGCGATCTGGTGGGCGACGGTCCAGCCGCTCGCGGGCGTGGGCTTCGCCCAGCCCGGTTCGGGCAACTCCCCTACCAGGGCATCGAGTTCCCGCCCCTCCTCACGGAGATCGGCGAAGACGGCGACGGCGGACGGATCGGGCACGGTGCGCTCCCCTCTCGGCGTGGGGGGAAGCCTGGCAGCGCCCGGCAAAACAATCAAGCATGCTTGCATGATTTGGCCGCGGGCTGTCGCGTTCCCGCCAGCGTCCGCAACTCGGCCGCGGGTCGGGGGAATTGGAGCATGGGCCGGTCCGGCAGGGGGTGAGCCGGCCGCGGCCGCCGGACGGGGCGGGGGCGATTTCAGCCGTACGCCGGAAACCCGCGAAACGTCACCGATGTCGCGCCGATACTGAATGCTCCGCTCCGGGCCCAGAGCGCGCGCATCCGTTCATGTCATGGCACTCGACGAAGAGGATGAACTGACGTGACGTACGTGACCTCAGCCGATTTCTCGCTCTACCCCGAACTCGACGCGACCGCCCTGACCGCCTTCGCCACCGCCCTGGAGACCGGTGACATCACCGGCCTGTCCCCGTCCCGCGCCGCCGACGTCGCAGAGGTCCGGTCCGTCGCCGTGTTCAGCCGCGGCAAGGTGACCGGCGCCGACGGCGACCTGCTCGACGCCGCGCTCTGGCGGCACACCGGGTCACAGCCCCGGCCGGTGATCGTCATGCCCTCGCCCTGGACGAACCTGGGCTGGCTCACCTACGCCGTCCAGGCGAGCCTCTTCGCGGCGCGCGGCTACGACGTCCTCGCCTACACCGCCCGCGGGTTCGCCGCCTCCGAAGGCCAGGTCGAGGTCGCGGGCCCGCTCGACGTCGCCGACGGCAGCCGCGCCCTGGACCACATCGTGGAGCGCACCGCCGGTCCGGTCACGAAGATCGGCTTCCTCGGGGACTCGTACGGCTCGGGCATCAGCCAGCTCGTCGCCGCGCACGACACCCGGATCGACGCGGTCGTCGCGCTGAGCACCTGGGGGGACCTCGGCGAGGCCTTCTACGAGAACTCGACCCGTCATGTCGCGGCCGTACAGGCCCTGCTGGCCGCGGCGGCGAAGGCCCGGCTGAGCCCGCAGACGGAGAGCGTCTTCGAGAACGTACTGGCCAACCGCGACATCGAGGGGACCCTGCGCTGGGCGGAACAGCGCTCGCCCTTCACCCACATCAAGGAGCTCAACCGCCGCCAGGTCCCCGTCCTGTTCGCGCACGCCTGGCACGAGACGCTCTTCCCCGGCAACCAGACGCTGAAGATGTTCAACGAGCTCACCGGGCCCAAGCGCCTGGACTTCTCGATCGGCGACCACTCCGGGCCCGAGATGTCCGGCATCCTCGGCCTGCCGAACCGGATCTGGACCGACGCCCACCGCTGGTTCGACCACCACCTCAAGGGCCTGGACAACGGCATCGCCGCCGAAGGCCAGGTCGTCAGCGAGGTGATGTGGAGCAAGAGCCTGGAGCCCCGCCCCACCTGGCAGGCCCTCACCGAGCGGATCCGTCGCGTCCACCTGACCGGTGGCGGGGAGCTGGCCGACAAGCCCGAGGCCGGCTGGTCGGCGAACGTGCTGTGCGGGGTGGACACCCCGGCGACGGTCGCCGACGAGATCGTGAGGTCCGGGTACGCGGAGATCGCCGGCGCCCCGAAGCTCTACCCGACCGGCGACATCGACCGCACCGTGGCCGCCGTCTGGGCCGCGCCGCCCGAGGAGGAGACCGCCCGGCTGCGCGGTACGCCCCGGCTGCGCGTGACGTACCGGGCGGGAAACCCGGGGTCCGGGTTCGTCGCGTACCTCCTGGACATGGCGCCCGACGGGACGGCCCACATCGTCACGCACGCCCCGTACAGCGACACCGGCTCGGCCCCGGACAGCCTGATCAGCGCGGACGTCGACCTCCAGGCCACGGCGTACGACGTCCCGCGCGGGCACCGGCTGATGCTGGTGATCGACGCCCGCGACCCGTTCTACGGTGACGCGAACCTGCCGCGCGCGACGCTGGCCTTCACCTCCCCGGAGGCCACGCCCTCCTACCTGGACCTGCCGCTCGGCTGAGCCCGCCGGCCCGCCGAGGCTGCCGTCCGTCGAGGCTGTCGGCCCGCCGAGGCCGCCGCCCGCCGTCCTGCCGAGAGCTGCCGGCCTCCCCGCCGGTGTGGTCCCGCCCCGCCGCTCCCCCGTGGGCGGCGGGGCGGGACGTACGTACCGCCTCAGGAGGTGCGGCGGCGGTTGGCGACGTCCCGGGTCCCGGCGAGGAAGCCGAAGTCGTCCATGTACGGGCTCCCGGTGTGCGCGTCGTGTGCGTGGTGGCGGGGGAACCGTAGGACGGCTTCACTGACATCCTCTGTCAGTGGAGCCGGTGGAGAGTGGGAGCCGGAGGAACCGGCGGAAGGGGATGGGGTCCGGTGAAGTCCAGCCGTCTGCTGTCGATCCTGCTGCTGCTCCAGACCCGGGGGCGGATGACCGCCGCCGAGCTCGCCGGGCACCTGGAGGTCTCCGTGCGGACGGTCTACCGCGACGCGGAGGCCCTCGCCGCCGCCGGCGTGCCGCTGTACGGGGACGCCGGGCACAGCGGGGGCTACCAGCTGCTCGCCGGCTACCGGACCCGGCTGACCGGGCTCAGCTCGGGCGAGGCCGAGGCCCTGTTCCTGACCGGGATGCCGGGCCCCGCGGCGGAGCTCGGGCTCGGGCAGGCCCTGTCGGCGGCCCAGCTGAAGCTGCGGGCGGCGCTCCCGGCGGAGTTGCGGGAGCAGGCCGACCGGATGCGGCTGCGCTTCCACCTGGACGCGCCCGGGTGGTACGCGGAGCACGAGGAGGCACCGTTCCTGGGGCGGGTCGCGGACGCGGTGTGGCGGGGCCGGGTGATCGAGGTCCGCTACCGGCGGTGGCGGGAGCCGCGCGAGGTGGACCGGCGCCTCGCCCCGTACGGACTGGTCCTCAAGGCGGGCCGGTGGTACCTCGTCGCGGGGCCCGAGGAGCCGCGGACCTACCGGGTCGACCAGATCCTGTCGGTCACGGAGACGGCCGAGTCGGCCGAGCTCCCCGAGGGCTTCGAGCTGGCGGCGCACTGGCAGCGGAGCCAGGCGGAGTTCCTGGAGCGGCTGTACCCGCAGGAGGCGGTCGTACGGCTCTCCGCGCGCGGCGCGGCCACCCTGACCGGGGTCCAGGCGCGGGCCCTCGCCGCGAGGGGGGCCGCGGATCCGGATCTGCCGGGCTGGACCCGGGCGGCGCTGCCGGTCGAGTCGGCGGAGCAGGCGCAGGCGCAGTTCCTGTCCCTGGGCGCCGACGCGGAGGTCCTCGCCCCGCCGGCGCTGCGGGCCCGGGTCCGGGCCGCGCTGGCGGCGATGTCGGAGCGCTACGCCTGAGCCGTCCCGGGGGCCGGGGGCCGTGTGTCGGGTGCCGGGTGCCGGGGGCCGGGGGCCGGGGGCCGGGGGCCGGCAGGTCAGCAGACCGGGCCCGGGGGTGCGGCGGCCGTGGCGCGCAGCAGGTCGCGCAGGAGGGTGAAGTCCATGGTCGCCGGGCGGCGGAAGCGCAGGCAGCTCTTGCCCATGTCGTGGCCGGCCAGCCGGTCCGCGAAGGCGTCGCGGACGTCGGTGCGCAGCAGGTAGAAGGAGACGTACTGCTTCTGGCTGGCCCAGGCGATCTCCCCCGCCTGCGCGCCGGGCCGGACGTACGCGGGCATGCCGTAGGCGATGACCTCCTCGAAGCCGGTCAGTTCGGCCAGGCAGAGCTCGCGCAGCCGGGTGAGGGCTTCGCGGCGCTCGTCCGGGACGGTGGAGAGGTAGGTCGTGACCGGGTCCACCGTCAGGCCTTCTTCCCGATCTGGGAGCGGACGGCGCCCATGCTGGCCGCGATCACCAGGGCGATCGCGAGGGCGTCCAGCGTGGACAGGGCCTGGTTCAGGACCAGGAAGCCCGCGGTCGCCGCGATGGCCGGCTCCAGGCTCATCAGGATCGCGAAGGTCGGGGCGGGCAGCCGGCGCAGGGCCAGCAGTTCCAGGGTGTACGGGAGGACCGAGGACAGGACCGCGACGCCCAGGCCGAGGGCCAGGGTGCCCGGGACGAGGAGGTCGGAGCCCGCCTCGACGATGCCCAGCGGGAGGGAGAGGACGGCCGCCACCGCCATGGCCAGGGCCAGGCCGTCCGCCTGCGGGAAGCGGCGGCCGGTACGGGCGCTGAAGACGATGTACGCCGCCCACATCGCGCCGGCTCCGAGCGCGAAGGCCGCGCCCAGCGGGTCGAGTCCGCCGAAGCCTGCGCCGCCGTGGCTGGAGAGGAGGCCGACACCGGCCAGGGCCAGGGCCGCCCACAGGAGGTTCACCAGCCGGCGGGAGACGACCACCGAGAGGGCGAGCGGGCCGAGGACCTCCAGGGTCACGGCCGGGCCGAGCGGAATGCGGTCGATGGCCTGGTAGAAGAGGCCGTTCATGCCGGCCATGGTCACGCCGAACCACAGGACGGTGGTCCAGTCCGAGCGCGCGTACCCGCGGACCTTGGGGCGGCACAGCACCAGCAGGACCAGCGCGGCTGCGGCCAGCCGCAGGGTGACCACGCCCGCCGCACCGGCCCTCGGCATGATCATGACCGCGAGGGCGGCGCCGAACTGCACCGAGACCCCGGCCGAGACCACCAGCGCGACCGGCCCGAAGCGGGCGCGGGCGCCACCGGACGGGGCGGCCCGCACGGGCGTCGGGGCGGGCGCGGTCACGGACAGCGGGGCGGGCTGGGAGGGCGGGGTCATCTCCCCAGGCTAAGGGGTCTGTAACAGGTGACAAGCTGCGTGCTGCCTTACATTGCGCACACCTCCCTAAGCTGCGCTAAAGGCCCTCCGCAAGGAGTTCGGCCAGGTGACGGGCGCGCGGGCCGCCGCCGAGCTCGGCGATCTGGGTGCGGCAGGAGAACCCGTCGGCCAGGACCTCCGTGCCGGGCGGCGCCGCGCGCAGGGCGGGCAGGAGCTGTTCCTCCGCGCAGGCCACCGACACCTCGTGGTGGCCCGGCTCGAAGCCGAAGTTCCCGGCGAGGCCGCAGCAGCCGCCGCTGAGCTCCCCCGTCAGGCCGGCCCGCTCGCGCAGCCGGCGGTCGGCCGCGTCCCCGAGGACGGCGTGCTGGTGGCAGTGGGTCTGGCCGGCCACCGCCCGGTCCAGGCGGGGCGGCTGCCAGTGGGGGGCGTGCGCTTCGAGGGTCTCCGCGAAGGTGTGGACCGCAGCGGCGAGGCGGTGCGCCCGGGGGTCGTCGGGGAGCAGGGCGGGCAGGTCGGTGCGCAGGGCGGCGGCGCAGCTGGGTTCCAGGACCAGCACGGGGCCGTCGGTCTCGCCGAGGGCGTCCAGGGTGCGGTGGAGGACCGTGCGGGCGCGCTCCAGGCGGCCGGTGGAGAGGTACGTCAGCCCGCAGCACACCCTGCCCCGGGGGACGGTCACCTCCAGGCCGGCAGCCTCCAGGACCCGGACCGCCGCGTGGCCGGCCTGCGGTGCCAGGTACTCCGTGAACGTGTCGGGCCAGAGCGTGACGGCGGGGCCCCGCGGCGGCTCGGCCGCGGGCCGGGGGGCGGGGCCCCGCGGCGGCTCGGCCGCGGGCCGGGGGGCGGGGCCCCGCGGCGGCTCGGCCGCGGGCCGGGCGCGCCACCCCCGCGTGAACGGTTCGGGGGCCAGCGCCGGCAGGGCCCGTTCGCGGGCGAGTCCCGGGACCGGGAGCCGGCGCGCCAGGGCGTTGGCCGGGCGGGCCGCCCGGAAGCGGGCGATCAGCCGGAGCCACTGCGGGAGGCCGCCCAGGGTGTAGTGGGACAGCGGGCGGATCCGGCCGGCCCAGTGGCGGTGCAGGAACTCCGACTTGTACGCGGCCATGTCCACGCCGACCGGGCAGTCGCTGCGGCAGCCCTTGCAGCTCAGGCAGAGGTCCAGCGCCTCGGCGACCTCCCGCGAGCGCCACCCGTCGGTGACGACCTCCCCCGCCAGCATCTCGTGCAGCAGCCGGGCCCGGCCGCGCGTGGAGTGCCGCTCGTCCCCCGTGGCCCGGTACGAGGGACACATCACCCCCGGTCCGCCGACGTCCGTCGAGCGGCACTTCGCGACCCCGACGCAGCGGGCGACCTCTCCCGCGAAGGGGGTCTGCGGCAGCACCGCGAAGCGGAGGTTCTCGTCCAGCCGCGACGGCCTGACCAGCATCCCCGGATTCATGCCGCCCGCCGGGTCCCACACGTCCTTGTAGGCGCCGAACAGCCCGATCACCCGCGGCCCGTACATCTTCGGCAGCAGCTCCGCGCGGGCCTGGCCGTCGCCGTGCTCCCCCGACAGCGAGCCGCCGTACGAGACCACCAGAGCGGCCAGCTCCTGCGAGAAGGCCCGGAAGCGGCGGACCCCCGCCGCCGACACCAGGTCGAAGTCGATCCGGACGTGTACGCAGCCCTCCCCGAAGTGCCCGTACGGGGACCCGTGCAGGGCGTGCGCCGCCAGCAGGGCCCGGAAGTCCCGCAGGTAGGCGCCGAGCCGGACCGGCGGAACCGCGCAGTCCTCCCACCCGGGCCAGGCCATCCGCCCGTCGGGCATCCGCGTCGCCGTGCCCGCCGCGTCCTCGCGGATCCGCCACAGCGCCCGCTGCGCCACCGGGTCGCAGACCAGCGCGGCATCGAGCGCGTCGGCGTCCCGTACGAGGGCCCGGGCCGCGCCCTCGTCCCGCATCTCGACGAACAGCCAGGCACCCCCGCGGGGGAGGCCCGCCGCGCTCCCCACCAGGTCCCGCGCCATGCCCTCCACCGTCAGCGGGCCGTGCGGGAGCAGCCCCGCCGCCGCGTCGGCGGCCGCGCTCTCGTCGGGATACCCGAGCACCGCGAGCACCGGCGCGCGCGGCGCCTCCACCAGGCGCACCACCGCCTCCGTCACCACCCCCAGGGTGCCCTCGCTCCCGCAGAAGGCGCGGGCCACCTCCGCGCCCCGCTCGGGGAGCAGCGCGTCGAGGCCTCCGTAGCCGGAGATGCGGCGGGAGAAGCCGCCGGACAGCCCGGTGCGGAGCACCGCGAGGTTTGCCGCCACCAGCTCCCGCAGGCCCGGAGGGGCTCCCGCCCAGCCGGTCCCGATCCGGTACGAGGAGCCCCCGTACGCCGTCACCGCCAGCTCCGCCACGTTGTCGGCGGTGGTCCCCCAGGCCACCGAGTGGGCCCCGCACGCGTTGTTGCCGATCATCCCGCCGAGGGTGCAGCGGGAGTGCGTGGACGGGTCGGGGCCGAAGGCCAGGCCGTACGGGCGTGCCGCGGCGCTCAGCCGGTCGAGGACCAGCCCGGGCTGGACGACGGCGGTCCGGGTGCCGGGATCCAGCGACACCAGGGCGTTCATGTGCCGGGTGAGGTCGAGCACCACCCCGGTGCCGGTCGCCTGGCCCGCGATCGAGGTGCCGCCGCCGCGCGGTACGACGGGGACCCCGGCCTCGGCGCACACCCGCAGCGCGGCGGACACGTCCTCGGCGTCGCGCGGGGCCACCACTCCCACCGGGACGCGGCGGTAGTTCGAGGCGTCCATGGTCACGAGGGCGCGCGCGGCGGCGCCGAAGTCCACCTCCCCGCGCAGGTCGGCCCGCAATGTCCGTTCGAGTTCCCCGGGTGCCGTCACGGCCACCACCTTCCCACCGCCCAGGGCGTCTCACCGGGTGGACGCGGTCCCGGAGCCGTGACCGGGACCGGATACGCTCCGCCCGTGGCTGAGATCCAGATTCCCGCTGACATCAAGCCCGCCGACGGACGCTTCGGCGCGGGCCCCTCCAAGGTGCGGACCGAGGCGCTCGACGCCCTGGCCGCCACCGGTACCTCCCTGCTCGGAACCTCCCACCGCCAGGCCCCGGTCAAGAACCTGGTCGGCTCGGTGCGGCAGGGACTCCGGGACCTCTTCTCCCTCCCCGAGGGCTACGAGGTGATCCTGGGCAACGGCGGCTCCACCGCCTTCTGGGACATCGCGACGGCCGGGCTCATCGAGAAGAAGTCCCAGCACCTCACCTTCGGTGAGTTCTCCTCCAAGTTCGCCACCGCCGCGAAGCTCGCGCCGTGGCTGGACGCGCCCTCCGTGATCTCCTCGGAGCCCGGCACGCACCCCGATCCGGTGGCCGAGGCGGGCGTGGACGTGTACGCGTACACGCACAACGAGACCTCGACGGGTGTCGCGGCGCCGATCAAGCGCGTGGCGGGCGCCGACGCCGGTTCGCTCGTTCTGGTGGACGCGACCTCGGGCGCCGGCGGTCTGCCGGTGGACATCACCGAGACCGACGTCTACTACTTCGCCCCGCAGAAGTCCTTCGCCTCGGACGGCGGCCTGTGGCTGGCGGCGTTCTCCCCGGCGGCCCTGGAGCGCGCGGCGCGCGTGCACGCGTCCGGCAGCCGGCACATCCCGGAGTTCTTCTCGCTGCCGACGGCGATCGACAACTCGCTGAAGAACCAGACGTACAACACCCCCGCGCTCTCCACCCTCTTCCTGCTGGACCAGCAGCTGGAGTGGATGAACAGCCAGGGCGGCCTGGAGTTCACGACCGGCCGTACGGCGGCCAGCGCGCGCAACCTGTACGGCTGGGCGGAGGCGTCGAAGTACGCGAGCCCGTTCGTCGTGGACGCCGACAAGCGCTCGTCCGTCATCGGCACGATCGACTTCTCGGACGACATCGACGCGGCCGCGGTCGCCAAGGCGCTGCGCGCGAACGGCATCGTGGACACCGAGCCCTACCGCAAGCTCGGCCGCAACCAGTTGCGCGTCGCGATGTTCCCGGCGATCGACCCGGCGGACGTACAGGCGCTGACGGCGTGCGTCGACTACGTGATCGAGAAGCTCTGATCTGATCCCTCTCGGCGTGAAGCCCCCGGTGACTCCTTCCGTCACCGGGGGCTTCCTCGTACCCGAGCCCGTACCCGAGCACGTACCCGGGCCCGTGCCCGAGCCCGTGCCCGAGCCGCTTCCGCCGGGACTTTGGTCCCAAAAATCGGGGCAAAGAGGCTGTAAACGGCGGCTCCCGAGTGCCCCCGCGGCCTGCGCCGATGCGGCGAAGGACCTTCGGCGGGGCCGCCGCGCGGCCCGCCGACCCCTGCAACCAAGCGCCCAGGATGTCCCTCATGTCTGGTGTGCCGGGAACGAACCCCGGCCCGTTCAGGAGGAAACCATGCGCAAGGCACTCACCCTTTCGGCGATCGTCCTGGCCTCGTCGACGGCCCTCGGCGGAGCCGCCACCGCTTTCGCCGCCGATGCCCCGAGCCCGTCCCCCTCGGCGAGCGCGAGCGCGAGCACCGGCACCGGCACCGGCGCCACCGACGCGTCCCTGAAGCTCTCCGCCTCCACCGCCGAGCCCGGCGGGCACCTGGACTTCACCGTGACCGCCCCCAAGGGCTCCACCTCCCTGTCCGTGTCCTCCGCCGCCCTGGACGGCGTCCGGCTGACCCCCGGCAAGGACGGCACCACCTGGACGGGCACCGCCGAGGTCGCGGACGTCAAGGACGGCAACTACGGCGTCGCACTGACCGGTTCCGCCCCCGGCGGCAAGGTGCGGGCCACCGCGCAGCTGACGGTGAAGGCGAGCGGCAAGCCCGACCCCAAGCCGCAGGCCGCGACCCTGCGGCTGTCCAAGGACTTCGGCCGCCCCGGCGACAAGGTCGCCGTCACCGTCAAGACCGGCTCCGGCGACAAGAGCGCGTACGTCAGGTCCGAGGCCTTCGCCGGCGGGCAGGTCGACCTCAAGAGCGACGGCAAGGGCACCTGGACCGGTACCGCCGTCGTCGCCCAGGACGTCAAGAGCGGCTACTACGGCGTGGACGCCTTCGCGGACGGCAAGAAGTTCGACACCGTGAAGTTCTCCACCGAGGGCTCCGGCCACGACGCGCGGCCCGACGTGAAGCCGCTGAACCCGAGCGGGCACAAGAAGCCCAAGGGCTCCGTGAACACCGGCCAGGCCCCCGTCGGCCCCGTCCAGGACGCGGCCGGCCGTGGCTGACCTCCTCACCGCCCGCCGGGGCGGCCGCGCACGCCGCGCGGCCGCCCTGGCGGGAGCCGCCGGCCTCGCCGCCGTACTCGCCTCCGGCTGCTCGGCGGCCGCCGCCGAGGACCCGGGGAACACCGCCCGGGCGGTGCCCGCCCTGCCGCCCTCCGTCCCGGACCGCATCGAGATCCCCGGCATCGAGGTCGACGCCCCGCTCGACGCGGTCGGGCTCGACGCGAACGGCGAGATGACGGAACCGGACTTCGCGAAACCGAAGGACGCGGCCTGGTACGAGGAGGGCCCCACCCCCGGCGAGGCGGGCGCGTCCGCCATCGTCGGCCACATGGACACCCCGCAGGCGCCCGAGGCCGTCTTCCACGACCTCAAGACGCTGAAGAGGAACGAGCGGATCGAGGTCCACCGGGCCGACGGCAGCACCGCCGTCTTCGCCGTCGACGAGGTGGACACGTACAAGAAGGCCGCCTTCCCCACCGACAAGGTCTACGGGGACACCCACGGCAAGGCGGAGCTCCGCCTGATCACCTGCGGCGGCAACCTCACCGCCGACCGCCACTGGGACTCCAACGTGGTCGTGTTCGCGCACCTCACCGGCCGGGGGTAGCTCGATACGCGATACCTTCAGGAGTTCGGCACGGCAATTCTTGGAGGCAGCGGCGTGAGCGTGCGAGTGACGGCGGCCCAGAGCGGCGTGGACCCCTTCGGCACGGCCCGGCTGCGACGCGGGGTGCTCGACGCCTGGGGCTCGGGCCCCGCCAGGTTCCGCGAGGACGCCAACGCCGAGGAGGACCTGGCACTCGGCGGCTACCGCGACCGGCTCGTCATCGAGCTGGCCCAGAACGCCGCCGACGCCGCGGCCCGGGCCAAGGTGCCGGGACGGCTGCGGCTGACCCTGCACCCCGGCGAGGGCGGGCACGCGGTGCTGGCCGTCGCCAACACCGGCGCCCCGCTGGACGCGACCGGCGTGGAGTCGCTGAGCACCCTGCGGGCCTCCGCGAAGCGGGAGCCCGCGGGGGCGGTCGGCTCCGCGGAGACCGTCGGCCGCTTCGGCGTCGGCTTCGCGGCCGTCCTGGCCGTCTCCGACGAACCGGCGGTGCTCGGACGCCACGGCGGGGTCCGCTGGTCGCTGGCCGAGGCCCGCGAAATGGCCCGGGACGCCGCCAACGGCAGCCCCGGCCTCGGCGACGAACTGCGCCGCCGCGACGGCCACGTCCCGCTGCTGCGCCTCCCGTTGCCCGCCGAGGGCTCCGCGCCCGAGGGGTACGACACCGTCGTGGTCCTCCCGCTGCGCGACGGTGCCGCCGAGGAACTGGTGGAACGGCTGCTCGCCGGCATCGACGACGCCCTGCTGCTCACCCTGCCCGGACTGCGCGAGGTCGTCGTCGAGACCCCGGCCGCCGGGCACCGCGTGCTGTACCGGCGCGCCGAAGGCCCGTACACCGTCATCGAGGACTCCGCCTCCGGCACCCACCGCTGGCGCACCGTCCGCCACAGCGGCCCCATCGAGCGGGAGTTGCTCGCCGACCGGCCCGTCGAGGAGCGGCTGCGGCCCCACTGGACGGTGACCTGGGCCGCGCCCGTGGACGCCGACGGCGCGCCCGTCTACCCCGCCACCGCCCCGGTCGTGCACGCGCCGACCCCGACCGACGAGCCGCTGGGCATCCCCGCCCTGCTGATCGCCTCGCTGCCGCTGGACACCAGCCGCCGCCACCCCGCCCCCGGGCCGCTGACCGACTTCCTGGTGGAGCGCGCCGCCGACGCCTACGCCGAACTCCTCGGCGCCTGGGACCCGGTGAGCACCGCCCTCGTCGACCTGGTCCCCGGCCCGCTCGGCAAGGGCCCGCTGGACGGCGCCCTGCGGGCCGCCGTGCTCCAGCGGCTGCCCCGTACGGCGTTCCTGGCGCCCGCCGCCCCGGCCGAGGCCCCCGAGGAGCGGGCCGCGCTGCGCCCCTTCGAGGCCGAGGTGGTGGAGGGCGCGGGCGCCGACACCGTCAGCGTCCTGTCCGAGGTACTGCCGACCCTGCTCCCGGCCGGCCTGGAGCGCCGCTCCGAGCTGCGCACCCTGGGCGTCGGCCGGCTTCCGCTGGGCGACGCCATCGAGCGGATCGCGGGCATCGAGCGCACCCCGGAGTGGTGGCACCGGCTCTACGACAGCCTCGCCGGGGTGGACCCCGACCGGCTGTCCGGGCTGCCCGTGCCGCTGGCCGACGGCCGCACCGCGATCGGGCCGCGCCACCTCCTGCTGCCCGGCGCGGACACCCCGGCGAGCCTGGCCCGGCTCGGCCTGAAGGTGGCCCACCCGGAGGCCGCGCACCCGCTGCTGGAGAAGCTGGGCGCCCTCCCGGCCACCCCGCGCGCGGTGCTGACGACCCCGCAGGTCCGGGCGGCCGTGGCCGCCTCGATGGACGCGGGCGAGGTCTGGGACGAGGACGCGCTGGACGCCGACGAGCTGGCCGAGGTGGTGCTGACGCTGGTCCGCGACGCGGATCTGGCGCCCGGCGACGAGCCCTGGCTGGGCGCGCTGGCCCTGCCCGACGAGGACGGCGAGCTCACGCCGGCCGGCGAACTCCTCCTCCCCGGATCCCCGCTGGCCTCCGTCATCCGCGAGGACGAAGTCCCGTACGTGGACGCCGAGCTGGCCGAGCGCTGGGACGCCGCCACGCTCACCGCGGTCGGGGTGCTGGCCACCTTCCAGCTGGTCCGCGCGACCGACCTGGTCCTGGATCCCGACGAACTGGAGCCCCGCGACGGGGACTTCGCCGAGCCGGACGACGCGGGCCTGCTGGACGCGGTGGACGTGTGGTGCGAGGACGTACTGGACCAGCTGCCGGACACCCCGCTGCCGCCGGTGGCGACCGAACTGATCGCCGTACGGGACCTCGACCTGGTCGACGACGAGTGCTGGCCCCAGGCGCTGGCCATGCTCGCGCAGCCCCCGCTGCGCGACGCCCTGACCCAGCCCGTGCGGGTGCTGCTCCCGGACGGCACCACCCAGTCCGTCCGCCCGTACACCGCCTGGTGGCTGCGCGACCACCCGGTGCTCGACGGCCGCCGCCCGGCGGGCCTGCGCGCGGCGGGCGGCGACCCGCTGCTGGAGGGCCTGTACACCTCGGCGGACGCCACCGGCTTCGAGGACGAGCAGGTGCTGCGCGCCCTCGGCGTACGGACCACCGTGGCGGCCCTGCTCGACGAGCCCGGCGGCGCGGCCGAGCTGCTGGGCCGGCTCGCGGACCCGGACCGCGAGGTGAGCGACCGGCAGCTGCACGCCCTGTACGGGGCGCTGGCCGATCTCGACCCCGAGCAGGTCACCCTCCCGGACGACCTGCGGGCCGTGGTGGACGGGGAGATCCGCGTGGTGGACGCCGCCGACGCGCTCATCGCCGACGCCCCGGACCTCCTCCCCCTGACGGCGGGCCTGCCGCTGCTGCCGGTCGCCCCGTCCCGCGCGGCCGACCTGGCCGACCTGCTCCAGGTCCGCCGCCTGTCGGACACGGTCCCGGCGGAGGTCAGCACCCCGGGCGAGGAGCACCAGGTCCCGGAGTCGGTGCTCCTGCTCCTGGGCCCCTCGACCCCCCGGTCGTACGTCGAGCACGAGGAGCTCGTCGCGGGCGGCACCGAGCTCGACTGGCGCCGCACCCCGGACGGCACCCTGCACGCCTCCACCCTGGAGGGCGTGGCGGCGGCCCTCGCCTGGTCGGCGGGCCAGTGGCCGCGCCGCTTCGAGGTCGCGGCCCTGCTGGAGGACCCCTCGCGCACGGCGGAACTGGCCCGCGACCGCTGGTTCGACTAGCCGGGCAGGCCGGTCAGGCGGGCAGGCCGGTCAGGCGGGCAGGCCGGTCAGGCCGGTCAGGCCGGTCAGGCCGGGAACTTGCGGTTGACCCAGCGGAAGGCGAGCTCGATCAGGGCCGCCGCCACGACCGCGATGCCGACGGCCGTCCACGGCATCACCGCGCCCTCCAGCTTCAGCTGGAAGAAGTCCTGGAGCCACGGCACGACGAGCACGATCAGGAACGCCCCGCCCATCGCACCGACCAGGCCGACCCGCCACCAGGTGTACGGGCGGGCGATGATCGCCAGGACCCACATCGAGGTCAGGAACAGCGTCAGCGTCGCCGCGCTCGTCTCGGCCTTGAGGGCGTCCGGCCCGGCGTAGTGGTGGCGGGCGATCAGGTACGTCATGAAGGTGGCCGTCCCCGCGATCACACCGCCGGGGATCGCGTACCGCATCACCCGTTTCACGAAGTGCGGCTTCGCCCGTTCCTTGTTCGGGGCCAGGGCCAGGAAGAAGGCCGGGATGCCGATCGTGAGGGTGGACAGGAGCGTCAGGTGGCGCGGCAGGAAGGGGTACTCCACCTGGGAGCAGACGACCAGGATCGCCAGCAGCACCGAGTAGACCGTCTTCGTGAGGAAGAGGGTGGCGACCCGGGTGATGTTGCCGATGACCCGGCGGCCCTCGGCGACCACCGAGGGGAGGGTGGAGAAGCTGTTGTTGAGCAGGACGATCTGGGCCACGGCCCGGGTCGCCTCGGAGCCGGAGCCCATGCTCACGCCGATGTCGGCGTCCTTGAGGGCGAGTACGTCGTTGACCCCGTCGCCGGTCATGGCGACCGTGTGGCCCTTGGACTGGAGGGCGGCGACCATGTCCCGCTTCTGCTGCGGGGTGACCCGGCCGAAGACGGCGTTCTCGTCGAGGACCTGGGCCATCCCGTCCCGGTCGGCCGGCAGCTTGCGGGCGTCGACCGTGTTCTGGGCGCCCGGCAGGCCGAGCTTGCCCGCGACCGCGCCGACGGAGACCGCGTTGTCGCCGGAGATGACTTTCGCCTTGACCTTCTGGTCCTCGAAGTAGCGCAGGGTGTCCGCCGCGTCGGGCCGCAGCCGCTGTTCCAGGACGACCAGGGCGGTGGGCCGGACTCCGCCGGCCACGGCCGGGTCGTCGAGTTCGCGGGCGGAGCGGGCCAGCAGGAGGACCCGTAGACCCTGCTCGTTGAGGTCGTTGATCTCGTCGAGGGCCGGGTCCCCGGCCGGCAGCAGCACGTCGGGGGCGCCGAGCAGCCAGGTGTTGTTCTCGCCGTCGCCCTCGCTGAAGCTGGCGCCGCTGTACTTGCGGGCGGAGGAGAAGGGCAGCGACTCGGTGCAGCGCCACTCGGCGCTGTCGGGGTAGGCGTCGATGATCGCCTGGAGGCTGGCGTTGGGCCGCGGGTCGGACTCGCCGAGCGCGCCGAGCACCTTCTTGACGTACGCCGGTTCCGCGCCGCCGAGGGGGCGGAGCTCGGTGACGTCCATACCGCCCTCGGTGAGGGTGCCGGTCTTGTCGAGGCAGACCACGTCGACCCGGGCGAGGCCCTCGATGGCGGGGAGCTCCTGGACCAGGCACTGCTTGCGGCCGAGCCGGATGACGCCGATGGCGAAGGCGACGGAGGTGAGGAGGACGAGGCCCTCGGGGATCATCGGGACGATGCCGCCGACGGTCCGGGCGATGGCGTCCTTGAGGTTGTCGTCCTTGACGACGAGCTGGCTGATGATCAGGCCGATGGAAGTCGGGATCATCATCCAGGTGACGTACTTGAGGATGGTGGAGATGCCGCTGCGCAGCTCGGAGTGGACGAGCGTGAAGCGGGAGGCCTCTTCGGCCAGCTGGGCGGCGTAGGCCTCGCGGCCGACTTTGGTGGCGGTGAAGGCGCCGCCGCCGGCGACCACGAAGGAGCCGGACATGACCGGGTCGCCGGGCTTCTTCAGGACCGGGTCGGCCTCGCCGGTGAGCAGGGACTCGTCGATCTCCAGGCCGTCGGCCTCGCCGACGGAGCCGTCGACGACGACCTTGTCGCCCGGTCCGAGCTCGATGACGTCCCCGAGGACGATCTCGGAGGTGGAGATCTCGGCCGTCCGGCCGTCGCGGCGGACGCTGGGTTTGGCCTCCCCGATGACGGCGAGCCCGTCGAGGGTCTTCTTGGCGCGGAGCTCCTGGATGATGCCGATGCCGGTGTTCGCGATGATCACGAAGCCGAACAGGCTGTCCTGGATCGGCGCGACGATGAGCATGATCACCCAGAGCACGCCGATGATGGCGTTGAAGCGGGTGAAGACGTTCGCCCGGACGATCTCGGCGGTGGAGCGCGAGGAGCGCACGGGCACGTCGTTGACGTCTCCGCGCGCGACGCGTTCGGCGACCTCGGCGGTGCTCAGACCGCCCGGCTTGAACCGGGGGGCGGGCGGCCGGACCGGGTGTACCGGGTCCAGCTCGGCCCCCGCGTCGATGGCCGTACCGGCGGTCGCGCCGCCACCGCCACCAGCACCGCTGCCACCGCCCGGCTCCGGCCCGTCGGATTCGGTCTCTGCCCGCTGCGTCATGCTTTCGACGGTAAAGGGGGTTCCGGGCCTTCACCCGCCGAGCGGTGCGAAGATCCGACTTCGGGATGACCGAAATCGTCCGCTGGTACTCCCCCCGCCTTCCCGCGGGGGCCGGACGGGGGCTAGACCGCCGGGCCGGGGCGTGCTCCGGGGGTGCCGGCCGCGGCGGCCTCGGCCGCCTGCTGCTCCTTGTGCCGCTTGATCGCCGCTTCGCGGCCGCGGGCGTACCAGATGCCGAACAGACCCAGGGCCGCGCCGGCCAGCGGGGTCCAGACCCACCACAGCATCCCCCGGTCCGCGAACCACCCGTAGAAGGGGAGCTGAACGAGGAAGATGGCGAACCAGATGATCGTGCCGCCGACGACGGTCGCGACGACGGGGCCCTCCAGGGGCTCGGGAGCCTCGTGCTGTGCGGTCCATTTCGCCATGCGTCCAAGTCTAGGCGGCGTGAAACGCGGTCTACGCGCGGAGATGGACGCTCCATCGTTCATGTGTTCATACTGAAACGGTTTGCCTGCGACCGGATTTACTCGTACGAACCACCAATAACCCCCCTTGAGGACCGCATGAGCACCTCGGCACCCGCCGCGGCCCCCACCCACGCCGTCGACCGCTACTTCAAGATCTCGGAGCGCGGCTCGACCGTCGCCCGCGAGGTCCGCGGCGGGCTGGCGACCTTCTTCGCGATGGCCTACATCATCGTGCTCAACCCGATCATCCTGGGCAGCGCGAAGGACATGTACGGGCACCAGCTCGACGGCGGCCAGCTCGTCACCGCCACCGTCCTGACGGCCGCCTTCTCCACCCTCCTCATGGGGGTCATCGGCAACGTCCCGATCGCGCTCGCGGCGGGCCTCGGGGTGAACACCGTCGTCGCGCTCCAGCTCGCCCCCCGGATGAGCTGGCCCGACGCCATGGGCATGGTGGTGCTGGCGGGCTTCGTGGTGATGCTGCTGGTCGCCACCGGTCTGCGCGAGCGGGTCATGAACGCCGTCCCGCTGGGCCTGCGCAAGGGCATCGCGATCGGCATCGGCCTGTTCATCATGCTGATCGGCCTGGTGGACTCCGGCTTCGTCTCCCGCATCCCCGACGCCGCGCACACCACGGTCCCGCTCCAGCTCGGAAGCAACGGCCACCTGCACGGCTGGCCCGTACTGGTCTTCATCCTGGGCGTGCTCCTCACGCTCGCGCTGCTGATCCGCAAGACGCCCGGCGCGATCCTGATCTCCATCGTCGTCATGACCGTGATCGCCGTCGCCGTCCAGCTCGTCACCGACCTGCCGGGCACCGCCTGGGGCCTGACCGTGCCGCAGTGGCCGGGCAACCCGGTGGCCGCGCCCGACTTCGGGCTGGTCGGTCAGGTGAGCCTCTTCGGCGGCTTCGGGAAGGTCGGGATGCTCACCGGCATCCTGTTCGTCTTCACCGTGCTGCTGTCCTGCTTCTTCGACGCGATGGGCACCATCCTGGGCGTCGGCGACGAGGCCAAGCTGACGAAGCCCGACGGCACCTTCCCCGGCATCAACCGGGTCCTGCTGATCGACGGCCTGGCCGTCGCCTCGGGCGGCGCCACCTCCTCCTCCGCCACCACCTGCTTCGTGGAGTCCACGGCCGGTGTCGGCGAGGGCGCCCGCACGGGCCTGGCGAACGTGGTGACGGGCGGCCTCTTCGCCGTGTCGCTGTTCCTCACGCCGCTGGCCACCATGGTCCCGTCCCAGGCGGCGACCCCGGCGCTGGTGGCGGTGGGCTTCCTGATCCTGGCCGGTTCGGTCAGGGACATCGACTGGAGCGACTTCACCATCGCCGTCCCGGCCTTCCTGGCCATGGTGATGATGCCGTTCACCTACTCGATCACCAACGGCATCGGCATCGGCTTCGTGACCTTCTGCGCCCTGCGGCTGGCGACGGGCCGGGGCCGTGAGGTCCCGGCCGCCATGTACGTCGTCGGGGCGGTGTTCGTCTTCTACTACGCGATGCCGGCCCTCGGCCTGACGTAGTACCGCCGGAGGGCCCTACGTGAGCCCGTAGAACTTCTCTGTCTCGTCGACGGCCGCCTTGAAGCGTTCGTCGAAATCATCGCGAATGAGCGTCCGGACGACATAGTCCTGGACGCTCATTCCGCGTTTGGCCGCATGAGTCCGGAGGCGGTCGAGCAGCTCCCCGTCTATGCGCATGCTCAGCACATGTGTCCCCATGGCGAAAGAGTCGGGGCACAGGGCGTGGACGCGTGTCACTTTCCGGAACCGACTCACCCGTACGAGTGATGGGGCGACGAGCCAGGTGTGATGTGAGGCATGACGCGGGAACCGGGTGTTCTTTAGCGAGAGTAATGAGTTACTCTAAAGAACATGCATGACCTTTCCCATGGTGACGACGCCGCCGCCGTGAACGATCTCCGCTCCGCCGTCATGCGGCTGGGCCGCCGGCTCAAGCACCAGCGTGTCGACGAGTCGCTGAGCCCGACCGAGATGTCGGTGCTCGGCACGCTCGCCCGCTGCGGCCAGGCCACTCCCGGCGAGCTGGCCCGGCGCGAGCACGTCCAGCCGCCGTCGATGACCCGCATCGTCGCGCTGCTGGAAGCCAAGGGACTGGTCAGGCTGGAGCCGCACCCCGACGACCGCCGACAGAAGGTGGTCAGCCAGACCGAGGAGGCCGAGGCGATGCTCGAAGAGAGCCGTCGCAAGCGCAACGCCTTCCTGGCCGGGCTCGCGGCCGAGCTCACCGAGGACGAATGGGCCAAGCTCCGCGAGGCCGCGCCCGTCCTGGAGAAGCTCGCCCACCTGTAACCGCACACGCCAGGAGGCGACCCTTTTGAGTACGGGAAACGGAGCAAACTCCGCACCCGGCCACATATCCACCACCAACGACGCGGCTGGACGCAAGAACTCCATGTTCAGCTCGCTGAAGATCCGGAACTACCGGCTCTTCGCCACGGGACAGGTCGTCTCGAACACGGGCACCTGGATGCAGCGCATCGCCCAGGACTGGCTCGTCCTCTCCCTGACCGGCTCCGCCTCGGCCGTCGGCATCACCATCGCCCTGCAGTTCCTGCCGATGCTGATGTTCGGGCTCTACGGAGGCGTACTCGCCGACCGGCTGCCCAAGCGGCCGCTGCTGCTGGCCACCCAGAGCGCGATGGGCCTGACCGGCGTCGCACTCGCCGTACTGACCCTGGCCGGACACGTCCAGGTCTGGCACGTGTACCTCGCCGCCTTCCTGCTCGGCCTCGTCACCGTCGTGGACAACCCGGCGCGCCAGACGTTCGTCTCCGAGATGGTCGGCAAGGACCAGGTCGCCAACGCGGTCAGCCTGAACTCCGCCAACTTCCAGTCCGCGCGGCTGGTCGGCCCGGCGATCGCCGGTGTGCTGATCACCGCCGTCGGATCCGGCTGGGCCTTCCTGCTGAACGGGCTGTCCTTCGCCGCGCCGATCGCCGGTCTGCTGATGATGCGGACGAACGAACTCAACCCGGTGGAGCCGCAGCCGCGGGCCAAGGGCCAGCTGCGGGAGGGCCTGCGGTACGTCGCGGGCCGTCCGGAACTGATCTGGCCGATCGTGCTGGTCGGGTTCATCGGAACCTTCGGGTTCAACTTCCCGATCTGGCTGTCCGCCTTCGTCAGCGACGTGTTCCACGGGGACGCCGGCACGTACGGCCTCTTCAACACCCTGATCGCCGCGGGCTCCCTGGCCGGCGCCCTGCTGGCGGCCCGGCGCGGCCACTCCCGGCTGCGGCTGCTGGTCGCGGCGGCCGTACTGTTCGGCGCTCTGGTCACGGCGACCGCGTACGCGCCGGGCTTCTGGCTGTTCGCGGCGCTGCTGGTGCCGATCGGGATGTTCGGACTGACGGTCAACGTCACCGCCAACTCCAGCGTGCAGATGGCCACCGACCCCGAGATGCGGGGACGGGTCATGGCCCTGTTCATGATGGTGTTCACCGGCGGCACCCCGGTGGGGGCCCCGCTGGTGGGCTGGATCACCGACACCTACGGCGCGCGCGCCGGCATGGCCGCGGGAGGCCTGATCTCCCTGGTCGCCGCCCTCGCGATCGCCGTCGTCCTCTCCCGCGTCGGCAACCTCCGGCTGCGGGTGAGCCGCCGAGGCGTCACGTTCGTCCCCGCCCAGCGCACCCGCGACCTGGTCACGGCCGCCTGACCCCAGGCGGGGCCCGGGGGCGGCCCTGCGGGGCCGGCCGCCGCGCCCCGGGGGCGGGGGCGTTCCCCGGGGGCCGGCCGCCGTACCCCGGGGGGCGGATGCCGGGGAACCGGGGTCCGGGGACAGAGCCCGGGAACAGGGGCCGTACGCGCTACCGTCGGGGCATGAGGCTCTTCGCTGCCGTGATGCCGCCCCCGCACGCCGTCGCCGAGTTGCGCGACGCCGTCGCCGCCCTGCCGAAGGACGGGGGACTGCGCTGGACCGCGGAAGCGGGGTGGCACTTCACGCTCGCCTTCATGGGCGAGGTCCGCGAGGAACTCCTTCCCGACCTGCACGCCCGCCTCGCCCGCGCCGCCGCCCGCACGGAAGCCTTCCCCCTCCGGATCCACGGCGGCGGCCACTTCGGCGAGAGCGCCCTGTGGGCCGGCGCCGCCGGAGGGCTCGACGGGATGCGGATGCTCGCGGAACGCGCGGACGCCGCCGCCCGGCGGGCCGGAGTGCCGATGGAGCAGCACCGCCGGTACACCCCCCACCTCACCCTGGCCCGCGGCCGGCCTGGCTCCGGCGTCGCCCTGGGGCCCCTCCTCGACGCCCTCGCCGGCTTCGAGGGCACACCCTGGCAGGTCGACGCGCTCAGCCTGGTCCGCAGCAACCTCCCCGTGAGCGGCGTCCCGGGCGAGCAACCCCGCTACGAGCTGGTCGGCGCATGGCCCCTGGCGGCGGCACACTGACCCTCACGGCGGCCCCGTCGAGCCGGGCCCGGGGCGGACCCGCCGGACCCGGCCCGGGGCAGACCCGTCAGCCCCGGCCCGGGGCGGACCCGCCGGGCCCGGCTCGGGGCGGAGCCGTCAGGGCGCGGCTCACGGCCGACCTTGCGGGGCCTGGTCACGGCCGACCTGGCGGGGCCGGCCCGGGGCCGAGGCGGCAGGGCGGGGGTCGGGGCGACCTGTTAGGGGCCGGTTCAGGCAGCGGACGCGTCCCCGGCACGTTCCCGTGCGCCCGGCGGGAGAGCGTCGTGCCGGACGCCGTCGTCCGTCCGGCCCCTTCCCCCGCAGGAGTCCCCGTGCCGCTCAGCGAGACCGCCGCCCCCGCCCCCGCCAGCGCCCGCGTCGCCACCCGGCGGCGGCTGCTGATGTGCCGGCCCCGGCACTACGACGTCACGTACTCCATCAACCCCTGGATGCGCCCCGAGCAGCGCACCGACAATGCCCTCGCCGTCCGCCAGTGGGAGCGGCTGCGCGACCTCTACCGGGAGCTCGGCCACTTCGTGGAGGAGATCGACCCGCTCGACGGGCTCCCCGACATGGTGTTCGCCGCCAACGGCGCCACCGTCGTCGACGGCAAGGTGTACGGGGCCCGGTTCCGGCACGCGCAGCGCACGGCCGAGGGGCCCGCGTACCTGAAGTGGTTCGAGGGCCGCGGCTACCGAGAGCTGCTGTGGCCCGAGTACGTCAACGAGGGCGAGGGCGACTTCCTCACCGTCGGCCGCCGGATCCTGGCCGGCACCGGCTTCCGTACGGATCCCCGCGCGCACGCCGAGGCCCAGGAGTTCTTCGGCCTCCCGGTGACGGGCCTGACCCTCGTCGACCCGGAGTACTACCACCTGGACACGGCCCTCGCGGTGCTCTCCGACGACGAGGTCATGTACTACCCGGGCGCGTTCTCCGAGGGCAGCCGGGCCGTGCTGCGCACGATGTTCCCCGACGCCCTCCTCGCCACCGCGCAGGACGCGGCGGTCTTCGGGCTCAACGCCTTCTCCGACGGCCGCCACGTGCTGCTGCCGCAGGCGGCCACCGCCCTCGCCGACCGGCTCCGCGCGCGCGGCTTCGAGCCGGTCGGCGTCGACCTCTCGGAACTCCTCAAGGCGGGCGGCAGCGTGAAGTGCTGCACCCTGGAGCTCCGCGAGACCTGAGCCGAGATCTGAGCCGACGCCGGACCCCGGGCCGGGGCACCATGACGGACGTCTCGCGGCCCCCGGCCCGAGGGCCGGGGGCCGCCGCGTTAGGCTCGACGGGTGGACCCGAAGACCAGAAACCGTGTCATGGCCGGTGTGCTCGTGCTGATGTTCGTCGTCGTCGCCGTGGCGGCCGCCGTCGGCCAGTAGCCGCCCGGCCCGCCCCTACCAGGCAAAGGCCTCCGGCGAGGCGCCCGGACCCGGGAAGATCTCGTCGAGGCCCGCCAGGACCTCCTCGGAGAGCTCCAGCTCCACCGCCCGCAGCGCGGACGCGAGCTGCTCCGGCGTACGCGGACCGACGATCGGGCCGGTGACCCCGGGACGCGTCAGCAGCCAGGCCAGGGCGACCTCGCCGGGCTCCAGGCCGTGCTTGTCCAGCAGGTCCTCGTACGCCTGCACCTGCGACCGCACGGAGCTGTTGGACAGTGCCTCCGCCGAGCGGCCCGAGGCGGTGCGGCCCGACTCCGACGACTTGCGGATGGCTCCGCCCAGCAGGCCGCCGTGCAGCGGGGACCACGGGATGACCCCGAGCCCGTACGCCTCGGCGGCCGGGATGACCTCCATCTCGGCGCGCCGCTCGGCGAGGTTGTAGAGGCACTGCTCGCTGACCAGGCCGACGCCGCCACGCCGTGCGGCGGTCTCGTTGGCCTGGGCGATCTTGTACCCGGGGAAGTTGGAGGAGCCCGCGTAGAGGATCTTGCCCTGCTGGATCAGGACCTCGACGGCCTGCCAGATCTCCTCGAACGGGGTCTGCCGGTCCACGTGGTGGAACTGGTAGAGGTCGATGTAGTCCGTGTTGAGCCGCTTGAGGCTGGCGTCGACGGCCCGCCGGATGTTAAGCGCCGAGAGGCGGTCGTAGTTGGGCCACGACTCGCCGTCGGGGGCCATGGAGCCGTAGACCTTGGTGGCGAGGACCGTCTTCTCGCGACGGCGGCCGCCCTGGGCGAACCAGGTGCCGATGATCTCCTCGGTGCGGCCCTTGTTCTCACCCCAGCCGTAGACGTTGGCGGTGTCGAAGAAGTTGATCCCGGCGTCGAGGGCCGAGTCCATGATGGCGTGGCTTTCCGGCTCCCCGGTCTGGGGGCCGAAGTTCATGGTGCCGAGTACAAGTCGGCTGACCTTGAGGCCGGTGCGTCCGAGCTGCGTGTACTTCATGGGTCACTAGACAACTGCTTGGAGTGCGCTCGAAGCAAGGCCCCACGGTGAAGGGCGTGTTACAGGCCCTGGTAGGGGCCGCCGATGCCCCACGCCTGGTGGAGGACCGCGGCGAACTCCCCCGCCAGCCGGTGCTCGCCGGAGGCGTTGGGGTGCGTCCCGTCGTAGGTGTCGCGGTGGATGTCGTACGCCTCCGGGCGCGCGGCCAGCAGCACCGGCGAGGCGTCGGTCGACAGGTCGGCTACCGCCTTCGCGAGGAGCACGTTGAACTGCGCGACCTCGGCCGCGAAGGGCTCGTCCGACTCGGCCCGGACGTTGGGGATGACGGGGAGCAGCACCATCCGTATGCCGGGGCGGGCGGCGCGGGCCTCGGCGATGAAGCGGCGGGTGTTGGCGGCGGTCTGCTCGGCCTTGGTGTAGAAGCCGAGGTCGATGAGGCCGAGGGAGACGAGCAGTACGTCGGCCCGGCCCTCGCGGACGGCCGGGCCGATCAGCGGGGCCATGTGCTGCCAGCCCTCGCCCCAGCCGGCCAGATGGCGGCGGGCCGGCGCGGGGAAGCCGGGGTCGGCGTACGCGTGGCTGGTGGGCCCGTCGGTGCGGGTGTCGTACACCTCGCAGCGCGGGCCGACGATCGAGTACGGCCCGCCCATGGTGGCGCTGAGGTGCTGCCACATCCGGTAGCGCCAGGTGTAGTCGCCGGCGCGTCCGATGGTCATGGAGTCGCCGACGAACATGAAACGCATCCGGTCATCATCGCGGATCACGCGACAGGAGCCCCTGTGATGCCGGACACGCGGGACGGGCTGGCAGGCTTGGGGGATGCGCCTGCTGCCGACGTTGACCGCCTGCTCCGCCGCCGTTGCCCTCGCCGTGCTGCCGGGGGCCCCGGCCCTGGCCGCCGACACGCCCTCGGGGTTCACGATCTCCGACCCGCGGATCAAGGAGTCGAGCGGGCTGGCGGCGAGCCGGATCCACCCCGGCGTGTACTGGACGCACAACGACAGCGACGACGGGCCGTACGTGTACGCCGTCGACTCCGCGACGGGCAGGACGGTGGCGCGGGTGACGCTCACCGGGATCGGGAAGCCGCGCGACGTCGAGGCGATCTCGCTGGGGCCGGACGGGCAGCTGTACGTCGGTGACATCGGGGACAACAGGGACGGGACCTGGGACCACGTGTGGATCTACCGGTTCCCGGAGCCGAAAGAACTGGGCGATGTGACGCTCAAGGCCGAGCAGTTCACGGTGAAGTACGCCGACGGGCCCCGCAACGCGGAGGCGCTGATGGTGCATCCGGTGACGGGCCGGGTGTACATCGCGAGCAAGAGCGAGGACAAGGGCGGCCTGTACGAGGGGCCGGAGCGGCTGGCGCCGGGCGGTCCGAACGTGTTCCGCCGGGTCGCGGACCTGCCGTGGGTGACGGACGGGGCGTTCTCGCCGGACGGCGGGGCGCTGACGCTGCGCGGGTACTTCTTCGCGAAGACCTGGGCGTGGAAGGACGGGCGGCCCGACGGCCCCGGTGAGGCGGTGGCCGCGCCGTGGCAGGGGCAGGCGGAGTCGGTGACGTACACGGCGGACGGGTCGGCGCTGATGTTCGGGGCGGAGGGCGCGGGGAGCCGGGTCGTGGAGGTGCCGGTACGGCCGGGCGCCGCGTCCCCCTCCGGCGGTACACCGGCCCCGGCCCGGCCGGGATCGCCGTCGGCCGGTGCCTCGGAGGAGGACGAGGGCAGTTTCACGAAGGGCGCCCTCGTGCTGGCGGGCGCCACGGTCGTGGTGGTGGCGGCCCGGCGCCTCTTCCGCCGCCGGACGCCGAAGGCGTGACCGGCGGCGTAGGCGCGCAACGGCGGCGGGGGCCCGCCGGCCCCCCGCCGGACCCCCCGCCGCCTGCCGCGTCACTCCTCGCGGATCGGGACCTGCACCTGCTGGTGGGACGTCGACGCCGAGTGGCCGTTGGCCGGGGCGGTTGCGGCGGGGGGCTGCTGGGACATCGAGGCCAGGAGCTGGCGGGCCAGGCCGAGGCCCGTACCGCCCATCGTCAGGGCCTTCGCGAACATCTCCGACATCCCCTCGGCCCCGTTCAGCAGGACCATGTGCTCCACGTTCCCGAACGCCCCGGCCCCGGCCTGCACGATCGCCGGCCAGGTCTCGGCCAGCTGCTGCGCGACCACCGCCTCCTGGTTCTCCGCCAGCGCGGCGGCCCGCGCCTTGATCGCCTCGGCCTCGGCGAGGCCCTTGGCCTTCGAGGCCTCCGCCGCCGCGAGACCGTTCGCCCGGGCCGACTCCGCCGCCGCCAGGCCCCTGGCCTGGGTCGCCGCGGCCTCCGCCTCGCCCGACGCCCGGGTGGCCGTCGCGGCCGCGAGCCCGCGCGCCTCCACGGCCTGGGCCTCGGCCTTGGCGGCCGTCGTCACGCGCGTCGCCTCTGCGGCCGCCGCCAGCTCCGTCTCCTTCGCCTTGGCCTGCGCCGCCGAGATCCGCGCGTCGCGTTCCGCCTCGGCCCGGGTCCGGGTCTCGTAGGCCGCCGCGTCCGCGGGCTTGCGTACGTCCGCCTGCAGCTGCTGCTCGCGCCGGTTCGCCTCCAGCTCCGCGACCCGGGTCTCCTGGACGACGACCTCCTGGCGGGCCGCCGCCTCCGAGAGGGGGCCGGCCTGCCGGGCGGTCGCGGCCGCCTTGTCCCGTTCGGCCTGGTAGCCGGCCTGGAGGATCTCGCTGTCGCGGGTCGCCTCCGACATCCGGGCGAAGGCGGCCTGCTCGGCCTCGGTGGCCCGCAGGTTCGCGTCGGCCTGCGCGATGCGCGCGTCGCGCTGTACGGCGGCCGCGTGCGGCATCGCCAGGTTCTTGATGTAGCCCGTCGGGTCCTCGATCTCGTGGATCTGCAGCGAGTCCACGATCAGCCCGAGCTTCTCCATCTCCGTACCGCAGGCCGCCCGGGTCTGCCCGGTCAGCTTCTCCCGGTCCCGGATCATGTCCTCGACCGTCAGCCCGCCGACGATGGACCGCAGATGGCCGGCGAAGACGATGTGCACCCGCTCGGGCATCATCTTCTGCTGGTCCAGGAAGCGGCGCGCCGCGTTGGCGATGGACACGAAGTCGTCGCCGATCTTGAAGATCACCACGCCCTTGACGCGCAGCGGGATGCCCTGGTGCGTCACGCAGTCCACGTTCAGCTGGGTCTCGTTGAGGTCCAGCGACAGTTTCCGTACCGCCTGGACGCCGGGCAGTACGAGCGTTCCGCGCCCGGTGACGATCCGGAACCCCATGCCCTCGCCGAGTCCCTCGGTCTTGTGCGCGGAGCCGGATATGACAAGTGCCTCGTTCGGTTCGGCCACTCGCCACATGAGCTTGAACAGGCCGATCAGAACCACTGTGGCGGCGAGAACGAGTCCCGCCACGACGCCGATGAACATCGGCAACGCCCCCTTATCGCGGTGCCGTTCGACACCGACGAGGGCGAGTGTGCTCCTGTGCGGGTTCCGGGTGAAGACGCCTGCGCGTTCTTGTCGCCATCTTGATACGCACAGGTCGTACGGGGGGTCAGTTGTCGTACAGCGCCATCACGTACACCGTGCGCGGGGGCAGGTGCTCGACCACCGTCACCACCGTTCCGACGGCCAGCCGGCCCGTGCCGGGGGCCGGGTGGGCCAGGAAGTGCTCGGCCCCGCCCCGGATCCGCACGATGACCTCGCCCACCAGTCCCGGCCCGACCGCTCCGGTCACCCGGCCGGTCATCCCCACCATGTCCGTGTCCCCCATGGGCCGAGGGTAGCCCCCGTGCCGGGCGGACGTACGGGCTCGTGGACGTCGGGCTCGCGGACGCACGGCGCGACGTACGCCCGTCCGCGCCCGGGCTCACCCGGCCGGCCGAACGGCCCACGCCCGCGGGCCGGCCCCAGGAGCCTCAGGAGTGGCCGAGGTCCGCCGGGGAGAGGTCCGTCGTGGGGACCGAGCCGGTGTCCGGGGACGGGCGCAGGACGAACTCGTCGGTGGCCATCGAGTCGAGCACCGGCGGCGCGGGCCGCAGCGGCTTCGGCATGACCGCGGCCTCGGAGTGGCCTCCGCAGCCGTAGGACAGGGAGACCAGCCGGCCGTCGGCCGGGCTGAACTCGTTCGCGCAGACGCCGAACGCCTGGCCCAGCGAGCCGCCGATCTTGACGAGGAACCCGCAGGAGACACAGCTGGCGGGAGCCGCCTGCGCCATCGGGGTCTTCGCGCCGAAGGCCTCGTCCCAGCGGTCGGCCGCGCTGTGCAGTCCGTACCGCGACAGCACGCGGGCCCGGCGCATGCCGAGTTCCTCGGCGACGGAGGCGATGGAGCCGCGCTCGGGCACCACGACCCGGTCGGTGACGTCCGCGTCCTCCGCCTCGACCAGTTCGGCCATCTCGGTGGACACCACCGAGTTCGGCGGCGGGGCGTCCTCGCCCGACCAGCCCGGCTCCAGCCGCAGGTCCTCGGCGTCGGTGGGCAGCAGGTCGCCCGGGCCCATGTCCCCGGGGCGCAGCCGCTCGCTCCACGGCACCCACTCGGGTGCCAGCAGGGCGTCGTCGCCCGGAAGCAGCACCGTCTCGTCGAGGGTGACGTTCTTCGCGCGGGAGGCGCGCGTCACGGTGACGGCCCAGCGCCAGCCTCGGTAACCGGGGTCCTTGCACTCGAAGAAGTGCGTGACGACCCGGTCGCCCTCGGCGATGACGGAGACATGCTCGCCCACCACTCCGGGGGCGGCGGCTTCCTCGGCCGCCGCGCGGGCGAGGTCTACCGCCTCGGCGCACAGGCGGTCGGGGGTACGGCTTCGCGTCGTCGCAGCACTCACAGGTCTCGTTCTCTCCTACGCCGTCTCACGAGTGCGCCGTCCGTACTGTCGTCCACAACGACCCGTCGGCTGTCCCTACGTAGCGCGGGCGGAGCGGACCAGAGGGCCGCGTCGACGTCCGCGCCCGATCGGGTCCAGGGCGCACCTACCTGCGATCCATTCTGCGGGATCACGAAGAGGCGCGCGGCCAGGAGCAACCGCCGGTGGCGCGCTACGCACGCTACCTCCTCCGAAGCCTTCGGCCCACATGCAAGGTCCGATTCGCGGACAACGCGGGACCGGCCAGGTGCCCGAAACGCGCCGGGAGGGGTCCGGGAGGGCCGAGTGGGGCACTATGGCCACGTGGCACCCGCACGGTCGTCCGACGACGGCTCGGGACCGGCCAAGCGGGCCGGCCGGGCCGTCGGGCGTGCCCTTCACCTCCCGTTCACCGGTGCGGCGCGCGGGATCCGGCGGGCCACGCACGCGCACGGGGCCGGCGAGTCGGGCCTCGGCAGGCTCATCGAACTGCACGCCATCAACGGCGCCGGCGATGTGATGATCACGGTGGCGCTGGCCTCGACGGTGTTCTTCTCCGTGCCCACGGACGAGGCACGCGGCCGGGTGGCCCTGTACCTGGCGATCACCATGGCCCCCTTCACCCTGCTGGCCCCCGTCATCGGCCCCCTGCTGGACCGGATGCCGCACGGCCGGCGGGCCGCGATGGCGGCGGCGATGCTGGCCCGGGCGCTGCTCGCGGTGATGATGTCGGGCGCGGTGGCCACCGGCGGCCTGGAGCTGTACCCGGCCGCGCTGGGCGTCCTGGTGGCGTCGAAGGCGTACGGCGTCGTACGCAGCGCCGTGGTCCCGCGGCTGCTGCCGCCGAAGTTCTCCCTCGTCAAGGCGAACTCCCGGGTCACGCTGGCCGGCCTGCTCGCCACGGGGGCGGCGGCCCCGGTGGCGGCCGCCCTGCACACGATCGGGCCGCCGTGGCCGCTGTACGGGGCCTGCGCGATCTTCATCTGGGGGACCTTCGCGGCGTTCTCGCTGCCGCACAAGGTGGACGAGGCGAAGGGCGAGCGGCGGGCGCGGCTGTCCACGCACGAGGCGCACTCGCGCAAGCCGGGCCTGCGGACGGTGAGCCGGCCGGTGCTGTGCGGGCTGCTGGCGAACGCGGCGATGCGCGGGCTGTCCGGGTTCCTGATCTTCTTCCTGGCGTTCCTGCTGCGCGAGCACCCGCTCGCCGGGCAGAGCGCGGCGGTGTCCCTGGGCATCGTGGGCGTCTCGGCGGGCGTGGGCAACGCGTGCGGGACGGCGGTGGGCGCGTGGCTGCGGGCCAGGGCGCCGGAGACCATCATCGCGGCGGTGCTGTCGCTCACGCTCGGGGTCGCGATCCTGGCGGCGGTGTTCTTCAGCGGGGTGTTCATGGCGGTGCTGGGGGCGACGGCGGGGTTCTGCCAGGCGCTGGCGAAGCTGTCGCTGGACGCGATGATCCAGCGGGACGTGCCGGAGGCGGTGCGGACGTCGGCGTTCGCGCGCTCCGAGACGCTGCTGCAGGTGGCGTGGGTGCTGGGGGGTGCGATCGGGATCGCGCTGCCGCTGAACGGGGTGCTGGGCATGGCCGTCGCGGCGGCCATCGTCGCCACGGGCACGCTGATGGCCTACCGCGGCCTCCTTGCCACCCCCCGCCCCCACCACCGTTCCTCGCGCCCCCGGGTGGCATAGCCCGGGCGAGCCACGCGGCGGAGGACCCCCGTGCGGCGGCGGAGCCGAGGGGCCCGATAGCCTTCGGCTCATGACCGCACCGCTTTTCTCGGGTAGGGCCCGCCGCAGCGTCGCGGCCCTCGGAGCCGTGTCCGCCGGCCTCCTCCTCCTGTCCGCCTGCGACAAGCCGACGCCGCTCGCGACGGTGACCGTCGGCACCTCGACGGTGTCCGCCGAGGCCGCGTGCCACGACGGCGACGGCAAGGAACTCTCCATGGACCGGGTCCAGGAGTGCCTCACCAACGTGAAGGACGCCAAGACCGTCGAGTACGGCCGGGGCGACACGCTGCGCCTGGGCGTCGAGCCCGAGGTCGTCGAGGACGGCAAGAAGTGGCAGGCCGTCCTGGACGGGCAGCCCATCACCGAGCCCTCGTCGAACACCTACCGCAGCTTCCAGGGCGCCGACGTCTTCGCGACCGGCGGCCAGGGCGAGGCCCCGGCCTCGAAGATGCTGGGCTTCGTCCAGGTGGCCGAGGACGGCAAGCCGCTCTCCGTCTGGGTCTTCAAGATCAAGCTCAAGTAGCACCCGTACCGTGCGCGCGCTCATCGTGACCGCCGTGGCCGCGGAGGCCGACTCCGTGGCCACCGGTCTCACCCCTCATCCGGACCCGGCCACACCGGACCCGCGCACCCTGCCCGGCGGGTACCTCATCTCCCGCCGGGACCTGCCCGGCCTCGCCGCCGACGTGCTCGTCGGCGGCGTCGGGCCGGCCGCCGCCGCGGCGGCCACGGCCACCGCGCTCGCGCTGGCCGACTACTCGCTCGTCATCTCCGCCGGCATCGGCGGCGGGTTCGCGCCCGCCGCCCCGCTCGGCTCCCTCGTGGTCGCCGACGCGCTGGTCGCCGCCGATCTGGGGGCCGACACCGCGGAGGGGTTCGTCTCCGTCGACGCGCTCGGCTTCGGCCGCGGCGTGCACCTGCCGCCCGCCGAGCTCGCCGCCCGGGTCGCGGAGGCGACCGGGGCGCTGCTCGCGCCCGTACTCACCGTCTCCACCGTCACCGGCACCGCCGCCCGGGCCGCCGAGCTCGCCGCCCGGCATCCGCTCGCCGGGGCCGAGGCCATGGAGGGCTTCGGGGTCGCGGAGGCCGCCGTGGCGCACGGGCTGCCGGTGCTGGAGATCCGCGCCGTCTCCAATGCCGTCGGGCCCCGTGACCGCGCCGCCTGGCGGATCGGGGACGCGCTGACGGCGCTGCGCGACGGCTTCCGCGCGCTGGGACCCGTACTCGTCCAATGGGGAGGACAGCATGAGCAGCACCGCTGAGCCGGCGAAGGTGGCGACGCCGGTCCGCATCGCCTATTCGCCGTGCCCGAACGACACCTTCGTCTTCGACGCCTGGGCGCACGGCCGGATCCCCGGCGCGCCCGTGCTGGACGTCACCTTCGCCGACATCGACCTCACCAACGGCATGGCCGAGCGCGGTGAGCTCGACGTGCTGAAGGTGTCGTACGCCGTCCTGCCCTGGGTGCTGGAGGAGTACGCGCTGCTGCCCTGCGGCGGGGCCCTCGGGCGCGGCTGCGGGCCGCTGGTGCTGACCCGTGAGCCCGGCGCGGACCTGGCGGGCAAGACCGTCGCCGTGCCGAGCGAACGGTCCACCGCCTACCTGCTGTTCCGGCTCTGGGCGGCGGACGTGCTGCCCGAGGGCGTCGGCAAGGTGGTCGTGATGCCGTTCCACGAGATCATGCCCGCGGTCCGCGACGGGCGGGTGGACGCCGGACTGGTCATCCACGAGGCCCGGTTCACCTATCAGGACTACGGCCTGCACCGGCTGGCCGACATGGGCGAGCACTGGGAATCGACCACCGGCCTGCCGATCCCGCTCGGCGCCATCATCGCCAAGCGCTCGCTGGGCGCTGACGCGCTGCACGCGCTGGCCGAGGCGGCCCGTACCTCGGTGCGGATGGCGTGGGACGACCCGGAGGCCTCGCGGCCGTACGTACGCGCGCACGCGCAGGAGCTGGATCCGCAGGTCGCCGACCAGCACATCGGGCTGTACGTCAACGAGTTCACCGCCGACCTCGGCGACGCCGGGTACGCGGCGGTCCGCGGGCTGCTGACCAGGGCCGCGGCGGAGGGTCTGGTTCCGGCCATCGGGCCGGACGCGCTCGCGTTTCCGTAGCCGCGAACGGCTGCGCCCCGCCGCTCTTTCGAGTGGCGGGGCGCAGCCGTTCGCGGACCGCGGGAGGTCAGACGTCGAGCTGGTCGGCGACCGCGCGCAGCAGGCCGGCGATCTTCGTGCCGTGCACCTTGTCGGGGTAGCGGCCGCGCTCCAGCATCGGGGTGATGTTCTCCAGCAGGGTCGTCAGGTCCTGCACGATCGAGGCGAGCTCGTCCGGCTTGCGGCGCTGAGCGGCCGCGACGGAGGGCGCCGGATCCAGCACCGTCACCGAAAGTGCCTGGTCACCGCGCTGGCCCGCGACGACTCCGAACTCGACCCGCTGGCCCGGCTTGAGGGCGTCCACCCCGGCAGGCAGCACCGACGAGTGGACGAAGACGTCGCCGCCGTCGTCGCGGGAGAGGAAGCCGAAGCCCTTCTCACTGTTGAACCACTTGACCTTGCCGGTAGGCACGTCCGTCCTCTGTCCTTGTACTCGTCGGGTCCGGAACGCCGCGTGAACGGCCCCGGATAGCAGCGCAGCGGGTCCCCTGACCCGCCACCTCCAGGCTAATGCTCCAGAATCCGGAGACAAGACGTTCCCCGGTCCTTCCGCTCTGCTGCTTCGGCCAGGGAACTACCCTGGTGAAGTGACTGTTACTCCTCATCCCGACGACGCGGCCCGGCCCGGCGACGGACTGGTCAAGGCCGGCGGCATCGTGTTCATCGTCGGCGCCGTCGCCACGCTCGCCACGATGGCCCCGCTCTTCCTCGGCACCGACCCGTTCCCCTCGTACGCGTGGGCCGTGTGCATGCTGATGGGCGTCGGCTTCGCGATCTCGGCGGCGGGCGTGCTCCGCTCGGCCGCGGCGCAGCGCAAGGCGGCCCGGGCGTCCCAGGCCGCCTGAGGAAGACCGTCCGTACGGGTCTCGGACCTGCGGGGCCCCCGGCCGTACGGCGCTCAGACCTCGCGCGTGCGGACGTACTCCGCGAGCCACGCCGGCAGCGCGGTGAGGTCCGGCAGCACCACGTCCGCGCCCGCCGCGCGCAGTTCCGGCTCCGGGCACGGCCCGGTCGGCACCGTCACGGACACCGCGCCGGCGGCGCGGGCCCCGCGTACGTCGCCGACGTGGTCGCCGACGTAGACCTGCGCCCCGTACTCGCGCAGGGCGCCCGCCTTGGCCTCCGCCCACAGCCAGCCGACGACCGCGTCCGGCTCGATGCCGAGGTGCTTCAGGTGCAGGACGGCGTTGGGCTCGTGCTTCGCGGTGACCACGATCGCCCGGCCGCCGAAGGCCTGGACGGCCTCGATCGCCTCGCGGGCGCCGGGCATCGCCGGGGTGGGCGCGATGGCGTGTGTGGGATAGATCTCCCGGTAGCGGTCGGCCATCGCCGGGATCTGCGCCTCGGGGAACCAGTACGCGAGCTCCTCGTCCAGCGGCGGCCCGAGCCGCGTCACCGCCTCGTCGGCATCGATGAAGGTCCCCGTTTCGGCCGAAAGGGCCTGGTAGGCGGCCTTGATACCGGGGCGCGAATCGATGAGGGTCATGTCGAGGTCGAAGCCGACCGTCAGGAGGGGGGCGGCGGGCGGGGCGGACGTCGTCTCGGAGCTCATACGGCCATTGTGCCGAGAAGGGGCGAACGGACGGGACCGTAGCCTTGGCGTTGCCTTACCAGACAGTGAAATTTGGTGACATGTCAGTCCTCGTCACGCCGACGCCGGCCCCCGCGGCCCCCGCCAGACGCGCTCTGACGACCCGTCGTATCGCGTGGACCGCCGCCGGCGCCGCCGCGCTGCTGTGCGCGGTGCTCCTGAGCCTGGCCGTCGGCGCCCGTTCCATACCCCCCGGCGAGGTCTTCGCCGCCCTGCTGCGCGGCGCGACCGGCGCCGACGCCGAGGTCGTCCGCACGCTGCGCGTCCCGCGCACCCTCATCGCCCTGATGGTGGGCGCGGCCCTGGCCCTCGCCGGGACCGCGCTCCAGGGCATCACCCGCAACCCGATCGCCGACCCCGGCATCCTCGGCATCAGCCAGGGAGCCGGGGTCGCCGTCGTCTGCGCCATCGCCTTCGCGGGGGTGCACACGCTGAGCGGGTACGTGTGGTTCGCCTTCGCCGGGGCCGCCGTCGCGGCGGTCGCCGTCTACGCGGTGGCGTCCGGCGGGCGCGGCGGCGCGACGCCCGTGAAGCTGGCGCTGGGCGGGGCCGCGATCAACGCCCTGCTGGTGTCGGTCACCACGGGCGTGCTCACGACGAAAGCCTCGACGCTGGACGAGTTCCGCTTCTGGCAGGTCGGCTCGGTGGCCGGCCGGGACTTCGAGGTCGTCCACCAGATCTGGCCGTTCCTGCTGGTCGGCGCGGTGCTGGTGGTGTCCGTGGCGCGGGGCCTGGACGCGCTCGCGCTGGGCGAGGACGTGGCGAAGGGGCTCGGCCGCAGCGTCGGCGCCGTACGCGTCGTCGGCGGCCTCGGAGCCGCCGTCCTGACCGGCGCCGGGGTCGCGGCGGCCGGGCCGATCGCCTTCATCGGGCTCGCCGTTCCGCACATCGCGCGGGCCGCGGTCGGCAGCGACCACCGCTGGGTGATGCCCGTGGCCGCCCTCATCGGGCCGGTGATGCTGCTCGTCGCGGATGTGATCGGCCGGGTGGTGGCGGCGCCGGGCGAGGTCCCGGCCGGGGTGATGACGGCGCTGATCGGGGTGCCGTTCCTGGTCGCGCTGGTACGGCGCAAGCCGGTGGCCGCGTGAGCGCCGCCGCCGTGGTGCCCGCCGGGTACGCGCTGGTCCGGACCGGCCGGGGATCCTTCCTGCTGCACCGCCGCGCCGCCCTCGTCGCGGTGGCCCTCGCCGCCGTGACGGCCGCCGTGTGCGTGGCCTACCTGGCGGTGGGCGAGTCCTTCGTGTCCCCGGGCGAGGTGGTCGAGGTCCTGCTGGGGCGGCCCTCGCCGGACGAGTTCGTCGTCGGGACGCTGCGGCTGCCGAGGCTGGCGGCCGGGCTGCTGGTCGGCCTCGCCTTCGGGGTGGCCGGCGCGCTGATCCAGACCGTGGCCCGCAACCCGCTGGCCTCCCCCGACATCATCGGCATCAGCCAGGGCGCGAGCGCCGTCACCGTGGCGGCGCTGACCTTCGGCGTGAGCTCGTACGCGGTGCTGCCGTACCTGTCGGTGCTGGGCGGGATGACCGCCGCCGCCCTCGTGTACGTCTTCGCGTGGCGCGGCGGGCTCAACGCGGCCCGGTTCGTCCTCATCGGCATCGGGTTCGCCGTCGCGCTGCGCTCGGTGACGACGCTGCTGATGACCAAGGGCGACTACCTGGTGGCCCAGCAGGCGCAGATCTGGATGACGGGCTCGCTCAACGGGCGCGGCTGGGACGTCGCCGGCCCGCTGTCCTGGGTGCTGCTGGCGCTGCTGCCCGGGGTGCTGTGGGCGGCGCGGGCGCAGCGCACGGTCTCGCTCGACGACGACACCGCCACCGCCCTCGGGGTCCGGCTGGGGCGGGTCCGGCTCGGGCTCGTCGCGCTGGGCGTCGTCCTCGCCTCGGTGGCCACGGGCGCGGCCGGCCCGGTGGACTTCGTCGCCCTGCTGGCACCGCAGATCGCCCGCCGCATGACGCGCACCGCGCAGATCCCGCTGCTGTGCTCGGCCCTGACGGGCGCGGTCATCGTGGTCCTGGGCGACCTGCTGGCGCGCAGGCTGCTGTCCCCGACCGAGCTCCCGGTGGGCGTGCTGACCGCCGCCGTGGGAGCCCCGTACCTGATCTGGCTGATCGTTCGCAGCCGTACTGGAGGCACGTCGTGAGCCGGATTTCCGCGAGGGAACTCACCCTCGCGTACGAGGACCGCGTCGTCGTCGAGGACCTGGACCTGGAGGTGCCGGACGGCCGGGTGACGGTGATCGTCGGCCCGAACGCCTGCGGCAAGTCGACCACGCTGCGGGCCCTGGGCCGCCTGCTGCGCCCCCGCGCGGGCTCGGTCCTGCTGGACGGCACGGCCCTCGCCCGGCTCCCCACCCGGCAGATCGCCCGGACCATCGGCCTGCTCCCGCAGTCGCCGGTGGCCCCGGAGGCCATCACGGTCGCGGACCTGGTGGCGCGGGGCCGGCAGCCGCACCAGCACTGGTGGCAGCAGTGGTCGGAGGCGGACGAGCGGGCGGTCGTCGACGCGATGGCCCGTACGTCGGTCTCCGACCTGGCGGACCGGCCCGTGGACGCGCTGTCGGGCGGTCAGCGCCAGCGGGTGTGGATCGCGATGGCCCTGGCGCAGGACACCGACCTGCTGCTGCTGGACGAGCCCACCACCTTCCTGGACATCGCGCACCAGGTGGAGGTCCTGGACCTGGTGCGGCAGCTGAACCACGACCGGGGGCGGACGGTGGTCGCCGTCCTCCACGACCTGAACCAGGCCGCGCGGTACGCGGACCACCTGGTGGCGATGAAGGCGGGCCGCGTGGTGGCGTCGGGGCCGCCGTCCGAGGTCGTCACGGCCGAGCTGGTCCGCGAGGTGTTCGGGCTCGACTCCCTCGTCATCCCGGACCCGATAACGGGCTCCCCGCTGGTGATCCCCGCCGCTCCGCGCCCGTCCCGGCCGCAGCCGTAGCGGGGAGCGGGAGGGGCGGTAGCGGGGGGGCGGTAGCGGGGAGCGGGAGCCGGTAGCCGGTAGCCGGTAGCCGTAGCCGGCACCCGCAGTCGTGCGTCCGGCCGTGGCCGCGGGCCCCGGTCAGCGCCTGCGCGCCCGCCACACCAGGTACAGCGCGCAGGCGATGCCCGCCGCCCGGGCCAGCCACGGCCACATGCCCTGGAACACCCCGCCGACCTGGTCGCTCGCCAGCGCCTGCCCCCAGCGGCCGTCGCTGCGGCCCCACAGCCACACCACGCCCGCCGCGAAGACGGCGCCCGGCAGGCCGAAGACCACCGCCTTGCGCTCCGTCGGCCCCAGCACCCGGGACGCGTACGGCAGCAGCCAGCCGACCACGAGCAGCAGCCAGTAGCCGGTGACCGCGCCGATGACGAGGACGAGCGCGGCCAGCAGCAGGAAGGCGTGCGGCTTGGGGCGGGCGGCGGGCGCGGCCGCCACGGGCTCCGGCGCGGCCGCCTTGCGCTTCTCGCGCCGCTCGCGCAGGAAGCGTACGAGGGACCGCGTACGGGACCGCGGCGGACCGGGCGGCGTCTTCGGCGCCGCCGGGGCGGCCCCCTCCTCCTCCCGGTCCTCGGTCTCCGGGTCCTCGAACAGGTCCGGGATCTCGATCCCGCCCGCGAAACCCTCGACCTGCGGCCCCCCGAACCCGCCCGGCCCTCCCGGCGAGAGCCGCCACCAGTCGGGCTCGGCTCCCTCGCCGCCGCCCAGATCGTCCAGGCCGGCCAGGTGCGGCGGCACGTTCTCGGCCGGACGCGGCGGCGGTACGGGCTTGCGGCGCAGGCCGCTGCGCTGGGTGGGCACGCCCGGGGCCGGCACCACCGGCGGCGCGGCGGCCGGCGCGGACCCGGTCGCGGTGCCCAGGGTGGCCAGTACCTCCTCCGGCGTACCGATCCGCTCCAGGATGCGCCGGACCGCCGCCGGGGTGTCCGGGTCGTACTTGGCGCGCCGACGGTCGATCTCGTCCCGCAGACCCGCCACCAGCCGCATCCGGTCCCCCGAGGACAGCTGCCGCCGCTGCGCCAAGTCCCCGACCTGGCTCAGATATTCGTAGACCAGCTGGTCGCTCTCGATCCCCACGCCCCGGCTCCTCCCGTCCCGCTTGTCCCGAAGGTAGCGCGTGCGCCCGTGGAGCTGCTGCGGGCACAGCGGATACCGTTGAGCGGATGTGGACCGGCTGACGGACCGGCCGACGTGACCAGGAGGCGACAGTGCCCGAGCCGAGCAACGCCGCGGGAACTGCGGGAGGCGCCCCGCGCTCCCTCGCCGAGGCGCTGCGCGCCCGCGACGACGTGGCGCTGGCCGCGCTGCTGCACGCCCGCCCCGACCTGCTCAACCCGGTACCGGGCGACGTGACCCAGCTGGCCACCCGCGCCGGCACCCGGGCCTCCGTGGTGCGCGCCCTGGACCGCCTGGACCGGTTCGCCCTCCAGACGGCCGAGGCCCTCGCGGTGGCCCCGGACCCCTGCCCGTACCCGGTGCTGGAAGCGCTGCTGACCGGCGACACCGGCACCACCTCCGCCGAGGACAACGGGGCCCGCGCCGCCCTCCCCCGGGCCCTGGGGACCCTGCGCGACCAGGCCCTGGTGTGGGGCGACGACGAGCGGCTGCGGCTGGTGCGCACCGCCCGGGAGCTGCTCGCGCCGTCCGCGGGCCGGCCGTCCCCGACCGGGCTGGGCCCGACCGTGGCGGAGGCCACCGCCGGGATGTCCCCGACGCGGGTGCAGGAGATCGTGGCCGCCGCCGGGCTGCCCGCGACCCACGACCCCGTGTCGGCGGTGGCCGCGCTCACCGGGCTGTTCACCGACCCGGAGCGGATGTCGGCGCTGCTGGACGAGGCTCCGGCGGAGGCGCACCAGGTGCTGGGCCGGCTCGTGTGGGGGCCGCCGTACGGGGAGGTCACCCCGAACCCGACGCCGCCGGTGCGCTGGCTGCGCGACCGGGGTCTGCTGCTGCCCGCCTCGGCGCGGACCGTCGTACTGCCCCGCGAGGTGGCGCTGTACCTGCGCGGCGGGCTCGCGCACCGGGTGACGGAGCCGGTGGCCCCGGCGGTGCCCGCGCACCGCGAGCACCGTCCACAGCTTGTGGACGCGAACGCGGCGGGCCAGGCGCTGGCCGCGCTGTCGACGGTGGAGGAGCTGGTGAAGTCCTGGGAGCACGCCGGTCCGGCCGTGCTCCGGGCGGGCGGACTGTCCGTACGGGACCTCAAGCGGACGGCGGCGACGCTGGACACCACCGAGCCGTCGGCGGCGTTCTGGATCGAACTCGCCTACGCGGCGGGGCTGCTGGCCAGCGACGGGGAGGCCGACGAGCGGTACGCGCCCACCCCCGCCTTCGACGACTGGTGCGAACTCCCGCCCGCCGAGCGCTGGTCGGCGCTGGCGCGGGCCTGGCTGCCCGCCACCCGCACGTCCGGCCTCGTCGGCGAACAGGACGGCAAGGGCCGCACCCTGTCGACGCTCGGCCCGGACCTCGACCGCTCCGCCGCCCCGGAGGTGCGCCGCCGGGTCCTGGACCTCCTCGCCGACCTGCCCGAAGGCGGCTCGGCCGACGAGCGCACCCTCCTGGGCCGGCTCGCCTGGGAGCGGCCGGTACGCGGCACGAGCGATCTGCGCGCCCGCCTCGCGCACTGGACCCTGACCGAGGCCGAGGTGCTCGGCGTCACCGGCCGCGGCGCCCTCGCCGCGCACGGCCGCGCCCTGCTGGAACACCGCGACCCGGCGCCGCTGCTCGCACCGCTGCTCCCCGAGCCGGTGGACCACGTCCTGCTCCAGGCAGACCTGACGGCCGTGGCCCCCGGCCCGCTGCGGCGGCCCCTGGCCGAGGTGCTGGCCACGCTGGCCGACGTGGAGTCCAAGGGCGGGGCGACGGTGTACCGCTTCACACCCGGGTCGGTGCGCCGGGCACTGGACGCCGGACACACCGCCGTCGACCTGCACGCCTTCCTCGCCGAGCACAGCCGGACCCCGGTGCCGCAGCCGCTCGCGTACCTGATCGACGACGTGGCCCGGCGGCACGGACACCTGCGGGTGGGCGCGGCTTCCTCGTACGTGCGCTGCGACGACGACGGCATGCTGAACGAGATCCTGGCCGACAAGCGCTCCGCCGGCCTGGGCCTGCGCAGGCTCGCCCCGACCGTGCTCGCGGCGCAGGCCGACCCGACCGTGCTGCTCGACGGGCTGCGGGCGATGGGCTACGCCCCGGCCGCGGAATCCCGTACGGGCGACGTGGTGGTGGCCCGGTCCGACGCGCACCGCACCCCGGCGCGCTCGGCGCCGACGCCGGTGCCGGACGGCCCGCCGGTGCCGGACGCGACGCTGCTGGGGGCTGCCGTACGGGCGATCCGCGCGGGCGACCTGGCGTCGACGGCCGTCCGCAAGGAGCCCGCCCCCTCCGCCGGGGGCCCGGGCGAACTGCCGCGCACGAGCGCGGCGGAGACCCTGGCGACGATGCAGGCGGCCGCGCTGACCGGGTCGGCGGTGTGGATCGGGTACGTCAACGCGGAGGGCGCGGCGAGCCAGCGGGTCATCGCGCCGGTACGGGTGGAGGGCGGCTTCGTCACCGGGTACGACCACACGGCGGACGAGGTGCGGACGTTCGCGCTGCACCGCATCACGGGAGTCGCGGAACTGGCGGAGGACCAGGTCTAGGCCGTCTCTTTCGTACGGGAGAAATCCGCTGGCCGGCAGGGTGCGCGGCCACGCACCCTGGGGTCATGCCCGAAACCCCGCCCGAAACCCCGCCCGCGCCCGCCGCCCGCCGGATCCGCGCGTCCCACACCGCCGGTACCGTCACGGTCTACCAGGCGTACGCGCCCTCGCTCGGCCTGCCCGCCGCCCGGGACGGCCGCTTCCCGCCCGCGTGGAAGCGGGAGCGGATGACGTGGATCAAGCCGTCGTTCCTGTGGATGATGTACCGCTGCGGATGGGCCACGAAGACCGACCAGGAGACCGTCCTGGCCGTCGAGATCACCCGTGCCGGCTTCGACCGGGCGCTGCGGGACGCGTGCCTGTCCCACTACGTCCCGGGCGTGCACCCCGACCGCGCGTCCTGGCAGCAGGCCCTGCGCTGCGCCCCGGCCCGCGTCCAGTGGGACCCGGAGCGCGACCTGCACCTGAACCCGCTGCCGTACCGCTCGCTCCAACTGGGCCTGTCGGGGCCCTTCTCGCGGGCGTACGCCGACGAGTGGACGGTCTCCGTCCGCGATGTGACCCCGCTGGCCCGGGAGATCCACGGCCTGGTCCGGTCCGGGGACGACGACGCGGCGCGGGCCCTGCTCCCGGCCGAAACCCCCTATCCGGCGGGTCCGCTGCCGCACCTCGGGGCGTAGCCGCCGGGCCGGCCGGAGTCGGTCACCGAGATGTCGGAGATGTGCCGCGTGCCGGCGTCCGTCGGGGCCGCCGCCCGGTAGGTCCGGCGCGACACGGCGCCGAACAGCGGCTGCCCCCAGGCGGCGAAGGTCAGGGCCGCCGCGTACAACGTGGCGGGACGGTCCGCGCCGGCTCCGCGGTCCGCCCACAGGGCGGCGAGCCGCGTCCCAGTGCCCGTTGCTCCGTTCGCCGGAGCGCGAAGGCGGACTCGGCGGGCGCGCACCGCCCGCCGCCCCCGCCCCCGCGGCCCCTCACCCCGCGCCCCGGCGCCCCGGCTCACCTGGACGCGTAGTCCACCCGCTCCGCGTCGAAGGGCCACACCTCCGCGAGCCAGCGCGAAACCGTCTCGTGCAGGACCTTGTCCAGCGGCGCCCGGTCGGCCCGTACCCAGGAACTGACCTGCACCCGGCCGGGGTCCTCCTTGCCGGGATACACGTACACGCACCCGATGACCTCGTCCGCGCCCTCCACCACGCTGTACGTGAACCCGCGCCGCTCGGCGAAGTCCCGCGCGTGCCGCACCAGATCCCCGAGGTTCTCCTCGGTGCTCATCCCCTCCACCGGCGGCCACCCCCGCCCCGCGAACCCGGGCGTGGCCCGGATGTGCGCGATGCTGCCGCCCCAGGCGGCGAGGTCCCGCTCGTTGTGCTCCGCCCCCAGCGGCTCCAGCCGGAAGCCGTCCCCGTCCAGCCCGCCGGGCACCTCGAACCGGTCCGGTACGAAACCCTGCTGATCATCAGTCATGCGGCGACCCTACGCAGCGCCCTTGCCGGTGCCCACCGGATTCGGGCCGCCGCCCCTGGCCGGCGCGGACGCCGCTGGAGACCTTCGCCGCCCTGGCCCCGGCCTGGACCCGCACGCCTGCCCGGCCGCGCTGCACGAGCCGGAGGACGAGGACCTGCGCACCGGCGCCCACCGGGCCTTCCCGGGCGCGGCCGAACTGCCGCCCGCCCTGCCCCCGGGCAGCCGGGGCCCGGTCACCCGCCGGGCCGTCGCCCCGGCCGCCGCCCCGGCCGTCCTGGCCTCCACCACGTCCTGACCGGCCCAGAACCACCCCGCCGCCCCGCCGATACGGCAGACTGGAGGTTTGGCCGTCCGCGTCCGGGCGGCCGCCACCGACAGAAGGGACCTCTCTCTGTGAACGGGCCTCTCATCGTCCAGAGCGACAAGACGCTCCTTCTCGAGGTCGACCACGAGCTCGCCGGAGCCGCGCGCCGGGCCATCGCCCCCTTCGCCGAGCTGGAGCGTGCTCCCGAGCACATCCACACCTACCGGATCACCCCGCTCGGGCTGTGGAACGCCCGGGCCGCCGGGCACGACGCCGAGCAGGTCGTCGACGCGCTCGTGGAGTTCTCCCGCTACCCCGTGCCGCACGCGCTGCTGGTCGACGTCGCCGAGACCATGGCCCGCTACGGCCGCCTCACGCTCACCAAGCACCCCGTCCACGGGCTGGTCCTGACCAGCACCGACCGGCCGGTGCTGGAGGAGATCCTGCGGTCCAAGCGGATCACCCCGCTCGTCGGGGCCCGGCTCGACCCCGACACCGTCGCCGTGCACCCCTCCGAGCGCGGGCAGATCAAGCAGACCCTGCTCAAGCTGGGCTGGCCGGCCGAGGACCTCGCCGGGTACGTCGACGGCGAGGCGCACCAGATCGACCTCGTCGAGGACGGCTGGGCGCTGCGCCCGTACCAGCAGCAGGCCGTCGAGGGCTTCTGGCACGGCGGCTCCGGTGTCGTCGTCCTGCCCTGCGGCGCCGGAAAGACGCTGGTCGGCGCCGGGGCCATGGCGATGGCCAAGGCGACCACGCTGATCCTGGTCACGAACACCGTCTCGGCCCGCCAGTGGAAGCACGAGCTGATCAAGCGGACCTCGCTGACGGAGGAGGAGATCGGCGAGTACTCCGGCACCCGCAAGGAGATCCGCCCCGTCACGATCGCCACGTACCAGGTCCTGACGACGAAGCGGAAGGGCGTCTACCCCCACCTGGAGCTCTTCGACTCCCGGGACTGGGGCCTGATCCTCTACGACGAGGTGCACCTGCTGCCCGCGCCGGTCTTCAAGTTCACCGCCGACCTCCAGGCCCGCCGCCGTCTCGGCCTGACGGCGACGCTGGTCCGCGAGGACGGGCGCGAGTCCGACGTGTTCTCGCTGATCGGGCCCAAGCGGTTCGACGCCCCGTGGAAGGAGATCGAGGCGCAGGGCTACATCGCCCCCGCGGACTGCGTCGAGGTACGGGTCAACCTCACGGACTCGGAGCGGCTCGCGTACGCCACCGCCGAGACCGAGGAGAAGTACCGCTTCTGCGCGACGACCGCGACGAAGCGGAAGGTCACCGAGGCGCTGGTACGCAAGCACCAGGGCGAGCAGACGCTGGTCATCGGGCAGTACATCGACCAGCTCGACGAGCTCGGCGAACACCTGGACGCGCCCGTCATCAAGGGCGAGACTTCCAACGCGCAGCGCGAGAAGCTCTTCAACGCCTTCCGCGAGGGCGAGATCAGCGTGCTGGTCGTCTCGAAGGTCGCGAACTTCTCCATCGACCTGCCCGAGGCCACGGTCGCCATCCAGGTGTCCGGCACCTTCGGCTCCCGCCAGGAGGAGGCGCAGCGCCTCGGCCGCGTCCTGCGCCCGAAGGCCGACGGCCACGAGGCGCGCTTCTACTCGGTCGTCGCGCGCGACACGATCGACCAGGACTTCGCCGCGCACCGCCAGCGGTTCCTGGCCGAACAGGGCTACGCCTACCGGATCATGGACGCCGACGAGCTGCTCACCAACGACTGAGGCCGGGATCCGAAGGCCGGCCGCCGGCCGCCCTCACGGATCCCGGCTCAGCACCCCCTGCCACGCCGCCGCCCGCTGCTGCTCACGACCCCGGGCCCGGCCTTGATCCCGGGCCCGGGCCCGGTACCGGGCCTGCGGGCGGTCGGCGGAGCCGGCCGGCTCCGCGCCGGGTGACCTCTGGGCGGGCACCCGGCCGGGCCCGGCCGGGGGCCTGCCCCGGGCCGCGCGGGCCGCGTACGCCACCAGGGGCACGCACCAGACCCACAGGTGCGGCCAGTCCAGCAGGAGGGCCCGGCCGGTGGCGGGCAGGTGGCGGGCCCAGAAGTCGGCGGAGGCCTGCGGAAGGACGAGCAGGCCCAGCAGGCCCGTCCCGGCGAAGGCGGCCAGGGCCGTCAGGCCGGTGCGGATCCGGCCGGTCAGCAGCAGGTGGGGGATGAAGAGCGCCGGGGTCAAGGTGATGCCGGCGGCGGTGCCCAGCGCGAATCCCCGGCCGAGTGCGGCCCGGGGCCGGCCCAGGTCCCAGACGGCGAGGCAGGCCAGCGCGAGGTTGATCTGCCCGGGCAGCGGGGGCTGGAACAGCGGCTCCAGCCACAGCCCCGCGATGGTCGCGGCGAGCACGGGCCCCGGCCGCGCGCCGAGTCCCGCGAGACGGCAGGACAGCACGACCAGCAGGGCCAGCAGGGCCGCACTGCCGAGGACGAGCACGGCCTTCAGCACGCCGGTCGGCAGCCAAGCGGCCGGCGTGAACAGGATCGCCGCGAACGGCGGATAAGCGGCGGGCGGGCGCCACTCGGCGGCGGAGAAACCGTGCACGAGGGCGTCGGCCATCGGGATGCGCCAGGCGATGCAGAGCACACCCAGCGCGAGCAGCGAGCCCGTGGCCAGCACGCCGACGAGGGACGACGACGAGCGGGCGGGGTCGGGGCTCCGGGTCACGAAGCGGACCCTAGTGGATCAGCGTCGGCCCTCGCCGGGATCAGGCCACGGCGGCGGCACGGGCGAGCCGTGGCCGCCGTACGGAACCCTCCGGGACCGGGGCCGCAACCCACCGGGACCAAGGCCGGAACCCGACCGGACCAGGACCGGGGACCCGGCGGGAACCAGGACCGGAACCCGCCCAAACCAGGACCAGAACCACCGGGACCAAGGCCGGGACCCGGCGGAACCAGGGCCGGAACCGGCGGAACCAGGGCCGGGACCCGGCGGGACCAGGACCGGTACCGGCGGGACCAGGGCCATGACCCGCCCGGACCAGGGCCGGGGACCCGGCGGAACCAGGACCAGAACCCGCCCGGACCGGGGCCGTGACCGGCGGAACCCAGGGCCCGGACCAGCCGGACCAGGGCCCGAACCCGGGCCGGAGCCCGCCCGGGTCAGCGGCGTATGACGCCCGCGTCCTCGGCGTATTCGCCCAGGACGACGACGCTCACGGCGGTCGCCGCGAAGACCCGCGCGGCGCGCAGGACTCCGCCGACGCGCAGGCGCGGACGGGAATCGGAGGAGGTGGCGGTGGCTCCGCTGACGGCGGCGCCCTGGACCGGGGTGAAGGTTGCGGTGCTCATGTATCCATCGTCCGTTTTCGCCCCGGTCAGCACATCGCCCTCCGGACGGAATCCCCGAGGCCCCCGCGTCCTCCTCCCGGCCCATGGCACCCCCTAGGGTCTCTGCCCGAGGTCTGACACTCCCAGGTATGACCCACCGGTACGGAGGTCCTGGTCCCGGGGAACCCACGGCCCGTCAAATCCATTCGCGCGCCACCCGGCCGCTGGCTAGAATCTCCGCTCTTGCCGCCTCCCGCCGCACCGGGGAGAGCCGCCCGCCGGACGGAAACCGGCGGGCATCTGTCCGTACCGATCCCCGCAGATCAGCAGCTGGAGGCAGTCCCGTGCCCGCGCACGCCCCCGAGTCCGCCGCTCTCACCGATACCGACACCGATACCGACACCGCCGAGGCCGACACCGCCGAGGCCGAGGCCGAGGCCGCCGCCGAGGCCGCGGCCAACCCCCTCGCCCGCGAACAGGCGCACCTCACCGCCTCCCGTTCCGCGCTCCGCGCGATGCGCGAGGACGTCGAGTCCCTCGACATCCGCGACGTCACCGCGAACTGGGTCAACGCGATCGTCCTCCAGGCCCAGATCGACGACCGCATCAGGGCCCTCGCCGACCTCGCCCACACCCCCCTCTTCTTCGGCCGCCTCAACTACCTGCACGCCCCCGGCGCCGAACTCGCCGAGGGCGCGGAGGGCGAGCAGTTCTACATCGGCCGCCGGCACGTCCACGACGCCGACGGCGACCCGATGGTGATCGACTGGCGCGCCCCCGTCTCCCAGCCGTTCTACCGCGCCTCCAAGGCCGACCCGCAGGACATCGCGCTGCGCCGCCGCTTCGGCTACACGGCCGGGGAACTGACCGCGTACGAGGACGAGCACCTCTCCGACCCCGCCGAGGCGGCCGCCGTCAGCAAGCTGCTCCAGCAGGAGATCGAGCGCCCGCGCGTCGGCCCCATGCGGGACATCGTCGCGACGATCCAGCCTGACCAGGACAAGCTCGTCCGCTCCGGCCTGTCCGGCTCGGTCTGCGTGCAGGGCGGCCCCGGCACCGGGAAGACGGCCGTCGGCCTGCACCGTGTCGCGTACCTCCTCTACGCGCACCGCGACCGCCTCGCCCGCACCGGCACGCTGGTCATCGGGCCGAACCGGTCCTTCCTCCACTACATCGAGCAGGTGCTGCCCGCGCTGGGCGAGCTGGAGGTGAAGCAGGCCACCGTCGACGACCTGGTGGCCCGCGACGGCCTGGAGGTACGCGGCACCGACGCGGCCGCAGCCGCCGTGGTCAAGGGCGACGCCCGGATGGCGCAGGTGCTGCGCCGCGCGGTCCACTCGCACGTCACCCTCCCCACCGAACCGCTGATGGTGGTCCGCGGTTCACGCCGGTGGCGGGTGCCCGCGTACGAGCTGACCGAGATCGTCGAGGAGCTCCAGAACCGCGAGATCCGCTACGGCGCCGCCCGCGACGCGCTCCCGCAGCGGATCGCGCACGCCGTCCTCGTCCGGATGGAGCAGGCGGGCGAGGCCCCCGACGACCGGGTCCAGGACGCGGTGGCGCGGAACGCGGCCGTCAAGGCGGCGGTGAAGGCGGTCTGGCCGCTGGTGGAGCCGGCGAAGCTGGTGCTGCGCCTGCTGTCCGACCCGGAGTTCCTGGCGGAGCACGCGGCGGGCGTCCTCTCGGAGGAGGAGCAGAAGCTGCTGCTGTGGGCGAAGCCGGCCCGGAGCGTGAAGTCCGCGAAGTGGTCGGCGGCCGACCTGGTGCTGATCGACGAGGCGACCGACCTGGTGGAGCGCACGCATTCGCTCGGCCACGTCGTCCTCGACGAGGCCCAGGACCTGTCCCCGATGCAGTACCGGGCGGTCGGGCGGCGCTGCACGACGGGCTCCGCCACGGTGCTCGGGGACCTGGCCCAGGGCACCACCCCGTGGGCGACGCGGAGCTGGGACGAGGCGCTGGCCCACCTGGGCAAGCCGGAGGCGGTGCTGGAGGAGCTGACCGCGGGCTTCCGCGTGCCGCGCGAGGTCATCGCGTACGCGTCACGCCTGCTGCCGGCCATCTCCCCGGGGCTGGCGCCGGTGTCCTCGGTGCGCGAGACCCCCGGGTCGCTGGCGATCGAGGAGTCCGCGGACCTCACGGCGTCGGTCCTGGCCGCCTGCCGGGACTCCCTCGCGTACGAGGGGTCGATCGGGCTGATCGCGGCCGACGCCCGGATCCCGGAACTCGCCGAGGCCCTGCGGGCGGCGGACCTGCCCTACCTGGAGCCGGGCGAGGAGACGACGGCCGAGTCCAGGCTGACGCTGGTGCCGGCGTCGCTGGCGAAGGGCCTGGAGTACGACTACGTGGTCCTGGACGAGCCGGGGGCCGTCGTCGCCGGTGAGCCGGACGAGCGCACGGGCCTGCGGCGGCTGTACGTCTGCCTGACCCGAGCGGTCTCGGGCCTGCGGCTGGTGCACGCCGCCCCGCTGCCGACGGCCCTGGCCTGACGCCCCCGGCGCCGGCCCCGGGGCCGGCCGCACCCGCCCCGCCGACCCCGGAGCGGCCCGCGCCCGCCCCGCCGACCCCGGAGCCCGGCCGCGCCCGGGCCGGCGCGGCCTAGGACAGCGCCGCCCGCCAGTCCGCCACCGCCGCCGCCGAGACCGGGCGGTGCCAGCCGGAGGGACGGGCCGCGCCGCCGATGTGGAAGGCGTCGATGCCCGCCTCCCGCAGCGCCGGCAGGTGGGACAGGGTCAGGCCGCCGCCGACCAGGATCCGCGCCGCGTACCCCGGCTCGCCGCTGCGCGCCGCCTCCGCCAGCAGCACCGGCAGGCCCTCGTCGACGCCCGCCGCCGAGCCCGCGGTCAGGTACGTGTCCAGCCCGGGCAGGCCGTCGAGGGCCTTGCGCAGCTGGTCCCGGTCGGCCGCGCGGTCGATGGCCCGGTGGAAGGTCCAGCGGCAGCCGTCCAGCTCCGCCACGACCGCCTCGACGGCGGCCAGGTCGGGGCTGCCGTCCGGGTTCAGGAAGCCCAGGACGAACTCCTGCGCCCCTTCGGCCCGCAGCGCCCGTGCCTGCGCGACGAGGAGGTCGACCTGCCCGGCGGCGAAGCCGTCCGTACGCCGGATCATCACGCGCAGCGGGATGTCGACCGCCGCCCGGATCGCCGCGAAGGTCTCGCGCGGCGGGGTGAGACCGTCGGCGGCCATGTCGGTGACCAGCTCGAGTCGGTCCGCTCCACCGGCCTGGGCCGCGACCGCGTCCTCGGCGTCGAGGGCGATCACCTCCAGGAGCGCACGGTTGCTCATTCGATCCCATCCTTCGGAAAGCTGCTCGTATGACCCGTATGGAAAATAGGTCTAGTCCAATATCCAGGGTACGGGCCTCCGCCCACGCTCCACCAGCACAATCACGCCACCCCCACAATGTGCGCATGACACCCGACACGCAGCCCGGCCCCACCCAGCTCCACGCCCGCTGGCGGGCGACCCTCACCGCCGCGGGCGCCGCACCGGGCACCGACCCCGCCCCCTACGCCGACCGCCTCCTGGCCGCCTGGGCGGAACCCCAGCGCCGCTACCACACCACCGCGCACCTGACCGACGTACTCGCGCGCATCGACGTCCTCGCGCCGCACGCGCAGGACCCCGCCGCCGTGCAGCTCGCGGCCTGGTTCCACGACGCCGTCTACCGCCCGGACCGCTCCGAGAACGAGGAGCGCAGCGCCGCCCTCGCCGAGCGCGCCCTGCCCGAGCTCGGCCTGGAACCCGCCCTCACCGCCGAGGTGGCCCGCCTCGTCCGGCTGACCGTCACCCACGACCCGGCCCCGGGCGACACCAACGGCGAGGCCCTCTGCGACGCCGACCTCGCCGTGCTCGCCGGGACCCCGGACGCGTACGCCGCCTACACCGCCGCCGTACGCGCCGAGTACGGGTTCGTCCCGGACGACGCCTTCCGCGCGGGCCGCGCCGCCGTCCTGAGCCAGCTCCTCGGCCTGCCCCGGCTCTTCCGCACCCCGTACGGCACCACGCACTGGGAGGCCCGCGCGCGCCGCAACCTCGCCGCCGAGCTGGTCGCGCTCACCGACGCCGGGGAATGAGATCACGTTCGCGGTGGTTTGTGACTGGCATGCCCGCAGACTCCGCACGATCCCGCATGCCCGTCGCCGTCTACGTCCTCGGCCTGTCCGTCTTCGCCCTCGGGACCAGCGAATTCATGCTCTCCGGGCTCCTCCCACCCATCGCCGAGGACATGGGCGTCACGATCCCCCGGGCGGGCCTGCTCATATCCGCCTTCGCGATCGGCATGGTCGTCGGGGCGCCACTGCTGGCCGTGGCCACCCTGCGCCTCCCGCGCCGCACCACCCTCGTCTCCCTCATCAGCCTCTTCGGCCTCGGGCAGGTCGCGGGCGCGCTGGCGCCCTCGTACGAGCTGCTCTTCGCCTCCCGCGTCGTCTCGGCCCTCGCCTGCGCGGGCTTCTGGGCCGTCGGCGCCGCCGTCGCGATCGCCATGGTCGACAAGGACCAGCGGGCCCGCGCGATGGCCGTGATGATCGGCGGCCTCTCCATCGCCAACGTCCTCGGCGTCCCCGCCGGCGCCTTCCTCGGCGAGCACCTCGGCTGGCGCTCCGCGTTCTGGTCGGTCGGCGCGGCCTCCGCCGTCGCCCTCGTCGGCATCCTGGCGCTGATCCCGAAGATCCCGCTGCCCGACCGGCGGCCGCAGATCGGACGGGAGCTGCGGATCTACCGCGACCGGCAGGTGTGGCTGTCCATCGGCATCACCGCGCTCGCCGCGGGCGGCGTCTTCTGCGCGTTCAGCTACCTGTCACCGCTGCTCACGGACGTGGCCGGGCTGGACTCCGGCTGGGTGCCGTGGATCCTGGGCCTCTTCGGGGTGGGCGCGCTGGTCGGCACCACCATCGGCGGGCGGGTCGCGGACGCGCACCTGTTCGGCGTGATGATCTGGGGCATCACCGCCTCGACCGTCTTCCTGACGGCGCTGGCCCTGCTGGCCCCCGTCCCGGTGGCGGCCGTCGCGCTGTCGTTCCTGCTCGGCGTCTCGGCCTTCTTCACCGCCCCGGCGCTGAACGCCCGGATGTTCAACATCGGCGGCGCCGCCCCCACCCTGGCCGGAGCCACCACCACGGCGGCGTTCAACCTCGGCAACACCGGTGGGCCGTGGCTCGGCGGCACCGTCATCGACGCCGGACTCGGCTTCTCCGCCACCGCCTGGGCGGGCGCGGCGATGACGCTCACCGCGATCGGCCTCACCGCGATGGCCCTCCGGCTGGACCGCCGCACCCCGCCGCACGCGTCCCGCGTCATCACCCACTCCCCGACCCACGCGACGACCACCCTCACCCCCCGCTGACGCCGCCCCGGCGCGACACCACTGCCGGGGGCCGCCCCCCGAACCCCCGCGCCTCAATCGCCGGCGGGGCTGAAGCAGCCCGCCCGGACCGGCTTCGTCCGCGCCGCCGCCGCGCAAGCGACCCCGGCTCCGCCGGGCCCCCTGGGGCTCCGCCCCAGACCCCCGCGCCTCAATCGCCGGCGAGGCTGGATGGTGCCCGACCGGCCCACCACCCCAGCCCCGCCGGCGCTTGAGGCGAACCCGGGCGCAGCCCGGGGCCGGAAGCAACGGCGCCGCAGACGAAACGGCACGCCGCCGCGCGGCAAACCAACCCGGTCCGGCAGGGACACACCCAGCCCCGACCACCGCCCGGCCAGACACCGGCCAGGGCACCGACTACGGCGCGGCCCGCCCCTTCGGCCTCCGCAGGCCCGCCTCCGTCAGCCGCCGGACGAGCTCCTTGCTGCCGACCTCCACCGCCCCTGCCCCCACCGCGTCCGCGTAGCGGTGCGACGGCACGTCGTAGTGGTCCCGCTCGAACGCCCGCGGCGGGCACCCGATGCCCGCCGCGAAGGCGTGCAGCTCCTCGTACGAGACGTCGCTGACCAGGTGCGACCACATCCGGCCGTGCCCCGGCCAGGTCGGCGGGTCGATGTACACCGTCACCGGCGCCTCACCGCCGGCCGAAGACGGGGCCGAGCCCGCCGACGGCCGCCACCCTGACGCCCGCCTCCGAGCACACCCAGTGCGGATCGGGGCCGAGTTCCGGGTCGACGTCCAGCGCGTGCGGGTCGCCGTGCGCGCACACCGGGCACAGCGGCCAGCGCCCGTACTTCTCCAGCAGCGCGTCCTGCACGTCCTGGGCGACGAGTCCGGCGAGGTAGTCGACCCCCTCGGGCCACTGCTCCACCCACCAGCGGCGGTGCGTGACCGAGTCCTCCACGAGGGAGACGACATCGGCCTCGGCGACCTCGCCCGCGACGAGATCGGCGAGTACAAGGGCACGGGCGGCGTGCAGCGCCTGCTCCAGGGGGGTCGCGTGGTCCATGGCCCCATTGTGAACCCGTGGGGTGCCCGAGACGAAGGGCCTCTTTCCCCGGCCCCCAAGTCCCCTCGCGCCGATGCCTTATGGCGTCTTGACCACCCCCCACCCCTGAAAATAGATTTCAGCCGTGAGCAAGTCAGCGAAAGAAACTTTCACCCCCGCCGACCCGGCACTCGACCCGGCACTCGACGCGCCCCCCGCCCCGGCCCCCGCCGCCCTCCGCGCCCGCGTCCGCAGCCTCGGCCCCTCCATGACCCGCTCCATGCAGGCCGTCGCCGAAGCCGTCGCCTCCGACCCCGCCGGCTGCGCCAGGCTCACCGTCTCCGCACTCGCCGCCCACACCGGCACCAGCGAGGCCACCGTCGTCCGCACCGCCCGCCTCCTCGGCTACCCCGGCTACCGCGACCTGCGCCTGGCGCTCGCCGCCCTCGCCGCCCAGCAGGAGTCCGGCGCGGCCCCCGCCGTCACCGTGGACATAGCCGTCGACGACCCCCTCGCGGAGGTGGTCGCGAAGCTGGCCCACGAGGAGGCCCAGACCCTCGCCGACACCGCCGCGGGCCTCGACCTCGGCCAGCTGGCCGCCGCCGTCGACGCCCTCGCCACGGCCCGCCGCATCGACGTCTACGGCGTCGGCGCGTCGTCCCTCGTCGGCCAGGACCTCGCCCAGAAACTGCTGCGGATCGGCCTCATCGCCCACGCCCACACCGACCCCCACCTCGCCGTCACCAACGCCGTCCAGCTCCGCCCCGGCGACGTGGCCGTCGCCGTCACCCACTCCGGGACCACCGGCGACGTGATCGAGCCGCTGCGCCGTGCCTTCGAGCGCGGCGCGACGACCATCGCCGTCACCGGCCGCCCGAACGCCCCCGTCGCCCACTACGCCGACCACGTGCTGGCCACCTCCGCCGCCCGCGAGAGCCGGCTGCGCCCGGCGGCCATGTCCAGCCGGACCAGCCAGCTGCTCGTCGTCGACTGCCTGTTCGTCGGCGTCGCGCAGCGGACGTACGAGACCGCCGCGCCCGCCCTGGCCGCCTCCTACGAGGCGCTCGCGCCCCGGCACTCCGCCACCGCCCCCACCAGCAAGCGCTCCACGCGCCAGGAGGAGCCCCGCCCATGACCGCCCACGCCGAACTCCGCGCCCAGCTCGACTCCTTGACCACGGAGGCGTTCCGCCCCGAGCTGGCCGGGATCGACCGGCTGTCCACCCTTGAGATCGCCCGCATCATGAACGCCGAGGACGCCACCGTCCCGGCCGCCGTCGCCGGGCAGCTGGAGCGGATCGCCGCCGCCGTGGACGGGATCGCCGTACGCATGGCCCGTGGCGGCCGGCTCGTCTACGCGGGCGCCGGCACGGCCGGGCGGCTCGGCGTGCTGGACGCCAGCGAGTGCCCGCCGACCTTCAACACCGACCCCTCCGAGGTCATCGGCCTGATCGCGGGCGGCCCCTCCGCCATGGTCCAGGCCGTCGAGGGCGCCGAGGACTCCGCGGAGCTGGCCGCGGCGGACCTGACCGCCCTCGCCCTGACCGCCGACGACACCGTGATCGGCATCTCCGCCTCCGGCCGCACCCCGTACGCGATCGGCGCCGTCGAGTTCGCCCGTACCCGGGGCGCGCTCACCTTGGGGCTGTCCTGCAACGCCGGCTCCGCGCTCGCCGCCGCCGCCGAGCACGGCATCGAGGTGGTCGTCGGGCCCGAGCTCCTCACCGGCTCCACCCGCCTCAAGGCGGGCACCGCGCAGAAGCTCGTACTGAACCTCATCTCGACGGTGACGATGATCCGCCTCGGGAAGACGTACGGGAACCTCATGGTCGACGTGCGCGCCTCGAACGAGAAGCTGCGCGCCCGCTCCCGCCGCATCGTCGCGCTGGCCACCGGCGCGCCCGACGCGGAGATCGAGGCCGCGCTGACCGCCACCGACGGCGAGGTCAAGAACGCGATCCTCGTCATCCTCGGCGGAGTCGACGGCCCCACCGCGGCCGGCCTGCTCTCCGCCGCCCAGGGCCACCTCCGAGCCGCCCTGGCCCGGACCGGAAGCGAGCCCGCAAGCCAGGCCGCAAGCCAGCCCGGGACCCGGACCACCCCGCAGTCCCCCACCCGCTGACCCCGAGCAGCAAGGCGAACCCCACCATGCCCACGGACAAGAACCGCGCCACAGCCGCCGCGATCCTTCCTCTGGTCGGCGGCCCGGACAACATCACCTCCATCGCGCACTGCATGACGCGCCTGCGCATCGGCCTGCGCGACCGCTCGCTCGTCCAGGACGAGGCGCTCAAGGCCGTCCCCGCCGTGCTGGGCGTCGTCGAGGACGACACCTACCAGATCGTGCTGGGTCCGGGCGCCGTCGCCCGGGTGACCCCGGAGTTCGAGGCGCTCGTCGCGGAAGCCCGCTCGGCAACTCCACAGACCCCCGCCGTCACCGCGGACGGACTCGCCGCCCAGGGCGCGGCGATGAAGGAGGCCCGCAAGGCCCGGAACGCCACGCCCTTCAAGCTGTTCCTGCGCCGCATCGCGAACATCTTCGTCCCGCTGATCCCCGCGCTGATCGGCTGCGGCATCATCGCGGGCCTCAACGGCCTCCTGACGAACCTGGGCTGGCTGCCGGCGGTCGTCCCCGCGCTCGCCGCCATCGCGTCCGGGTTCATGTCCCTGATCGCGGTGTTCGTCGGCTACAACACGGCCAAGGAGTTCGGCGGTACGCCGGTCCTCGGCGGCGCCGTGGCCGCGATCATCGTCTTCCCGGGCGTCGCCAAGATCGACGCCTTCGGCCAGCAGCTCTCCCCCGGCCAGGGCGGTGTGCTGGGCGCGCTCGCCGCCGCACTGCTCGCCGTGCAGGTGGAGAGGTGGTGCCGCAAGTGGGTCCCGGAGACCCTGGACGTCCTGGTCACGCCCACGCTCACCGTGCTGGTCTCGGGCCTGGTCACCCTCTTCGGCCTGATGTTCCTCGCCGGTGAGGTCTCCACCGCCATCGGCTCCTTCGCCAACTGGCTCCTCGCCACCGGCGGCGCCTTCGCGGGCCTCGTCCTCGGCGGGCTCTTCCTCCCGCTGGTGATGCTGGGCCTGCACCAGGCCCTGATCCCGATCCACACCACGCTCATCCAGGAGTCCGGCTACACCGTCCTGCTGCCCATCCTCGCCATGGCGGGCGCGGGCCAGGTCGGCGCGGCCATCGCGGTCTACTACCGCCTCCCGCGCAACCCGTCCATCCGTACGACCATCAAGTCCGCGCTCCCGGCCGGTTTCCTGGGCGTCGGCGAACCCCTGATCTACGGGGTCTCCCTGCCGCTGGGCCGCCCCTTCGTCACCGCCTGCGTGGGCGGCGCGGCGGGCGGGGCCTTCGTCGGCCTCTTCAACCAGCTGGGCGTGGCCTTCGGTTCCACCGCCATCGGCCCCTCGGGCTGGGCCCTGTTCCCGCTGCTCGACGGCAAGTCCGGGATGGGGGCCACCATCGCGATCTACGCGGGCGGGCTGGCGGTCGGCTACCTGACCGGCTTCGTCGCCACGTACTTCTTCGGCTTCACCCGGCAGATGCTGACCGACCTGAACACCGGCCCCGGCCCCGGCGAGCAGACGGCCCCCGCCGCCGCCCCGGCGACCGGAACCGGAACCGGAACCGGAACCGACACCGCGGCCCCGGTCCCCGTCGGCAGCTGACCCCGCACGCACGACCGCTCCCGGCCGGCGGGCGCACCGGCCGGGAGCGGTCCGCTCCTCAGGTCAGCAGTTGGACGGCGCCGGACGGCCCGCGAAGCGGTCCGCGATCCAGCCCAGGTACTGCTGCTCGGCGACGACCGGGATCGTCTGGTGCGTCGCGCCCTGGTACGTCGTGTACTGCACGGGCTGGCTGAACTGGCAGGCCCGGCGCACGTACTGGGTGGTCGAGTTCGGGTTGATGACGGTGTCCGCCGTCCCCTGCATCACGAGCACCGGCGCCACCGTGGTGACGTACCCCTGGGTGTTCTCGTGGAAGCGCTGGTACCAGGCGCGCGGCACCTCCAGCACCGGCTTGAACAGCGTGTCGAGCTGCCCGACGTTGCCCACGTTGTTCTGGATGACGTCGGAGAAGTGCTCGATGCACGCCACCCCGTCGCCCTGGAGCGCCTCCAGCCCGGCCGGCTTCAGCACGTCGGTCGCCTTCAGCTCCGGGTACGCCGCCAGGAAGCCCCGGTAGACGTTGACCCGCAGCGCCGCCGTGTGCGACGGGGCGGTGGCGTCCGTCGGACCGGGCGGCACCAGGCCCTCGAACTGCGGTCCGAGGTCGGCCGCCGGCGCCAGTCCCGCGACGCCGACCAGCTGGGTCTCGGGGGCGTACGAGCGGACGTTCTGGCCGACGAACAGCGCCGCGCCGCCGCCCTGGGACCAGCCGAGCACCGCGGTCTTGTTGTTCGCGTGGGTGTCGGTGATCTGGCGCGCCGCCCGGACGGAGTCCAGGACGTTGTTCGACTCCGTCGCGCCGACGACGTACTGGTGCACGCCGGGCGTGCCCAGGCCCTGGTAGTCGGTACCGACCACGACGTCGCCGGAGCCGAGGAACTCCGTCAGCGCCGGGACGCCCACGTCGATGCCGAACGGGCTCTCGTACGTGAAGTAGTCGACCAGGTCGACGGCCGGGTTCGGCACCGCCGAAGGCGCGCACATGCGCGGCCCGCCCACCGTTCCGTGGGCCCAGGCCACCACGTTGCGGCCGTTGCGCGGCGCGGGCGCGTCGGGCCAGGCCACGATCCCCGAGACGGCGACCGGGGTACCGGACTGGAGGGTCGAGAGGTACAGGATCCGGCAGGCCCGCGCCCCGTCGGGCGCGTTCACCCGCCGGGCCCAGATCAGGTCGCCGTGCTCACCCTCGGGCAGCGGAGACGGGGGATCGTAGAACTTCTCCCCTTCCGGCCCCACGGGCACGCCCGGTGCGCACTGCGCGTTGCCGTTGCCGCCGTCCGGATTCCCCGTCCCGGCAGCGGCGGTGCCGCATCCCAGCGCGAGGATCGCGGCCACACCGGCCGCGGTGATCGCCGAAAGCCGTCGTCTCATCTGATGGTCCATTCACTCGGTGCCGGACCAGAGACTAAGGAGGGTGATGTGATTTGTCACACATGACGATGATTCATCCCCTTTGTGTCGCAGGGAGGACGGCGGCCTCCCGAAGGAAGCGGGCCAGGTCGTCCACTCCGTAGCCGAGCTTCGGTCCCCGCTCGGCCGCCATCAGCAGCAGCTGCCCGACGATCTCGGCCCCCCAGCCGTCCGTACCGTCCTCGGCCCACTCCCACAGCCGGTCGATGCCGAGGCCGGTCATCAGCAGCCCGTACCGGGTACGGACCTCCGCGCACAGCTCCGCGACCGCGTCCAGCAGCCGCCCGCCCGGCCGCTCGCACCGCAGCCCGAGGCACCCGCCGAGGTCCTCGACCGCACACCCCTGCGGCGGGTCCGCCCGGAGCCCCTCGTAGCGCGGATCGTCGTAGCCCGGATACCCCTCGACCGGGCAGTGCACCAGCGTGAACCGCAGCCACCCGGGCGGCGGAGGCGGCTGCTGCGGGCTCCCGGCCGTCGGCCCGGAGGCCCCGCGCGGCGCAAGCGCGGTCTCCAGGCCGCGCAGCCGCCAGCCGAGCTCGAAGGCGAACTCGGCCGCGTCGACCGCCCCGCTCACGCGCCCGCCGCCCGCTCGTGGAGCACGGCGGCCAGGCGAAGGGCGGTGTCCAGGTTGCAGCGGCCCAGGTCCACGAGGGGCAGGCCGTACGTACCGGCGGCCGAGACCCGCTCCACGTCGAGCGAGGGGAACAGCACCCCGACCCCGGCCAGGGACTCCCTCAGCTGCTGGACGGCTTCTTCGGCCGCCTGCATGCGCTCCTGTGGAGTGAGGACCATGACATGTCACCTTTCTACTCTGCGTATCCAGCTTCTTCACACAGAGTGGCGACGCGCTCGCTAGCCTTTCAAGGACGGACCCGAAACAACCCCACCTGTTGGCCAGGGAGTTGCCATGGCAGGCAAGAACCTCGACCCCTCCGCCTCTCCACGCGCCCTCCTCGGCGCCGAACTCCGCGTCGCCCGCGAACGCGCCGGACTCAGCCAGGCCGAACTGGGCGAACCCCTCTTCGTCAGCGGCTCGTTCATCGGCCAGCTCGAAGCGGGCACGCGGCGCATGCACCTCGAATTCGCGCGGCAACTGGACGAGATCCTCGACACGGGCGGGTTCTTCACCCGCAACTGCGGGGCGGCGGCCAAGTCCAAGTACCCGGACCACATCGCAGACGCGGCGGAAGCCGAAGGTCTGGCGAAGGCCATCCGCGAGTACGCGCCGCTGATCATCCCGGGCCTGCTCCAGACGGAGGCCTATGCGCGCGAGGTCTTCCGCGCGTACCAGCCGACAGCCACGGAGGAGACCATCGACGAGCTGGTCGCGAATCGGCTGGCTCGGGCCGCGCTGCTCAATGATCCAACAACCCCGCTGTTTTGGTGTGTCCTGGACGAGGCCGTCCTTCGCCGAGCGGGGGAGGATCCGACGGTACTGGCGGAGGCGCTGCGCCACATCGCGGCGCTGATCCGGTCGCACCGGATCATCGTGCAGGTGCTGCCGTTCAGCGCGGGTATGCATGCGGGTTTGCTGGGCCCCCTCAAGCAGATGTCCTTCGAGGACGCTCCCCCGCTCTCCTACGTCCAAGGCATGGGCACAGGCCAGCTGTTCGATGATCCGGCCACGGTTGCGCACCACACCCTGACCTACGATCTCCTCACGGCCAACGCGCTGTCACCGCGCAAGTCCCTGGCCATGATCGAGTCGGTGGCGGAGGATTACGAACATGACCAGCACGCCTGAGTACGACCTGTCAGCGGCCACGTGGCACAAATCCAGCTACAGCGCCGGCGACGGCGGCAACTGCCTGGAGATGGCCACCTGGCGGAAGTCCACCCACAGCGGTGGTGACGGCGGCGACTGCCTCGAAGTGGCCGACGGGCACCCCGACCTGGTGCCCGTCCGGGACTCCAAGGTCCCGGACGGCCCTCACCTCACCTTCCGGGGCGCCGCCTGGGCGGCGTTCGTCACCAGCCTCTGACCCGCGCCAGGGCCACGTACGAGGGCAGTTCGCCGGCCGGGTCCAGGTTCACGAACGTGTAGCCCTCGGGGCCCTGCGGGTAGATCTCGAACCGCCTGCCCAGCGGGACCTCGCGCAGGATCGTCGGCTCGGCCTTCGGCCTGCCCGTGGTCCCGTCCAGGTGCCACAGGTGCGTCCGCGCAGCGGTCGACGTCACCACGTCGACCCCGCCCGGGTCCCGGCCCCGCACGAGCCCGAGGACCGTCGCGCCGTCGAGCTCCGCGTGCCAGACGCGCTTACCGTCCAGCACGGAGTACGCGGAGACCCCCGGGACCCTGCCCTTCACCGGGGTGATCAGCAGGTCGCCGCTCACCACCGGTGCGGGCTCCGCGGTCAGGTCCTCCTGCGGCCCGGCCACCGGCACCGCACCCCGCTCGCGCCCGGCATCGTCGAACAGCAGCACCGAGCCCCCGGCGCGCAGGACGACCGGCTGCGCCGAGAGCATCCGCACCTGCGCCGACGGTCCCGCGGTGCGCAGCGGGCTCTGCCAGGCCGGGGTGCCGGTCCGCGCGTCCAGCGCGATGAGCCGCGCCGAGCCGCCCCCGCGGCAGTCCTCGACGTACAGCACCCGGTCGGCGGCTCCGTCGAGCGCGCGGACCCGGCAGCCGGCCGGTACCGGCACCCGCCAGCGTTCGTCACCCCCGCGCAGGTCCAGTCCGAGGAGGGCGCCGTCCGTCACGGCGACGGCCGTATCGCCCACCGCGGCCACGGGCACCTCGTCCGTGTCCCGGCCCGGCGCCGCCGGGCGGTCCTTGGCCCACAGCTTCTCGCCGTCCTTCAGGTCCACGGCCAGCACCTGCGCCCCGCACCCGTCCGGGGTCCGCGAGCCGGCGACCAGCCCGATGCCTTCGGGGATGGTCCGGCTCACGGCGCAGAAGGTGACGCCCTCGCTCGGGCCCAGGCCTCCGCCCGAGCGGCCTCCGCTGTCGTAGAGGTACAGGCCGTCCGCACGGACCCGTACGAGCCCCGACGACGGGCGCAGCCAGGCTCCGATCGGCCGGGCCGACTCCGGCTTCTCCCGCTGCCACCAGGTCCACACGTACGCCTGCGGGCCGCGCATCGACTCGTACGCCTGCCAGGCGGGCCACAGCGCGGCCAGTGCGAGGCCCGCGGCGAGGCACCAGACCAGCGCGCCCTTGGCGGCGCGGCGCCCGCGCGCCAGCAGCACGTACGCGGCGAGCACCAGGACAGGGGTGCACAGCAGCAGCCGGCCCGTGCCCCGGGTCCAGTCGACGAACGCCATGTGCCCGAGCAGGACGAGGTACAGCGCGGCCACGGCGGCGACCGCCACGCCGACGACGAACAGGGCCCGCGGCAGCCACCGCGCGCCCTGGGATGTGTGGTTGTCCATGATCCCCCCTGGGCGCAGCCTAGTTGGCGCGCCCGCCGGGGGACCGGTCACCCGGTCCGGGTCAGATGCCGCCGGTGTACAGCAGCGTGTTCGGGCTGCTCTTGCTGATGCTGGCCAGGACGTCCTTGGTGGACTCGGAGTCCAGGAACTCGTTGAGCTCCCCCGGGTCCGCGGTCGGGTGTGCCTGCTTGTAGAGGGCGACCACACCGGCTACGTGCGGCGCGGCCATCGACGTCCCGTCGAGGGCCACGCTGCCGCCGCCGAGCTTCGCGGAGACGATGGCCTGCCCAGGTGCGTAGAGGGAGACGCACGAGCCGTAGTTGGAGAAGTCGGACTCCTCGTCCCACTGGTTGGACGCGGCGACGGTGATCACGCGCGCGGCGGACGCGGGTGAGATGAAGCAGGCGTCCTTCGCGGAGTTGCCCGCCGCGATGACCGGCAGGACACCCGCGTCGGAGACCGCGGTCGCGGCGTTGTTGACCGCGTCCGACTTGTCCCCGCCCAGGGAGCCGTTCATGACGGCCGGCTGCTTGGCGTTCTTGGCCACCCAGTCCATGCCCGCGATGATCCCCGACCAGGTGCCCTTGCCGTCACAGCCGAGGACGCGGACGCTGACCAGGTTCGCCTTGCGCGCCACCCCGTACGTCCTGCCCGCGACCGTGCCCGCGACGTGCGTGCCGTGCCCATGGCAGTCCTGGCCGTTGCGCCCGTCGTTGAGGGCGTCGAAGCCGGGCTTGGCGCGTCCGCCGAACTCGTCGTGCGCGAAGTCGATGCCGGAGTCGAGGATGTACGCGGTCACCCCGGCGCCGTTGCCCTGGACGGTGAAGTTGTTGTCGAGCGGCAGGTTCTTCTGGTCGATGCGGTCCAGACCCCAGGAATTGGACGGCGCCCGCAGCCCCGGCGTCCTGGTCGGCTGCGGCACGGACTGGATCGCGGCGTCCTCCTCGACCGCCTTGACCCCCAGGGTGTTGCGGACGAGCGTCAGCTGGAGCGGGGTCAGCGGGACCGCGAAGCCGTTCAGCGCCGAGGTGTAGACGAACGAGGCCTTCAGGCCGAGCCGCTGCACGAGCTTCGCCGCGTCCTGACCCTTCTCCAGGGTCACGATGTACTGGCCGGGCACCGCGTTGGCGGCCGTCATCAGCGGCGCCGGCGTCGGCTCCGGGGCGGCGGCGGAGGCCGTTCCGGCCGTGACCGTGGGGACGGTGAGGAGCGCGGCGGTGGCCAGGCGTGCGAGCAGGCGCATGGAAGGAACTCCCTGACGGAGTGGACGTGTGGTGTGGGTGAGCCGCACCCGCGACACCGTGTGCTTCCGCGGGTGCGGCCCTCACTTCCATCGGTGCCACGGCAAAGCCGCTTGAACCACCGCCCCTCGCGTGGGCGATCGCCTGGGAGTACGTCAACACGGCATGTCCCACAAACCGCAGAAAGGAAAATCCTCCTCTGCCGTCAAGGCCGCGCCCCGGACCGCACCGCCCGTGACCGCCCCGGCAAGATCACCCGTACGGCCCGCACCCGTATCAGGGGGCGCACGGCCGGTGCGCTCCCCCGTGCCCCCGCCACACCCGCGGGCGTCGTTGACCGGCCCCGCCGCGCGTGATGGCCTCCCCCCATGCGCAACCGTCTGAGCCGAGCCCTGCCCGTGGCCGCCGCCGTACTGGCCGCCGTCGCCGCCCTGCCCTTGTCCGCGGCCACCGCCGCCGTGCCAGAACCCGCGCCCCACACGGCCTCCGTCGACAACCCCACGTACATCGTCACCGTACGGAAGGACGTCGACCCGGCCACCGTGGCGCGGTGGGTCGGGGCCACCCCCGTGCACGTCTTCCGCCACGCCATGAACGGCTTCGCCGCCCGGCTCAGCCCCGGCCAGGTCGTCGCCCTGCGCGCGATGCCGGGCGTGGAGTCCATCGAGGCGGACGGGAAGACCGCGGGCTTCGGGGGCGTCTGACAGTCGGCCACCAGCCCCTCAGGGAACCGGTGTCGGCCCGGATGTGGATCCAGGGCTCGCTCCGCCGTGCGAGAATCTTGAACACATTCAAATCTTCGAGGGGCTGGCGGGCATGGGGGACTTGGCGGACACGGCGGACACGGCGGACGCGGGGCAGCACCCGGGGGCAGCGGCATGGGGCGCCTCCTGGCAACCCCCCGCCCCCTCCCGGCCGATGCCCCGGTGGGCGAAGTGGCTGATCGCCGCGGCCGCGCTCCTGGTGGTCGGGCCTCCGCTCGTCTGGATCGTCCAGTTCTTCCAGCCGATCAAGACCGAGAGCCGCCCGGCCCCCTGCGCGAAGGCCCTGAAGAGCATCGGCTGGCGGCTCCCGGCCGGTACGGGCGCCGAGGACTGCACGGAGATCGACAGCAGCGCCTTCGCGACGGCATGGACCGGGACCTTCCGCATGCCCCGGTCCGATGTCCACGCCTGGCTCACCGCCCTCCCCGGCACCCAGGCCCGCCTGAGCGAGGGCGAGCAGCAGTCCCACCTGAGCATCGTCCCGCCCTCGTACGGGCGGATCGACCAGGTGGACATCGACGTCCGGTGGGAGGGCGAAGGGGACGCCGCCGTCACGTTCAAGACGTGGAACGGCTAGGAGGAGGCCCGCCCGCGGCCCCGCCTAGCGGCGGTACACGCGCAGTTGCGAGACCTCGTACGACATCTCCGTCACGCCCGGCTCCGGCGCCGGGTGGTACCGGCCCGCCGACACCGAGAGGTTGACGATCAGGTACGCGTGCCAGGCGCGGCCCACGCCCCTTCCGTCGCTGAAGACGCGTGCGCCGTTGATCCACCAGACGACCGAGTTCCGCCCGAACTCGACCTTCACGTCGACCCATCCGCCCGGCCGCACCGACGGGTCGCGGTGGTAGCGGTGCGCCTCGCGGACGTGGTTCGAGAGCTCCAGCAGGTCCGGGTTGTCGGGGTGGTACTCGAAGACGTCGATCTCCTGACCGCCGTCCCGCCAGGTCCAGATCGCCGGCCAGGCCCCGCGCTGCGCCGGCAGTTTCACCCGGGCCTCCAGCACGTCGCCGGTGCGCACCATGAAGCCCTCGTCGCTGCCCTCGGTGGTGAGCAGCCCGCTGTCCCAGTTGCCGTCGGGGCGCAGCGTCGCCCGGAAGACGCCGCCGCGGCTGTAGGCGGGGTCGGTGACGAGGTGGTCGAGTTTGTTGTCGCCCGGGTTGACCGGGCCGCCGTCGGGATACGCCCACGAGCGGCCGGCGACCCACTGGGCCTCCGAGGTGAAGTCGGCGGTGAAGACGGGGGCGCGGCGGGGCGTGAACACCGCCACGCCACCGCCGCCGTCCCCTGGAGCGAGGCGGCGCATCAGGCGCCGCAGCCATCCGAGCTTGTCCGAGTCCATGCTTGTGGGCTGCCCATCCCGCCCCGAGTCACACTTCGATTCTCGCTCAGAGTAATCACATGACTCCACATGGCGACTATCGGCCCGGTCTACAGGGCCGCGCCGCCCGTGGCGTCCACCACCCGGCCCGTGACCCAGCGCGCCGCGTCGGAGGCGAGGAAGCCCACGACGTCGGCGATGTCCTCGGGCCGGCCGACCCGGCCGAGCGCCGCGATCGACGCGGCGTACGCCTGCGCGTCCGCGTTGCCGCGCAGCCAGTCGGCGTTGACGTCGGTGTCGACGATCCCGGGGGCGACGGAGTTGACCGTGATCCCGCGCGGGCCGAGCGCCTTGGCGAGGTTCAGGGTCAGGGTGTCGAGGGCCCCCTTCGTGGGCCCGTACGCGATCGCGTCCGGCATGGCGATGCGGGCGGCGCCGCTGGAGACGTTGATGATCCGGCCGCCGTCGCGCAGCCTGCCGAGGCCCTCCTGGACGAGGAAGAACGGTGCGCGCACGTTCACCGCGAAGACCCGGTCGAAGTCCTCCTCGGTGACCGAGCCGAGCGGAATCGCCAGCCCGATCCCGGCGTTGTTGACGAGGATGTCCACTCCGCCGAGCTCCAGCCCGTCGTACGCCGCCCAGAGCGCGGCCGCGTCCCCGTGCCGGCCGAGCTCCGCCCGCAGGGCGTGGGCCCGGCCGCCGTCCTTGCGGATCCGCTCCACGGTCTCGCGGGCCGCGGCCTCGTCGTTCGCGTACGTCAGCACGACCTCGGCGCCGTCGGCCGCGAGCCGCTCGGCGACGGCCCGGCCGATTCCCCTGCTGCCGCCCGTGACCAGTGCGGTCTTGCCCATGACTGCTCCCCCCAAGATTCTCTAACGATCACTACAGAATGAACCTAACACAAGATCTGTAACGGTCGCTAGGGATAGCCGCCCGGGGCCGCCCTCCGCGGATCAGGGAGCGAGGACGACCTTGCCGAGGTTGCGGCGCCGCTCGATCACGTCGTGGGCCCGGGCGGCTTCGGCGAGGGGGATCACCTCGTGCACGGCGGTGCGCAGAGTGCCCGCGTCGCGCATCTGCCAGAGCTCGCGCAGCCAGCGGTCGTACAGTTCGGGCTTGCCGGCGGCGATGGCCCGCATCTGAAAGCCGATCATCGAGGCGCCGCGGACCAGGAGTTCGTACGCCTCCACCGTGCCGCCGCCGGAGCTGAAGGCCACCAGCCGGCCGCCCGTCGCCAGGGCGCGCACGGCGGGGCCGAGCAGGTCGCCGCCGACACCGTCGAGGATCACGTCGTACGGGCCGCCCCAGTCGGCGTCCTCGTACAGGACCACCTCGTCGGCGCCCAGGCCGCGGACGAACCCGGCCTTGGCGGCGCTGCCGACGGCGGCGACGACGCGCCCCGCCCCGCAGGCCTTGGCGTACTGGAGCGCGAGGGTGCCCACGCCGCTGGCCGCCGCCGTGACCAGGACCGACTCGCCGGGCTCCACGCGCGCGGCCTCACAGACGCCACGCGCCACCAGCCCGCTGCGGACCAGCGCGACCGCCTCCACGGCGCTCGCGCCGTCCGGGATCCGGGAAGCCATCGCGGCGTCCAGGACCGCGAACTCGGCGTAGGCGTCGGCGAAACACAGCCCGGTGACCCGCTCTCCGACGGCGAAGGCGGTCACCCCCGCCCCCGTGGCGACGACCTCCCCGGCGATCTCGCCGCCGAACGAGACCGGCTCGCCGCCCTCCCGGACCTTGCGCACGGTGGGCAGCGTCACCCCGACCGCCTCGACCCGGACCAGCAGCTCGCCCGCCCCCGCTCGCGGCCGGTCGGCCTCCTCGGCGAACAGCACCTCGGGCCCACCGTTGACCTCATGGCGGATGCGCAGCACAGGACCTCCCGATCCATTTCATTGGGTTCCCCAACGATAAGGGGAGAATCGTGGGAGAGTCCAATGAATTTTTGGATAGGCTGGACCCATGACCCCAGCCCTCCAGCGCATCCAGTCCCTGCCGACCTGGCTCATCGGCCGCGTCGCGGCGCGCGGCCGGGGCCTGGTCGCCGACGCGATCGACGCGGAGGGGCTGAAGCTCATGCACCACGCGGTGCTGGCCGCGACCGCCGAATACGGCCCCGTCGCCCAGGCCGACCTGGGCCGCCGACTGGCCGTCGACCCCAAGGACATGGTCGGCGCCCTCAACCACCTCCAGGCGGCGGGCCTCGTCGAGCGCACCCCGGACCCAGCCGACCGCCGCAAGAACGCCGTCACCATCACCCCGGAGGGCGCGGCCGCGCTCGCCCGCTGCGCGGCCCTGGCCGAAGCGGCCAACGCCGAACTGCTGGCACCCCTCACCCCGGACGAGCGGCGCCAGCTGATGGGCCTGCTCACCCGGCTCCACGAAGCACCGTAGGACCGGGCCCGGACCCGGGGTCAGCCCCGCGCGGCCTCGATGAAGGCCCGGATCAGCTCCGGCGACTTCACCCCGCGCTCCCGCTCCACCCCGCTGGACACGTCCACGCCCCACGCCCCGGTGGTCAGCACGGCCTCGCGCACGTTGCCCGGCATCAGCCCGCCCGCCAGCAGCCAGCGGCCCTGCGGCGCGGTGAACTCCGCCGAGGCCCAGTTCCACGGCTTGCCCGAGCCCGGATCGGGGGCGTCGATCAGCAGCAGGTCCTCGCCGTACTCCCCGACGGCGGCGACGGCGGTGGCCGTGGCGCGGATGAGCGTACGGCCCTCCGCGCGCAGTTCCCCGTAGTACTCGGGGCCCTCGTCCCCGTGCAGCTGTACGGAGCTCACCCCGCTCTCCTCCGTCAGCCGCCGGACCTCCGCCACCGGCTGCCCGCGGAACACCCCGACCGTGAGGATCCCCGCCGGCACCCGCCCGGCGAGCTCACGGGCGAGGGCGGCGTCGACCGTGCGGGGGCTGCCGGGCGCGAAGACGAACCCGACGGCATCGGCCCCGGCCTCGACGGCCGCGTCGACGTCGCGCGCGGTCTTCAGCCCGCAGATCTTGACGAAGGGTGCGCTGCTCTCACTCATGCCCCCGAGTCAACCAAACTCACCCTGCCGATGCGGCCCCGTCCCAAGCACCGGGCGCGGCCGTCGTCCCCCGTTCGACTGCACCCTCGACACCACGTTCTGAACGCCCGAGGGCGGTACCCCCGCTGGGGGTACCGCCCTCGGAACGCGTACGGAACAGCCGATCAGCCCGGGGCCGATCAGAAGTCCATGTCACCGCCCGGCATGCCGCCCGGGGCGCCGGCGCCGGCCTTCTCGGGCTTGTCGGCGATGACGGCCTCGGTCGTCAGGAACAGCGCGGCGATCGACGCGGCGTTCTGCAGCGCGGAGCGCGTGACCTTCGCCGGGTCGATGATGCCCTCGGCGATCATGTCGACGTACTCGCCGGTCGCGGCGTTCAGGCCCCAACCGATCTGCAGGTTGCGCACCTTCTCGACGACGACGCCACCCTCGAGACCACCGTTGACGGCGATCTGCTTGAGCGGGGCCTCCAGCGCGAGCTTCACGGCGTTGGCGCCGGTCGCCTCGTCACCGGTGAGCTCCAGCTTCTCGAAGACCGAGGAGGCCTGCAGCAGGGCCACGCCACCACCGGCGACGATGCCCTCCTCGACGGCCGCCTTCGCGTTGCGAACGGCGTCCTCGATGCGGTGCTTGCGCTCCTTGAGCTCGACCTCGGTCGCGGCACCGGCCTTGATGACGGCCACGCCGCCGGCCAGCTTCGCGAGGCGCTCCTGGAGCTTCTCGCGGTCGTAGTCCGAGTCGGAGTTCTCGATCTCGGCGCGGATCTGGTTGACGCGACCCTGGACCTGGTCGCTGTCACCGGCACCGTCGACGATGGTGGTCTCGTCCTTGGTGATGACGACCTTGCGGGCGCGGCCGAGCAGGTCGAGACCGGCGTTCTCCAGCTTGAGGCCGACCTCCTCGGAGATGACCGTGCCGCCCGTGAGGATGGCGATGTCGCCGAGCATGGCCTTGCGACGGTCACCGAAGCCCGGGGCCTTGACGGCGACGGACTTGAAGGTGCCGCGGATCTTGTTGACGACCAGGGTCGACAGGGCCTCGCCCTCGACGTCCTCGGCGATGATCAGCAGCGGCTTGCCGGACTGCATGACCTTCTCCAGGAGCGGCAGCAGGTCCTTGACCGAGCTGATCTTGGAGTTGACGATCAGGATGTACGGGTCGTCGAGAGCCGACTCCATACGCTCCATGTCGGTGGCGAAGTACGCCGAGATGTAGCCCTTGTCGAAGCGCATGCCCTCGGTGAGCTCCAGCTCCAGACCGAAGGTCTGGGACTCCTCGACGGTGATGACGCCTTCCTTGCCGACCTTGTCCATCGCCTCGGCGATGAGCTCGCCGATCTGGGTGTCGGCGGCCGAGATGGAGGCCGTGGAAGCGATCTGCTCCTTGGTCTCGACATCCTTGGCCTGCGCGAGCAGGGCGGCCGAGACGGCCTCGACGGCCTTCTCGATGCCACGCTTGAGGGCCATCGGGTTGGCGCCGGCGGCCACGTTGCGCAGACCCTCGCGGACGAGGGCCTGGGCCAGCACGGTGGCGGTGGTCGTACCGTCGCCGGCGACGTCGTCCGTCTTCTTGGCGACTTCCTTGACCAGCTCGGCGCCGATCTTCTCGTACGGGTCCTCGAGCTCGATCTCCTTGGCGATGGAGACACCATCGTTGGTGATCGTGGGGGCGCCCCACTTCTTCTCAAGGACGACGTTGCGACCCTTGGGGCCAAGGGTGACCTTGACGGCGTCGGCGAGCTGGTTCATCCCACGCTCGAGACCGCGCCGGGCCTCCTCGTTGAACGCAATGATCTTGGCCATCTGAAGTGGTCCTCCCGGACAGGGGTGGATTGCTCCGGACCGCGCCCGCGCCCGCGACGGACGGCCAGCGAGTCAGGCGGTTCCTTCCCGCCGGACCCTGCGGGCCTCACCGGCCCGGTCCTCGTTTAGTAGCACTCTCACCCGGAGAGTGCTAACGCCAATGATTAGCACTCGACCCCTCCGAGTGCAAGCGGCTTCGGGCAAGACCCCGCGAACGCCCTGGCGGGAGGCGGGCACGCACGAGGGGCCCACATCCCGTGTCCAGGATGTGAGCCCCTCGTATGCACGTGTACCTGCTGCGTCGGTGGTCGATCGCGCCGGGACTAGCCGAGTGCGAGCTTGACCATGTCCGCCTGCGGACCCTTCTGGCCCTGCGAGATCTCGAACTCGACCCGCTGACCCTCTTCAAGGGTGCGGTACCCGTCCATCTGGATGGCGCTGTAGTGGACGAACACATCCGCACCACCGTCGACCGCGATGAAGCCGTAGCCCTTCTCCGCGTTGAACCACTTGACGGTGCCCTGAGCCATGCCTAACTCCCCTATTACTGGCCCTTGCGCAGATCCGCACTTCGCGGACCCGGGTCAGAACTTGCGCCGGAACGCCTCGACCGCGGCTGAATGTATCCGCACCGGTGCTGTCTGCAACAGGTCATTCCGACGAGAATTCTGGACACGCGAAAACATTGAAATAGAGTGAAAATTTGGCATATTCCCGGGCAACTCGGGCCTGACATCCCGGCACCAAAGGCCCATATCGCACTTGCATGTTGACTCAATGTCAACCATCCGGTGGCCCGCTCATATGCGGCGGGCAAGAACAGCGGATGGGACTTCCCCAACTCTACCGCGCCCAACCAACCAGAATTGCCCCCTCCGCTTATTAGCGGAGGGGGCAATTCTGGTTTGTGCGTATCCGTGGCGTCGGCGTCGCCCCGAGGGGCGCGCCCGTCCGCTCAGCCTCCGGCGACGGCCGGGATGATCGAGACTCCGGCGCCGTCCGGGGTCGCCGCCTGCAGGCCGCCCTCGAAGCGCACGTCGTCGTCGTTGACGTAGACGTTCACGAAGCGGCGCAGCTTGCCCTGGTCGTCCAGGACGCGGGCGGCGATGCCCGGGTGGCTCTTCTCCAGGGACTCGATGACCTCGGAGAGGGTCGCGCCCTCGGCGGAGACCTCGGCCTGCCCGCCGGTGTAGGTGCGCAGGATGGTGGGGATGCGGACGTTGACGCTCATGGCGCTACTGCCTTTCCGGAGTTCGGGGTGAGGGTCAGGCCAGGCCGGCGGCGCGGAACGCGTCCAGGCTCGGGCGGATGGTGGCGGTCTGCCCGCTCTCCGCGGCCACCGCCTCCAGGGTCTTGAGGCCGTCACCGGTGTTCAGGACGACGGTGGTCAGCGCCGGGTCGAGCTGTCCGTTCTCGATGAGCTTCTTCGTGACGCCGACGGTCACGCCGCCCGCGGTCTCGGCGAAGATGCCCTCGGTCTGCGCGAGGATCTTGATGGCCTCGACGACCTGCTCGTCGGTGACGTCCTCGACGAAGCCGCCGGTGCGCCGCGCGATGTCCAGGACGTACGGGCCGTCCGCCGGGTTGCCGATGGCCAGCGACTTGGCGATGGTGTTCGGCTTCTGCGGGCGGACCACGTCGTGACCGGCCTTGAAGGCGGTCGAGACCGGGGAGCAGCCCTCGGCCTGGGCGCCGAAGATCTTGTACGGCTTGTCCTCGACGAGGCCGAGCTTGATCAGCTCCTGCAGACCCTTGTCGATCTTCGTCAGCTGCGAGCCGGACGCGATCGGGATGACGATCTGGTCGGGCAGCTGCCAGCCGAGCTGCTCGCAGATCTCGTACGCCAGCGTCTTGGAACCCTCGCCGTAGTACGGGCGCAGGTTGACGTTGACGAAGCCCCAGCCCTCGCCCAGCGGGTCGCCGATGAGCTCGGAGCAGAAGCGGTTGACGTCGTCGTAGTTGCCCTCGATGCCGACCAGGTCGCCACCGTAGACACCGGCCATGACGACCTTGCCCTGCTCCAGGTCGTGGGGGATGAACACGCAGGACCGGAAGCCGGCGCGGGCGGCCGCGGCGCCGACGGCGCCGGCCAGGTTGCCCGTGGAGGAGCAGGACAGGGTGGTGAACCCGAACGCGCGGGCCGCCTCGACGGCGATCGCCACGACGCGGTCCTTGAAGGAGTGCGTCGGGTTGCCGGAGTCGTCCTTGACGTAGAGCTTGCCGGTGACGCCCAGCTCCTTGGCCAGGTTCTGCGCGTCCACGAGCTTGGTGAAGCCGGGGTTCAGGCTCGGCTTGGAGGCCACGTCCGCCGGGACCGGCAGCAGCGGCGCGTAGCGCCAGATGTTCTGGGGGCCGGCCTCGATCGCGGCGCGCAGCGCCTCGGGGTCGCCGGTCGGCAGGTCGTAGGCGACCTCAAGCGGTCCGAAACACTCGGCGCAGGCAAAGATGGGACCGAGTTCGAAGCGGGTGGCGCACTCGCGGCAGGAAAGGCCGGTGGCGGGTCCGAGATCGACCGAATCGAGGTCGGCAGAGGTGGCGACAGTCTGTGCAGCCATGATGGCGAGGCCCTTTCTCCTCATCTTCCCCATGGCGCACTTCGCCATGAGACGGAATTGGCACCTTCCCTAGCCGGGGACCTCGCTGACGCCGCAGATGTGCGTGACGCGAGAACCGACTGGAGGGTTGCCGGGGCTTCAACGGGCCGTGTCCCTCTGCCCCTCTGGATGAGCGGTATGGCACCGGGCAACGCGCTCTATGGCGCGCCCGGGCGTTTGTACACGCGGACCCCCGGCATGCGGTGGTCCATCGCGTTGTTCAAGACTGTAACCGAAGGGCCGGGCGGTTGAGACAGCCGTCCGAACGGCGAGATGGATCACATTTCGCCCGAAACGCCGATGACCGATCGACTCTCAGGGAGTACCAAAAGTGCTGGAAGAGGTGGAGCGCTGGCTGGCCGACCGCTCCTGGTCCGCCGCCGACCGACCGCTCGACCAGCTGCTCGACCGGAAACGGGCGTCGGGCACCACGGTCAGCGTGGTGCTGCCCGCGCTCGACGAGGAGGCCACGGTCGGCGGGATCGTCGAGGTGATCCGCCGCGACCTGATCGAGGGGCTCCCCACCCCTCTGGTGGACGAGCTGCTGGTCGTCGACTCGGGCTCCGCCGACCGTACGGCGCAGGTGGCGGCCGCGGCCGGCGCCCGGGTGGTGCACCGCGACGCGATACTGCCGCGGCTCCCGGCGCTGCCCGGCAAGGGCGAGGTGCTGTGGCGCTCGCTGCTGGCCACCACCGGGGACGTCGTCTGCTTCGTGGACGCCGACCTGCGGGACTTCTCCTCCGCCTTCGTCTCCGGGATCGTCGGCCCGCTGCTGACCGACCCCGGGGTGCAGTTCGTCAAGGCGATGTACGACCGCCCGCTGGGGGACACGCCCGGCCAGGGCGGCCGGGTGACGGAGCTCGTCGCCCGCCCCCTGCTCAACCTGCACTGGCCGCAGCTGGCCGGCTTCGTACAGCCGCTGGGCGGCGAGTACGCCGTACGGCGCTCCCTGCTGGAACGGCTGCCGTTCCCCGTCGGGTACGGCGTCGAGCTGGGCCTGCTGGTGGACGCGCTGCACACGGTCGGGCTGGACGCGCTCGCCCAGGTGGACGTCGGCGTGCGGCTGCACCGCCACCAGGACGGCCGGGCGCTGGGCCGGATGGCCGCGGCGATCTACCGGACGGCCCAGCTGCGGCTCTCGCGCGGGCACCTCGTACGGCCGGAGCTGACGCAGTTCGAGCGCGGCCCGGACGGCTTCGTACCGCGGACGTACGCGGTGGACACCGAGGAGCGGCCGCCGATGATCGAGGTCAAGGAGTACTCGGGCCGTCGGGTGGCGTGACCGGGGGCACCTTCCAGCGGTAGCCGGGGGAGGACGTTTGAGCGGGGACCGGCCGGGCTAGGTTGGCCGCATGTCCTCACAGGTACTCGTAGCGGCGAACCGCGGCCCCCTCTCGTACGCCCTCGCCGACGACGGCACCCTCAGCGCCCGGCGCGGCGGGGGCGGTCTCGTCTCCGGTCTCTCCGCGGCCCTCGCGCAGCAGCCCGACGCGGTGTGGATCTGCGCGGCGCTCTCGGACGCGGACCGGGAGGCGGTCCGCCAGGGCGTGTCCGAGCCGGGTGTCCGGATGCTGGACATCGATCCCGCGGTGTACGACGCCGCGTACAACGGCATCGCCAACTCGGTGCTCTGGTTCACCCACCACCACCTCTACGACATCCCGCGCGAGCCGGTCTTCGACGCGGAGTTCCGCCGACTGTGGGAGGCGTACGGCGCCTACAACAAGGCCTTCGCGGAGGCGCTCGCGCAGGAGGCGGGCGAGGGCGCGTCCGTGCTGGTGCAGGACTACCACCTGGCGCTGGTGCCCGGCATGCTGCGCATCCTCCGGCCCGACCTGCGGATCTCCCACTTCACGCACACCCCGTGGGCCTCCCCCGAGTACCTGCGCATCCTCCCCCAGTACGTGGTCGAGGAGCTGGCGTGGGGCATGCTCGGCGCGGACCTGCTGGGCTTCCACACCGAGGAGTGGGCCGACGCCTTCCTGGGGGCCATGGAGATCGACGACGCGTGGGGGCGGGCCCGGGCCCACGGGTCGCAGGTCGACCACCGCCGGTACTCGATCTGGCCGCAGCGCAGCACGGCGGTACGGGTCTTCCCGCTGGGGGTGGACGGCGACGAGCTGCGGGCGCTGGCCCACCGGCCGGAGGTGGACGACAAGCTGGCCGCGCTGCGGGCGGAGGTCGGCGACCGCAAGACGATCGTCCGGGTGGACCGGACGGAGCTGTCGAAGAACATCGTGCGCGGCCTGCACGCGTACCGGGAGCTGCTGACGACCTACCCGCAGTGGCAGGGCAAGGTGATCCACCTGGCGTCGGCCTACCCGTCCCGGCAGGACCTGGCGGTGTACCGGGACTACACGGCGGCGGTCGCCCGGCTGGCGGAGGAGATCAACGCGGAGTTCGGCACGGAGGACTGGCAGCCGGTGCTGGTCTCGGTGGAGGACGACTTCGCGCGCTCCCTGGCCTCGTACCGGCTGGCCGACGTGGCGCTGGTCAACCCGGTGCGGGACGGGATGAACCTGGTGGCGAAGGAGATCCCGGTGGTGTCGGAGCGGGGCTGCGTGCTGGTCCTGTCGACCGGGGCGGGGGCGTACGGGGAGCTCCGCGAGGACGCGGTGACGGTGAACCCGTACGACGTGACGCAGACGGCGGAGGCCCTGTACAAGGCCCTGACCATGCCGAAGTCGGAGCGTGCGGAACGCACCAAGCGGCTCGCCGCCGCCGCCACGGCCCTCCCGCCGGCCCACTGGTTCACGACCCAGCTGGCGACCCTGCGCGAGGAGTAGCGGCCGGGGCCGGCCCTGGTCGGGCCGGCCCTGGTCGGACAGCGCTCAGGAACGCGCTCAGGAACGCAGCGCGGCGGCGAGGGCGGCCAGGAAGGCGGCCACCTCGCCCGGTCCCGCCAGGACCAGGTCGGCGCGGGAGGCCAGCTCCTGCACCTCGGTGCCGCTGCACACCAGCAGCCCGGGCAGTCCGTCGGCCCGCCGCTTCTCGACGGCGGCGTACGCGGCCAGGTCCCCGAGGTCGTCCCCGGCGTACAGCACCGCCTCGGCCTGCACCTCCGCGAGGTACTCGGTCAGCGCGACGCCCTTGTCCATCCCCGGCGGCCGCAGCTCCAGCACGGCCCGGCCCGGCTCCACCATCAGCCCGTGCCTGGCCGCCAGCTCCGCCAGCGGCTCCCGCAGCGCGGCGAAGGCCCGCTCCGGGTCGGCGGCACGCCGGGTGTGGACGGCCAGCGCCTGGCCCTTCTCCTCGATCCAGGTGCCGCGCCAGGCCCCGATCGACTCCAGGAACCCCGGCAGCTCGGCCCGTACGGCCGCCACCCCGGGGTGCTCGGCGGGCGCGTGGACGATGCCGGTGACGGCGTCCCACCGCTCGGCCCCGTAGTGCCCCAGCACCACCAGGTGCTCCAGCCCCGGGACCCCGGCGAAGCCCCCGTACCGGACGGCGACCCCGGCGGGCCGGCCGGTGATGACGGCCACGGCCGCCACCTCGGGCGCGAGCTGCGAGAGCGCCGGGACGGCGTCCGGGTGGGCGCGCGCCTGGTCGGGGTCCGGGACGATGTCGGCGAGGGTGCCGTCGAAGTCGAGGGCGACGACGGACTTCCGGGGTGCGCGGAGGAGGGCTTCCAGTCCCTCGCGTCCGGCAGCGGTGGCGGGCACGGGCATCGGCAGATCGTGCGGATGGCTCCCCATACGGACGACCCTAACGGTCCCGCCGTACGAGGGCTATCGCCGGGCCCGCTGGGCTTCGCGGATCCGGCGGAGCCGGTTGACGGTGCCCGGGGCGTGCTCCAGCGCCCGTGGATCGTCCATCAAGGCGTTGAGCAGCTGGTAGTACCGGACGGGGGCCATCCCCAGTCCTTCGCGAATGGCCCGCTCCTTGGCGCCGGGCCCCGTCCAGGTACGTCCTTCGTACGCGAGCACGGCGGCCTCGGTGGCCGTCAACCGCCCGTCGTCCGTCATACGGCCAGATTAACGCCGACCACCGACACCGCCCCCGAGGGCCTCAGCGGTCGCCGTCGGCCTTGCGCGCCGCCGTCGCGATGTCGCCCAGCACCTTCTCGGGCTGGCCGCCCGGCTGGACCACCTTGCCGATGTTCTGCTTCACGTCCTCGCTGACGCCCGCCCAGGACTTCTTGCCGGCCGGGTAGAGCTTGGAGCTCGGCAGGGCCGCCAGGAAGGTCTTCAGCTGCGGGGTGGAGCCGCCGTTGCCGGCCTGCATGGCCCGGTAGCCGCTGGTGGTGACGGGCAGCAGGTCGTACTTGTTGGTGAAGGCCGTCACGTTCTTGGCCTCGTACAGGTAGTCCAGGAACTGCCCGGACTCCTTCTTGTGGCCGTTCTTGAAGGCCATCACCCAGTCCGCGACGCCCATCGCGGAGTGGTCGGCGCCGTCGACGGTGGGCATCGGCACCATGCCGAACTTCACGCCCTTCGCGGCCGCCTGCTTGACCAGCGTCGGGTGGCCGTTGAGCATGCCCACCTCGCCGCGGCTGAAGGCGTCGAAGGCGGCCTGCCGGTCGAGCTTGCCCGGTTCGACGGAGCCGGTCAGGCCCTGGCCGACCATCTTGTCGCGCAGGAACTCCAGGCTCTTGACGTTCTCCGCGGAGTCGATCGCGTAGTTCTCCTCGTTGTCGGTGTAGCCGCCACCGCCCGAGAGCATCCACATCATCGTCTCGGCCTGCGCCTCCTCGCGGCCCAGCGGCAGCGCGAAGGGGGTGGGGACGCCGGCGCCCTTGAGCTTCTTGGCGGCCGCCTCCAGGTCCGCCCAGCTCTTCGGCTGCCAGCCGCCCTTGGCGTCCTTGGGGAGCACGCCCGCGTCGGTCAGCAGCTTCTCGTTGTAGAAGAGCAGCCGGGTGCTGGCCACGAAGGGCATCCCGTACTGGACCCGCTTGACCTTGCCCGCGTCCGCGAGCGGGCCGAGGAAGTCGGCCTCGGTCTGCACGGAGAGCAGTTCGTCGACGGTGTAGAGCTTGTTCGCCTCGGCGTAGTCGGCGTAGGCGCCGATCTGCGCGATGTCGGGGGCCTTCTTGGCCTTCACCATCTCGGCGACCTTGGCGTCGACCTCGGTCCAGGAGTAGACGCTGACCTCGACCTTGATGCCGGGGTGGTCCTTCTGGAAGTTCGCGGCGAGGTCCTTCCAGTACGCCGCCGACGAGTTCTGCGGATTGTCGCCGTAGTCGGCCGCCACGACCCGGAGGGTCACCTCGTTGTCCCCGGAGAGCGCCGACACGGTTCCGCAGCCCGTCAGCGTCGCGGTGGTCAGGCACAGCACGGCCCCGGTCGCGGCCAGGCTCAGGTAACGGCCCTTCACAGTTCTCGATCCACCCCTTGTTGTACGTACGATTCGACGTAAGGTCTACACCACTTTGGCGACTCCTCCACATCGGAAGGCACCGCGCGCGCGGACCGTGTCCGGACCGTTGCCGGACCGGGGCTCCCATTTTGTATGGCAGCTCAACAATCCTCCTCATTGGACTAGACCTTTGCCTCCTGAGCACGCGAGACTGTCTCTGTGAAACCCGTGAAACACGTCATCGCCCTCGATGTGGGCGGCACCGGGATGAAGGCCGCCCTCATCGCCCCGGAAGGCACCCTGCTGCACGAGGCGCGCCGCGCCACCGGCCGCGAGCGGGGCGCCGAAGCCGTCGTCGAGACGATCCTGGACTTCGCCGCCGACCTGCTGGAGCTGGGCCGCGAACGCTTCGGCACGGCCGCCTCGGCCGCCGGGGTGGCCGTGCCCGGCATCGTCGACGCCGAGAACGGGATCGCCGTGTACGCGGCGAACCTGGGCTGGCGCGACGTACCGATGCGCGAGCTGCTCAGCAGGCGCCTCGGCGGCATCCCGGTGGCCCTCGGCCACGACGTGCGCACGGGCGGGCTCGCCGAAGGCCGCATCGGCGCGGGCCGGGGCGCCGACCGCTTCCTGTTCATCCCGCTCGGCACCGGCATCGCCGGCGCCATCGGCATCGCGGGCCGCATCGAGGCGGGCGCGCACGGCTACGCGGGCGAGATCGGCCACATCGTGGTCCGCCCCGGCGGCCCCGCCTGCGGCTGCGGCCAGCACGGCTGCCTGGAGACCCTCGCCTCCGCCTCCGCCGTCAGCCGCGCCTGGGCCGCCGCCTCCGGCGACCCCGGGGCCGACGCCGCCGACTGTGCCAAGGCCGTCGAGTCGGGCGACGTACGCGCCCGTGAGGTGTGGCTGTCCGCCATCGGCGCCCTCGCCGACGGGCTGGTCACCGCGATCACCCTGCTGGACCCGCGCACGCTGATCGTCGGTGGCGGGCTCGCGGAGGCCGGGGAAACCTTGTTCACACCACTTCGGACGGCCGTGGAGGAGCGCGTGACGTTCCAGCGGCTGCCCGAGATCGTTCCGGCGGCCCTCGGGGACACCGCCGGATGCCTGGGCGCGGGTCTGCTCGCCTGGGACCTACTCGCCACGGAGGTACCTGCCTGATGTCCGGAAGCGCACACAGCACCGTTCTCTCCGGCGCCAAGGTGGTGCTGCCCACCGGGACCGTGGCGAACGGCCGCGTCATCGTCGACGGCGACCGCATCGCGGGCGCCGCCCGCGAGGACGCCCGCGCCGTCGACCTGACCGGGCACTGGATCGTTCCCGGCTTCGTGGACATGCACAACCACGGCGGCGGCGGCGCCTCCTTCACCTCCGGCAGCGCCGAAGAGGTCCTCAAGGGCGTACGGACCCACCGCGAGCACGGCACCACCACCCTGATCGCCTCCACCGTCACCGGCGACCTCGACGAACTGGCCCGCCGCGCGGCGCTGCTCGCCGAGCTGACCCAGCAGGGCGAGATCGCGGGCATCCACTTCGAGGGCCCCTTCATCAACCCCTGCCGCAAGGGCGCGCACAAGGAGGACCTGCTCCGCGACCCCGATCCGGCCGAGGTCCGCAAGCTGGTCGACGCCGCGCACGGCGCCGCCCGGATGTTCACCCTCGCCACCGAACTGCCGGGCGGGCTGGACTCCGTACGGCTGCTCGCGGAGCACGGGGTCATCGCCGCGATCGGGCACACGGACTCCACGTACGACCAGACGCGCCAGGCCATCGACGCGGGCGCGACCGTGGCCACCCACCTCTACAACGCCATGCCCGGCCTGGAGCACCGCGCCCCGGGCCCCATCGCGGCGCTGCTGGAGGACGAGCGGGTCACCGTCGAGCTCATCAACGACGGCACGCACCTGCACCCCGCGATGCTGGAACTGGCCTTCCACCACGCGGGCGCCCACCGCGTCGCGCTGATCACCGACGCCATGGACGCGGCCGGCTTCGGCGACGGCACCTACCACCTCGGGCCGCTGGAGGTCGAGGTCAAGGACGGTGTGGCCCGGCTCGTGGAGGGCGGCTCGATCGCCGGTTCCACCCTGACCCTGGACACCGCCTTCAAGCGGTCGGTGACGGTCGACAAGCTCCCCGTCGAGTCCGTGGTCCAGGCGATCTCCGCCAATCCGGCCAAGCTCCTCGGCCTGTACGACCAGGTCGGCTCGCTGGAACCCGGCAAGTACGCCGACCTGGTCGTCCTGGACGCCGAGTTCGACGTCAAGGGCGTCATGCGGCGCGGCGAATGGATCGTCAGCCCGCTTCGCTGAGCGCCCGATCGGCGTACCGGCAGCGGCGGCCGGCCCTCGGGACTGGGCGGGCCGCCGACTGTTTGGCATGATCCCGGCATCCACCGAGACCGGGGCTGGCCATGATCCTCACCGTGACGCTCAATACCGCACTCGACGTCACCTACCGGGTGCCGCGACTGCGCCCGCACACCTCGCACCGGGTCGCCGGTGTCACCGAACGCCCGGGCGGCAAGGGCATCAACGTCGCCCGCGTCCTCGCGGCGCTCGGCCACGAGGTCACCGCGACCGGCTTCGCGGGCGGCCCGGTGGGCGCGGTCGTACGCGGCCTCCTGGCGGACTCCCCGGGCGTGGTGGACGCCCTCGTCCCCTGCGCGGACGCCACCCGGCGCACGGTGGCCGTCGTCGACGAAGCCTCGGGCGACACCACCCAGTTCAACGAACCCGGCCCGCAGATCACTCCCGCCGAATGGGCCCGGTTCCTGTCCCGCTACGCCGAACTCCTGCCCGGCGCGAGCGCCGTGGCCCTGTGCGGCAGCCTCCCGCCGGGCGTGCCGGTGGGCGCGTACGCGGTCCTCGTACGGACGGCCCGCGCGGCCGGGGTCCCCGTCCTGCTGGACACCAGCGGGGAGGCCCTGCGCCGCGGCATCGCCGCCCGCCCCGAGATGATCAAGCCGAACGCCGCCGAGCTGGCCGAACTGACCGGCTCCCGCGACCCGCTGCCCGCCACCCGCGACGCCCGCCGCCGCGGCGCCCACGCGGTGGTCACCTCGCTCGGCCCGGGCGGGCTGCTCGCCGCCACCGCCGACGGCACCTGGCAGGCCGCCCCGCCCCGCGCACTGAGCGGCAACCCCACCGGGGCCGGCGACTCCGCGGTGGCGGGCCTGCTGTCGGGGCTGGCCGAGGGCCTGGACTGGCCGGGCCGCCTCACGCGCGCCGTCGCCCTCTCGGCGGCCACCGTCCACGCCCCGGCGGCGGGCGAGTTCGACGCGCCCACCTACGAGGAACTGCGGCACAGCATCTCGGTCCTGAGCAGCGGTTAGGCACCGCCCGGGCGAGCCCGCGCCGGCCCCGCGACGCACGAACGGGGCGCCACCCGAGTGGCGCCCCGCTTCACCGCACGTCCCGCGTCCCGTCAGCGCTTGAGGTGACCCCGGCCCAGGTCGAGCGTGTCGAAGATCGCGTCGCACTGGTTGCCGGGCTCGCACGAGATCTTCATCGTGTTGGAGCCCTTCTTCAGGTTGATGTACGCGTAGGTGCGGGTCCAGCCCTTGTCCCAGGCGCCGGCTTCGGCCTTGGCGAAGTTCGCCAGGTTCAGCGTCTGGTTCGGGCTCTGCCCGTTGACCGTCAGGGTCGCCTTCGCGTCCTTGCCGGGCACCGCGTAGTTCACGAAGAGCGTGTACTCACCGGCCTCCGGCAGGTCCACCGTCCAGGTCAGCGCGGCGCCGCTCTGGTTGAAGGCGCCCACGTACTGGCCGTCGGAGCTCTTCGACCCCTGGACGGTGCTCTGCAGCTGCGCGCCGCCCGTCAGGGTCATGCCCGCGCCGGCCGCGTCGCCCTTGGGCAGCGGGGACTGCGAGGGCTCCGGCGAACCGCTCGGCTGGGGAGCCGGGGAGTTCGGGTTCGGCTGGACGGGCTGCTGGGACTGCTGGCCGTTCGCCTGGCCCTTGTCGTCCTTGTCCTTGCCCTTGTCGCCGAAGGCCAGGGCCGCGCCGATCCCGATCGCGACGGCGGCGACCACGGCGACCGCCGCGATCAGCAGCCCGCGCCGGCTGGAGCCCCCGCCGCCGTGCCCGCCGTGCCCGCCCGGGGCGTGGGCCGGCTGGCTGTGCGGCTGCGCGGGCTGGTGCTGCGGCGGAACGCCGTAGCCGCCCGCGTGCAAGGCCTCGGGGGCCTGGTACTGGGCCTGGTAGGACTGCGGCGGCTGCTGCTGCGGCACCTGCCCGCGCTGGCCGCCGTACGTCCGCTCGCCGACCGTACGCACCTGGTTGTACGAGGTCCGGGGGACGCCGGGCTGCGTGCCGGGCTGACCACCGGCCGTCGGGCCGGGGTAGCCGTATCCACCGCCCGATGCGGGCGGGGTGGCTCCGGCGGCCTGGCCGTCCGCGTAGAGGTAGCCGAACGGGTCGTCGTCCTCGGGCTGGTTCGCCCCACTGTTCGGGCCGTTGTTCGCGGGCGTCGTCATCGCAGGTCACTCCTTTCGACCCACGGGAGCCTACCCCGAACACGTGCGCCCACGAGCGGCCGATCGTCTCAGCCGGCCCGGCGGTGCGCCTTGGAACGGGACCTTTTCTCGATGTACATCCGCTGGTCGGCGGAGCGCAGCACCTCGTCCGCCGACATCCCGCAGCTGGCCCAGCCGATGCCGAAACTGGCCCCGACACGCACCGCCCGGCCGTCCACCCGGATCGGCGGGATGATCGCGTTCCGCAGCCGGACGGCCAGGTCGGCGGCGTCGGCCGCCCCCAGCCCGTCCGCGAGGACGACGAACTCGTCACCACCCAGCCGAGCGACGGTGTCACCGTCCCTGACGCAGGTCGTCAGCCGCCGGGCGACCTCGATCAGGACCGCGTCGCCCGTGTGGTGCCCGAAGCGGTCGTTGATCGACTTGAACCCGTCGAGGTCGCAGAAGAGCACCGCGAGCCCCTTCGTACCGTCGTCGATGTCCGTGGCGGGCGCGACCGCGTGCACGTGGTGGTCGTACGGGCCGGCCTCGCCGCCGGCCGTCGCGGGCGTGCCCGGGAACTCGAAGGGGTCCGGGAACCCGTCGGGCTGAAAGCCGTGCTCGGCGGCACCACCCGCCTCGGGCCGTCCCTCGAAGGCCGCGTCCAGCGCCTCCACGGCAGTGGCGCGTACGGACTGCGGCCTGCGACAGAGCCGCGCCCCGAGGCGGGAGCGCAGCTCGGCGCTGTTGGGCAGGCCGGTCAGCGAGTCGTGGCTGGCCCGGTGCGCGAGCTGGAGCTCGTGCCGCTTGCGCTCCTCGATGTCCTCGACGTGCGTGAGCAGGAAGCGGGGGCCGTCGGCCGCGTCGGCCACCACGGAATTGCGCAGCGAGACCCATACGTACGTCCCGTCGCGCCGCCCCAGCCGCAGCTCGGCCCGGCCGCCCTCGGCGGAGGTGCGCAGGAGGGTCCCGATGTCCTCGGGGTGCACGAGGTCGGAGAAGGAGTAGCGGCGCAGCACCGAGGCCGGGCGGCCCAGCAGCCGGCACAGCGCGTCGTTGGTGCGCAGCAGCCGGCCGTGCTGGTCGCCGCCCATCTCCGCGATGGCCATGCCGCTGGGCGCGTACTCGAACGCCTGGCGGAAGGACTCCTCGCTGGCGCGCAGCGCCTGCTGTTCTCTTTCCAGCCGTACGAGGGCCCGCTGCATGTTCGCGCGCAGCCGTGCGTTGCTGATGGCAATCGCCGCCTGGAAGGCGTACATCTGGAGCGCCTCGCGCCCCCACGCGCCGGGGCGGCGCCCGTTGCGCGGTCTGTCCACCGAAATGACACCCAGAAGTTCCCCGCCGGCCGCATACATGGGGGCGTAGAGCCGGTCCTCGGGATGCCACTCGTCCTCGAAGCGCGGATCGGGCCCGTCGGTGTGCCACTGGGGGACGTCGTCCTCCATCAGGACCCAGCCCTCGGTGTGCGGGATGAAGCGGAGCCCGTCCCAGTTCTCACCCATCGCCAGGCGGCGTTCCCAGGCGGGCCGGGAGCCGACCCGACCGGTGATCAGAGCCTCGGCGGCGGGGTCGCCCGCGAAGGCGGCGACGACCAGATCCCCGTCAGGGCGTACGAGGTTGACACAGGCGAGCTCGTAGCCGAGGCCCACGACGATGCCGTCCACGACGGTCTGCAGAGTGTCCGCCAGGCTGCGGGCCGTGTTGAGCTCGGCCACCACCCGGTGCAGCTGCCGCAGGGTCGCAAGACGGACGTACGGCTCCGACTCGGTCTCCATTGCTCGCTCTCCCCGAGACCTCGACAGCAACTCCAGGTTTGTCATCGGCGTTTCGTTGCGGTGTCCCGTCCACTGAATCACAGTGAGCTGTGCGGCAGGTACACAGGGTCAACAAATCTTGCTCTCTGTGACTCAAGTCACATGAGATGAATAACGGGGCCCAGGCGGCCGGTCACAGGCCCTGTGCCGACTGGGAGCGCTCCCCCTCATTCCCGGGAGCAAACGATACGCCCAGGCCTAGGCCAAGGGGCGGGGACACGGCTCGGACCAGGGTCCGATGTGCGGCGCGGGAGAGCGAGACTAGCGTTCCTGCCGTGCCGAAAACGACCGCCGTACCCGACTCCCCGTCCGTGACCCCGCATGCTGAGGGGGTGAGCAACGACGACTTCCGGGCCGCCATGTCCCGGCTGGCGGCGGGCGTGTGCCTGATCACCGCGCACGAGCCGGCCCTGACGGACGGCGGACCCCGGGGCGAGGACGCCGGCATGACGGCGACCGCCTTCATGTCCGTGTCCATGGACCCGCCGCTGGTCCTGGTGAGCCTGCGCGAGGGCTCCCGCATGGACGACCTGCTGGCGGAGCAGCCGCTGTGGGCGGTCTCGGTCCTCGCGGACAGCCAGGTCCAGGTCGCGGGCCGGTTCGCGATGAAGGGCCGGATCAGCGACCGGCTGCTGTTCGAGGGCCTCCCGCAGGCCCGCGGGCCCGTCTCCGGGGCCCTGCTCCTCACCGACGCCGTGGCCACCCTGGAGTGCCGCACGGAATCCCGCGTGGAGGCCGGCGACCACACCCTGGTGATCGGCCGCGTCCTCGCGACCGCCTTCCCGCGCCCGGAGGCCCCGCCGCTGCTGTACTTCCGCGGGCGCTACCGCCACCTGAGCGCTTAGCGGGGCCGGGCCTGGAGCCGGGCTGCCCGGGGCGTGAGGGCCGGGGTCCGATGCGGGCTGCCGGGCGCGTGAGGGCCGGGGGCCGCGGGGGCCGGGAGTCCCGGGCTACCAGTCGCGGCCGGTCCGGCCCCGCTTGGTCTCGGCCCGGGCCTTCTTCTCCCGCAGCCGGCGCTCGTTGATCCCCCGCGGGATCTTCGTCGCCCGGCGGGCCTTCGGCGGCGGCGCCGTGGCCTCCGCCAGCAGCGCGGCCAGCCGTACGAGCGCCATCTCGCGGTTGCGGAACTGCGACCGGTGCTCGGAAGCCCGCACCGTCACCACCCCGTCCACCAGCCGCGAGGCGAGCCGCTCCAGCGCCCGCTCCTTCCACACGTCCGGCAGCGCCTTGGTCGCCGCCAGGTCGAACAGCAGCTCCACGCGCGAGTCCGAGGTGTTCACGTGCTGCCCACCCGGCCCGGAGGAACGCGAGAACCGCCAGCCGAGCTCCCCCTCGGGCAGCACGACCGAACCACGAATGACATAGGGACCAGGCATGCCCCCTATGATCCGTGCCCGCCCCGTCCCCGTCACCCACATTTCGCCGCGGGCATCCGCCCGGGCCGAGCCGGACGAAGCCCGCCGAAAGCCGTGGAACCTACCGCCCCCCTCCCCGCGTTATGGAGGTCAGCGGTAACTTGGCCACATCTCGCGGTCATGTGACGAGGAAGGGACACCAGTCAAAATGGCAGTAAGCCTGTCCAAGGGCGGCAACGTCTCGCTTTCGAAGGAGGCCCCCGGCCTCAGCGCCGTCACGGTCGGCCTCGGCTGGGACACCCGCACCACCACCGGCGTCGACTTCGACCTGGACGCCTCCGCCATCGCGGTCAACGCCACGGGCAAGGTCGTCTCCGACGGCCACTTCGTGTTCTTCAACAACAAGTCCACCCCGGACCAGACCATCGTCCACACCGGTGACAACCGCACCGGCGAGGGCGCGGGCGACGACGAGGCCATCAACGTCAACCTGGCCGGCCTCCCCGCCGACGTCGACAAGATCGTCTTCCCGGTCTCGATCTACGACGCCGAAACCCGCAGCCAGAACTTCGGCCAGGTCCGCAACGCGTACATCCGCGTCGTGAACCAGGCCGGCGGCGCCGAGATCGCCCGCTACGACCTCTCCGAGGACGCGGCGACCGAGACCGCCATGGTCTTCGGCGAGCTCTACCGCAACGGCGCCGAGTGGAAGTTCCGCGCGGTCGGCCAGGGCTACGCCTCCGGCCTGACCGGCATCGCCCAGGACTTCGGCGTCAACGTCTGATCTCCTCGGTATCACCGCTGGTGAAGCCCCCTCCCGCCGTTGCGGGAGGGGGCTTCGCTACCGTTCGCCAGGTGATCCTGCAACCGCTCGTCCCCGTGGACGGTGCCCTACCGGGCCCGGTCCTCACCGAGATCGCCACGCTCTACGCGACCAACCACGCGTTCTTCGAGCTCAGCGGCGACTTCCCCGACCCGGCCCGCATCACGGTCGAACAGGTCGCGGCGGCCCTGGCCGACGAACTCGCCCACGAGGGCGCCGAAGTCCTGATGGCCCGTTCCGCGGGCCGTCTCGTCGGCGTGGCCGCCACGCTCGCCCACCACCCCGACCCGGCCTCCGGTGATCCGGACCCCTGGATCGGCCTCCTCCTCGTCGACGCGACCGCGCACCGCGAGGGATACGGCCGCACCCTCGCCGGCCTGGTCGAGGACCGCTTCCGCGCGGCAGGACGCGCGGCCGTGCGGATCGCCGTACTCGACAACAACCCGGGCGCCCTGGCGTTCTGGCAGGCCCAGGGCTACGTCCCCCTGCGCCAGGCCGCCGACCGCGAGGGGGGCCGCCCCTGCACGGTCCTGCGCAAGGTCCTCCGGGGCGCCGACTAGCCCTTCGGGCGGCCTTCCCCGTACAGCCACACGTCCCAGACCGCCTTCAGGTCGTGGCCCGTCTTCTCCTGCGCGTAGGCGGTGAAGTCGGCCGTGCTCGCGTTGCCGTGCCGGTGGTCGGCGGCCCATCCGCGCAGCAGGGCGAAGAACTTCTCGTCGCCCACCTCCTGCCGGATCCGGTGGAGCACCATCGCGCCCCGGTAGTACACCGGGTCCGCCGAGATGTCCTTGACCGTGGGCGGGGCGGCCGGCGGGAAGGCGGCCCAGTCGGAGCCGGCCTCCTCGTCGACCGACTCGTCGCCGGCGAGGAAGGCCTCGAACCGTTTCTGCGCGCTGACGCCGCCGTGCTCCTCGGCCCACAGCCACTCCGCGTACGTGGCGAAGCCCTCGTTGAGCCACATGTCCTTCCAGGACTTCGGCGACACCGAGTCGCCGAACCACTGGTGGGCCAGCTCGTGCAGGATCAGTTCCTCGTCGGGCGCACCGGAGTAGACGGGTTTGGTCTGGGTCTCCAGCGCGTAGGTCAGGGTCCCGTCGGGCACCACGATCGTGCCGACGGTACCGAAGGGGTACGGGCCGAACCTTCCGGACGCCCATTCCACGATCTCCGGGATCCGGGCCAGCGCGGCCGCGCTCCCCGGCGCCTCGCCCGGGGCCACGGCGTTGTAGACGCCCACCCCGGAGGGCGTGCGGCCGGTGGACACCTTGAACTTCCCGACGGCGGCGGTCGCCAGGTAGCTCGCCATCGGCTCCGGGCTGTGCCACGCGAACTCGGTCTGCCCGTCGCCGGTCTCGGTGCGGGAGCGCAGTTCGCCGTTGGACACGGCCTCGTAGCCGTGCGGCACGGTGAGCTTGATGTCGTAGGTGGCCTTGTCGGCGGGGTGGTGGTTGCCGGGGAACCAGCCCATCGACCCGACCGGTTCACCGACCGCGACGGAACCGTCGTCGGTGGTGATCCAGCCCTCCTTGGAGCCGTCCGGATCGGTCAGCGCCTTCGGCGTCCCGGTGTAGTCGACCTCGGTACGGAACACCTCGCCCTTCTTCAGGTCCTCGGGCGGGCGCACCGTGAGCTCGTTGCCGGTGCGGTTGAAGCGGGCCGCCTCGCCCTGGACGGTGACCCCCTCGACGCGCAGGCCGGCGAAGTCGAGGTTGAAGGAGCTGAGCCCCTGCTCCGCGCGGGCGGTGATGACGGCCGTGCCGTTCAGCTCCCCGTCCGCGGGGTCGTAGGCCAGGTCGAGGTCGTAGTGGTCGACCTGGTAGCCGCCGTTTCCGGCCTTGGGAAAGTACGGGTCGCGGAGCCCGGACGCACCGGGCCGCCCCTCCACGGTGGCGCCCGTACAGCCCGTGGTGAGGGCGAGCAGGGCGGCAACGGCAGGGGCGGCGAGGCGGGAGAGCATGCGGTGGTCCACGCGTTCGATCCTAAGCCGGGGCTCCGGCCGGAGGCGGTCACGTGGACCGGGGGTGTCAGTGTCCGAGGGAGTCCACGCCGGCCTTGGCGAACTTCTCGTCCAGGTCACCGCTCGGGGCGCCGGCCACGCCGATGCCCGCGACCGGGGCGCCGTTGGCCTGCACCGGGGCGCCGCCGCCGAGGAAGAGGGTGCCGGGGATGTCCTTCAGGTTCGGGGTCTGGGCGAGGCGGCCGACCAGCACGGAGGTCGGGGCGTTCCAGGACACGGCGGTGAACGCCTTGCGCTCCGCCGACTCGTAGGACTGCGGGCCCGCGCCGTCGCCGCGCAGGGTGACGATGGTGTTGCCGTTGCGGTCGACGACGGCGACCGTCACCTTCTGGCCCTCCTTCCCGGCGGCCTGGAGCGCGGCCTGGGCGGCGCGGGTGGCGGCGTCGACGGTGAGGTGCGTCGTGGTGGTGAAGTTCTTGTCGTTCTTGTCGTCGTCCTTCTTCGAGGAAGCGGCCGGCGCGGCGGCGGACGCGGCCGCCGGGGCGGACTCGGCCTGCGCGGCGCTCGCGCTGACGGCACCGAAGGTCCCGGCGCCGATCGCGACGGCGAGAGCGGTACCGGTGAGAACGCGGGTGCGGGTGTTCATGTCTGCTCCTGGATGCGTCGGGCTCGTTTCCTGCTGCTCCAAGCCTCGGCCCGCCACCGCGCCCCACCCGTCGCCGTACCGGCTCGCGACGGCCACCGCACCGGTTGACCCCGGGGTCAACCGATCGGTCGATGCGCACCGGGTACGGGGGCGGATTGGCTGGTCAGCGCACGTCCGCGCCGACGGCACCGGTGACGCGCAGGCCGACGCGGGCGCCGACCCGGGCGCCGAGCCGGATGCCGACGCGCCAGGATGGACGTACGCACCGCACCCGCCCAGCAGCACCCCAGGAGCACCCGTGAGCCACGCACCGCCGCGGAACCCCGACACCCGCGCCCTGGCCACCGTCATGCACACGGCGTTCTTCCTGCTCCTGGGCGCCTCCCTGGCCCGCTTCCTGCTCCGCCACCCCGGCGAACCCCGCACCCCGTGGATCATCGCCCTCAGCGTCACCCTCGCGCTGCTGTACGTACTCGGCCCCGCCCTCGGCGCCGCGCCCACCCTGCGGCGCCTCCTGTGGCTCGGACTGGTCGTGGCCACCTGGGTGGTCCTCGTCGTCCTCGCGCCGAGCTTCGCGTGGTGCGCCGTACCGCTCTTCTACACGGCGCTGCGCACCCTGCCGCCCCGTGCGGCGATCGTCCTCGTGGCCCTGCTCACCGTGTTCGTGGTGGCGGCCCAGCTCAAGCTGTCCCAGGCCTTCGACCCGAACCTGCTGCTGGCCCCGCCCGCCGTCGCCGCGCTCGCCACGGCCGTCTTCGTCCACATGGAGCGCCAGACGCAGGCCCAGCGCGCGCTGATCGACGACCTGATCCGGACCCGCCGGGAACTCGCCGCCACCGAGCGCCGCGAAGGCACCCTCGCCGAGCGCCAGCGGCTGTCGATGGAGATCCACGACACGCTGGCCCAGCACCTGTCCAGCCAGCAGATGCTGCTCCAGGCCGCCGACCGCACCTGGGACAGCGACCCGGCCACCGCCCGCTCCCACGTGCGCACCGCCACCGACATCGCCGCCCGCGGCCTGGCGGAGGCCCGCCGGCTGGTCCACGACCTGGCACCGCCCGAGCTGGCGGGCGGCGCCGGCCTCGTCGACGCCCTGCGCGCGCTGGGCGCGGGCCCGGACATCGAGGTCCGCTTCCACCTGGAGGGCAGCCCGGCGCCGCTGCCCGACCGGGCGGAGTCGGCGCTCCTGCGCATCGCCCAGGGCGCGCTGGCCAACGTCCGCGAGCACTCGGGGGCCCGTACCGCCGCCCTCACCCTCAGCTTCCTGGGCGACCAGGTGGTCCTGGACGTCGCGGACGACGGCCACGGCTTCACGGAGTCCCCGGCGGCCGCTCCCGGCAACCGCGGGCACGGCCTCCCGGCGATACGCGCCCGCGTCAGCCAGCTCGGCGGCAGCCTGACCGTCGAATCCACCCCGGGCGAGGGCACCGTCCTCTCGGCCTCGATCCCCCTGGAGCCCACGGGATGACGACCACGATCCTGCTCTGCGACGACCACGTGGTGGTCCGCGCCGGCCTGCTGGCCCTGCTCGGCAGCGAGCCCGACATCGAGGTGCTCGGCGAGGCGGGCAGCGGCGAGGAAGCCGTCGCCCTGGCCGCCAAACTCCGCCCGGACGTGGTCCTGATGGACCTCCAGCTGGGCGAGGGCATCGACGGCGTCGAGGCCACCCGCCGCATCACCGCGCTGCCCGGCCCCCCGCACGTCCTGGTCCTGACCACGTACGACACGGACGCGGACATCACCCGGGCGATCGGGGCGGGCGCCACGGGGTACCTCCTCAAGGCGGAACGCCCCGAGGAGCTCTTCGCCGCGATCCACTCCGCGGCGGCGGGCCGCACCACGCTCTCCGCGCCGGTCGCCAGCCGCGTGATGGCCCACATGCGCGGCAGCCGCCCCACCCTGACGGACCGTGAGCTGGACATCCTGGGCCAGCTGGCCCGCGGCCTCGGCAACCGCGACATCGCCCGCGCCCTGTTCATCAGCGAGGCCACGGTCAAGACCCACCTGGGCCGCATCTACGACAAGCTCGGCGTCGACACCCGCGCGGGCGCCGTCTCGGTGGCCAAGGAACAACGCCTCCTCCCCTGACCCCTCCGCGCCCCCGCGCAGCGGCCGGTACCCGTCGGGTTCCGGACACCCGGCCCCCGTCTTCGGACAACCGCACGCGGATCCCTGTCATAGACCTGCCAAACACCCCCACCCAATGGCACGCTCACCGCGCCGCCACCCCGGCCACCCCAAAGGAGCAGCCCGAGTGACCACCCTCACCCGCCTCGCCGTACTCCTCGGTACCGCCGCCGCCCTCACCGCCCTCACGGCGGCCACCACCGCCGCCACCGCCGCCCCCGGGCCCGCGGGAGCCGCCCCCACCCCCGCGACCGGGACGGGCCGCAGCCAATACGCCGGCACCGTCCCCCTCTCCACCACCTTCACCGGCACCGCGTACACCCTGCGCGACCCCTCCCGCGGCGACCAGCGCACCCTCGACGCCCTCAACCAGACCACCACCCCCGGCATCCTCTTCACCGATGCCGACAACATCTGGGGCACCGGCTCCAGCAGCGGCGCCACCCCCGCCGCCCGCCAGACGGCCGCCGCCGACGTCCACTACGGCACCGCCGTGACCTGGGACTTCTACCAGGCGGCCTTCGGCCGTGCCGGCGTACGCGGCGACGGCGTCGGCACCACCTCCCGCGTCCACTACGGCACCAACTCCGGCAACGCCTTCTGGGACGGCAGCTGCGCCTGCGTCAGCTACGGGGACGGCGCCACCCCAGGCCGCCCGCCCACCAGCCTCGACGTCGTCGGCCACGAACTCGCCCACGGCCTCACCGCCTCCACCGCCGGCCTCGGCTACTCCGGCGAACCCGGCGCGCTCAACGAGGGCACCTCCGACATCCTGGCCACCGCCGGGGAGTTCTTCGCCGACAACAAGACCGACATCGGCGACTACCTCCTGGGCGAACGCGCCTTCGACGGCCCGCCCCGCCGCATGGACCGCCCCAGCGCCGACGGCACCTCCCGCGACTACTGGTCCCGCGACATCGGCAGCATCGGCCCGCACGCCGCCTCCGGTCCCGCCCGGCACTTCTACTACCTGCTCTCCGAAGGCAGCGGCCCCAAGGTGATCAACGGAGTCTCCTACGACTCCCCCACCCACGACGGCTCCAAGCTCCTCGGCATCGGCCGCGACAAGGCCACCCTCATCTGGTACCGGGCGCTGACCCAGTACATGACCTCCACCACGAACTACGCCCGCGCCCGCACCGCCACCCTCCAGGCCGCCTCCGCCCTCTACGGCGCCGGCAGCGTGGAGGTCGGCCGGGTGGCCGCCGCCTGGACCGCGGTCAACGTCCGCTGATCCACCGCCGGGCCCGGCCGGGGCCCCGGCGCCGGGGGAGGCGCACCCGTGACACCATCGGGTACGTGCTCGACATCGGCTACTCCCTCTCCCGGCGCTTCCCGGACCCCCCGCAGACCGACTACCGCTCGGCGGACGTCCACACCCTGCGCCACGACCTGTTCTGCGGGGACGTCTACCTCGCCGACACCGACGCGGACCGGGAAGTGTCCACAGCCTGGGGATGGGTTCCCGTACTGGACTTCGCCTGGGCACTGTGCGACATCGTCGAGCAGCTCGACCAGGATCCCCGGGGCAGCCGCTCCGCCAACCGCCAGTACGCCGAACTCGACTTCACCGAGTCCAGCGACCGGATGCTCTTCGAGCGCCGCTTCGGCTGGGTCGACATCGAGGCCGACTGGATGCCGGCGGAGGAGGACCCGCTGACCTTCACCCACCGCCTGCTGCGCCGCGAGGCCCGCGACTTCCTGCACGACCTGATCGCGGACCTCGTCGACATGCACGAGGGCCTCGCCGACAACCCGGTCATCTGGACGCTCCAGTCCCGCTTCCCCCGGGTCCCGGCCTAAGCACCGACACCGACAACGGCACCGGCACCGGCACCGGCACCGGCCACGCACCGACCGATCCCTACGGAACCACCCGCACCCCCAGCTGCGCCGCCAGCGCCGGGGCCAGGTCGAACAGCTGCGCCGGGCTGATCACCGCCCCGGCCAGCGCCTCCACCCCCCGCGCGATCCCCAGCTCCACGGCCTCCCGCAGATCCACGTCCGTCATCCGCGCCCCGGTGAAATCCGCCCCGCGCAGCGTGCAGTCCCGGAACTCCACCCGCTCCAGCACCGCGCCCGCGAAGTCCGGCTCCACCAGCACGCACCCCTCGAAGACCACGTCCTTGAGCCGCGCCTTCCGCAGGTTCAGGTAGTCGACCTTCCCGCCGCGTACGACGACCCGCTCCAGCACCGCCCCGTGCAGCTGGACCCCGCCCAGCCGGGCCTCCACCAGCTCCACGTCCCGCAGCGAGGCGCCCGACAGGTCCGTCCCCACTCCCCGCACCCCCTCCAGCACCGAGTCCAGGAACCGGGCCTTCGCCAGCCCCGCCTCGTCCAGCGCGCACCGCCGCAGCGCGCAGTCCATGAACCGCGCCCCCACCCCCTCCTGCCCCGCCAGGTCCAGGTCCGCGAACTCCAGCCCGTCGTAATCCCCGTCGGGCTCCAGCCCGCCGCCCTCCCACACCGCCAGCTCCGGCAGCCGCACCTGCGGCCGCCGCGCCGCCTTCACCGTCTGCGCCTGCCCTTTTCGCACCATTCCCCCATCGTGACCCACGGCACTGACAAAGCCCCCGCACCCGCGTCCCCCGAAACCCGGAGGCCCGGCTCCCCTGAATCCCTTGACCTCAAGCCCGCTTGAGGTCGGAGGCTGGCCGCATGGACACCGACACCACGGCCCGCGCCATGCACGCGATCCGCCTGCACTCCTTCGGCCCCGCCGGGAACCTTTCGTACGAGCGCACGCCCGCCCCCGTCCCGGCCCCCGGCCAGGTCCGGATCGCCGTCGCGGCCGCCGGGGTCCACCTCCTCGACACCACCCTCCGGCAAGGAATCCAGGGCCCCGCCCCCGCCCTCCCCGAACTCCCCACCACCCCCGGCCGCGAGGTCGCCGGCACCGTCGACGCCCTCGGCCCCCGCACCGACCCCGGCTGGCTCGGCCGCCGGGTGGTCGTCCACCTCGGCTTCCACCCCGGCGGCTACGCCGAGTACGCCGTGGCCGACGCCGACCGGCTCCACCCGGTCCCGCCCGGCCTCGACCCCGCACAGGCCGTCGCCATGATCGGCACCGGCCGCACCACCCTCGGGATCCTCCAGTTCGCCGACCTCGGCCCGCACTCCGTGGCCCTCGTCCCCGCCGCCGCGGGCGGCATCGGCACCCTGCTCGTCCAGTACGCGAAGAACGCCGGCGCCACCGTCATCGCGCTCGCCGGCGGGCCCGCGAAGACCGCCCTGGCCGCCGCCAACGGCGCCGACCTCGCCCTGGACTACACCGACCCCGCCTGGCCGGACGCCGTACGCGCGCACCACCCCGACGGAGCCACCCTCCTCTTCGACTCCGTCGGAGGCCCCACCGCCCGCGCCGCCCTCGGCCTGCTCGCCCCCGGCGCCCGGCACCTCGTCTTCGGCTGGTCCGGCGGCCCGCTCACCCTGACCGAAGCCGAACGCGCCGACCTCGCCGCCCGCCGCATCACCACCCGGAACGTCCTCGGCCCCGCCATGCTCCAGCGCGTCGGCGCCCCCGACCCGATCCGCGTCCTGGAGACCCGCGCCCTCGCCGAAGCCGCCGCCGGCCGCCTGCGCCCCGCCGTCCAGCGCTACCCCCTCAGCGAGGCCGCGGCCGCCCACCACGCCCTCGAATCCCGCGCCACCACGGGCAAGGTCGTCCTCGAACCCTGACCGCCGACGGCGCCCCGCCCGGGGGCTACCGCGCCCCGGCCAGCGCGCCCAACGCCCCGTCCGTCAGCCGGTACACCGACCACTCGTCCTGCGGCCGCGCCCCCAGAGCCTCGTAGAACGCGATCGTCGGCGCGTTCCAGTTCAGCACCGACCACTCCAGCCGCTCGTACCCCCGCTCCACGCAGATCCGCGCGAGCTCCGCCAGCAGGGCCTTGCCGTACCCGCCGCCGCGCACGCCGGGGCGTACGTACAGGTCCTCCAGGTAGATCCCGTGCACCCCGCGCCACGTCGAGAAGCTGAGGAACCACACCGAGAAGCCGACGACCTCCCCCTCGTCCGACTCCGCGACGTGCGCGAACGCCGCCGGCCGCGCCCCGAACAGCGCCTCCCGCAGCTGCTCCTCGGTGGCCCGGGCCTCGTGCGGCACCTTCTCGTACTCGGCCAGCTCACGGATCATGGCCCGGATGACGGGGACGTCGGCGACTTCAGCGTTACGGATCATGCGGGCACCCTAAGGCCGGCTCCCCGACCGGCCCCGACCGGCCCCGACCGGCCCCGACCGGTCCTACGACCAGCCCTGCGACCGGCCCCCGGCCCGGCCCCCCAGCAGCAGCTCGCCGATCACCAGCTGCTCCTCCTGCAACGGCTCCCCGTCCTCCACGTCCCACAGGCAGTTCTGCAGCACCCGCCCCAGCGTCCACGCCCGCGCCCGCTCCCGGTCCAGCCCCATGACCTCCGTCATCAGGTCGAAGCGCCACCACACCGCGTCCACCGCGAAGTTGTTCCCGATCGCCGGCAGCAGATCGAACCCCGGGTCCCCCGCCAGCGGCTTCGGATCGATCGCCAGCCACGGCTCCCGGTCACCCGCGAGCACGTTGTCGTAGTGCAGGTCCCAGTGCAGCAGCCGGTCCCCCGGCTCCCCCGCGACCTCCGCCACCGCCGCCGCGCAGTCCCGCAGCACCCGCCGCTCCCGCTCGTCCGCCAACCGCCCGAGCGCCCCCGGCACTTCCGTCAGCATCGCGGCCGCCATGTCCCCCAGCCCGCGCAGCCCCGCCGGAGCGGCCACCGACGTCAGCCGCGCCAGCAGCCGGGCGACCACCCGCACCGCCTGCCGCCCGTCGCGCGCCGCGAGCACCGACAGGTGCCGCCCCGCGTCCAGCCGCTCCAGCAGCATCGTCCCCGTCGCCGCGTCGTGCTCCAGCAGCCGTACGCAGCCCTCCCCGCGCCACGCGCGCAGCGCGGCCGGCTCCCCCGCGCTCTCCTCGTCCAGCAGCTGGAGTTTGAGCGCGGCCGCCGATCCGTCCGCCCGTTCCACCGGCAGCACCAGTGCGGTCATCCCGTGCATCCCCGGCCCGGCCCGTCTCAGCTCCCACCGCGCCAGGAACTCCGCCACCCGCCCCGGCAGCGCCGCGATGAACTCCCGCCCCGCCTCGCCGTTGAACCTGAGCTGCGCCTGGACCAACCCGTCCGGAATCTCTGTCACCCTCCGGAGGCTACGACCGAACGCCCCCGCCCCAGCCTGGGAACCCGACCATCCCTCCGCATCAGCCAAAAGGCCTCGGATCCCGCGCCGAAACCCGGCACCACGCACCTGGACACCCCTCCGGAACGAGGTGTACCAACTCCCCCATGACGATCAACGGCGGAATCTCCTTCTGGTTCGCGACCGACACCACCGCCAGCCAGCCACCCCGCGCACCCCTCACCGCCGACGCCACGGCCGACGTCGTCATCGTCGGCGGCGGCTACACCGGCCTGTGGACCGCGTACTACCTCAAGGCCTCCGCACCCGACCTCCGCGTGACCGTCCTGGAGCAGAAGTTCTGCGGCTACGGCGCCTCCGGCCGCAACGGCGGCTGGCTCTACAACGGCATCGCCGGCCGCGACCGCTACGCCGCGCTCCACGGCCAGGACGCCGCGCGCCGCCTCCAGCACGCCATGAACGACACCGTCACCGAGGTCATCGACACCGCCGCCAGGGAGGGCATCGACGCGGACGTCCACCGCGGCGGCGTCCTCGAAGTCGCCCGCACCCCCGCCCAGCTCACCCGCCTCAAGGCCTTCCACGCCGCCGAACTCGCCTTCGGCGAGAAGGACCGCGAGCTGTACGACGCCACCGACACCCGCGCCCGCATCGACATCGCCGACGCCGTCGGCTCCAGCTGGTCCCCGCACGGCGCCCGCATCCACCCCCTGAAGCTGGCCCGGGGGCTGGCCGCCGCCTGCGAACGCCTGGGCGTGACCATCCACGAGTCCACCCCGGTCACCGAGATCGCCCCGCGCCGGGCCATCACCCCCTACGGCACCGTCCGCGCCCCGTACGTACTGCGCTGCACGGAGGGCTTCACGGCAGCCCTCAAGGGCCAGAAGCGGTCCTGGCTCCCGATGAACTCCTCGATGATCGCGACGGCCCCGCTGCCGGCCGAGGTCTGGGAAAGCCTGTCCTGGTCCGGCCGGGAGGTGCTGGGCGACATGGCCCACGCCTACATGTACGCCCAGCGCACGGCCGACGACCGCATCGCGATCGGCGGCCGGGGCGTCCCGTACCGCTTCGGCTCCCGCACGGACAACGACGGACGCACCCAGCCCGCGACCATCACCGCCCTCACCGCCCTGCTGACCTCCTTCTTCCCCCAGCTCACGGGTACGGAGATCACCCACGCGTGGTCGGGCGTGCTGGGCGTCCCGCGCGACTGGTGCGCCACCGTCACCCTGGACCGCACCACCGGCACGGGCTGGGCGGGCGGCTACGTCGGCTCGGGCGTGGCCACCGCCAACCTCGCCGCCCGCACCCTGCGCGACCTGGTCCTGGGGGAGTCCACGGAGCTGACCGCCCTCCCCTGGGTCGACCACCGCGTCCGCCGCTGGGAGCCGGAGCCGTTCCGCTGGCTCGGCGTGCAGGCCCTGTACGCCGCCTACCGCGAGGCGGACCGGCGCGAAACGGCCACCCACACCCCGACGACCACCCCGCTGGCCCGCCTCGCGGACCGCATCTCGGGCCGCCACTGAGCGCCCGCGCGCAAACGCCGAAGGCCCCGGACCGTGCTGGTCCGGGGCCCTCGGTTCCGTACGGATTCCCTGGGCAGACAAGCCTCTGACCTGGGATGGAGCCGCCTATCGGAATCGAACCGATGACCTGATCATTACAAGTGAACTGCTCTACCAACTGAGCTAAGGCGGCACGCGCGACACTGCGCAGCGCACAGAATCGCCTTCACTTTACACAGCCCCGCCCATGGCCCGCGAAGAACTTTCCGACCCGGCCCGGGGGCTGACAGAAGGGACCCGGCCAGGTAGCGTCGGGCGGAAGTCCGATTACTGGACTAGACCTTCCACTCGGATCGTCCGGCACGTTCCTGCCGGTAGAAGGGATTCACCACCATGGCTTCTGTCACTTTCGACAAGGCGACCCGGCTGTACCCCGGCGGCGACAAGCCCGCCGTCGACCAGCTCGAACTCCAGATCGAGGACGGCGAGTTCCTCGTCCTCGTCGGCCCCTCGGGCTGCGGCAAGTCCACCTCGCTGCGCATGCTCGCCGGCCTGGAGGACGTCAACGGCGGCGCCATCCGCATCGGCGACCGCGACGTCACGCACCTGCCGCCCAAGGACCGGGACATCGCGATGGTGTTCCAGAACTACGCGCTGTACCCGCACATGTCCGTCGCCGACAACATGGGCTTCGCCCTCAAGATCGCCGGCGAGGACAAGGCGACCATCCGCCGCAAGGTCGAGGACGCGGCGAAGATGCTGGACCTCACCCAGTACCTCGACCGCAAGCCGAAGGCGCTCTCGGGCGGCCAGCGCCAGCGCGTCGCCATGGGCCGCGCCATCGTCCGCAAGCCGCAGGTCTTCCTCATGGACGAGCCGCTGTCGAACCTCGACGCCAAGCTCCGCGTCTCGACCCGCACCCAGATCGCCGCCCTCCAGCGCGACCTGGGCATCACCACCGTCTACGTCACCCACGACCAGGTCGAGGCCATGACGATGGGCGACCGGGTCGCGGTCCTCAAGGACGGTCTGCTCCAGCAGGTCGACACCCCGCGCAACATGTACGACCGCCCCGCGAACCTCTTCGTCGCCGGCTTCATCGGCTCCCCGGCCATGAACCTGGTCGAGGTCCCGATCACCGACGGCGGCGTGAAGTTCGGCGACAGCGTCGTCCCCGTGTCCCGCGAGGCACTGTCCGCCGCGGCCGACGCGGGCGACCGCACCGTCACGGTCGGCGTGCGCCCCGAGCACTTCGACATCGGCGACACCGGCGGCCTGACCATCACCGTGAACGTCGTCGAGGAGCTCGGCGCCGACGGCTACGTCTACGGCTCCACCTCCGAGGCGGAGGGCAGGCAGGACATCGTGGTCCGCGTGAACGGCCGCCAGGTGCCCGAGAAGGGCTCGACCCTGCACGTGGTGCCGCGCCCCAGCGAGATCCACGTGTTCTCGACGTCCTCGGGCGCCCGCCTCTCCGACTGACGTCCGCACGACCGGCGATGAAGGGGCGTCCCTCCCAAGGGGCGCCCCTTCCGCGCGAGTTGCGCGCCGCCGGCGCGGGCAGGGACGGGAACACGGACCGCGGCGGCGCCGCCACCACCGCGGGCGGCCCCCTCAGGAACCCCTGCAGACCGGGCCATTCAGCCCTACCCGTCAACCCTTAATTCGAAAAGCCACGTCGAACCATCCCCCGACCGAGTGACTAAATGTCGCCAAATCTTCACCGAGCGCTACTCTCGCCCTCGTGACCCACACTGCCCGCCGTATCGGCCGTTCCCTCGCCCTGGTCCTGCCCGTCGTCCTGGTCCTGTCCGGGACCCTCGCGGTCACCATGGTCCCCTGGGCGGACACTTCCTCCTCCCAGGTCCTGACCGCGTCCGCCGAGGGCGTCTCCGTGCCCGCCAAGCCGCGCGCCGCACACGACGTGCTGCGCGACAAGCTGCTCAGCGAACTGCAGCAGGGCGAGCAGCCGGGCGACGTCCTCACGCACCTCCAGCAGGAGGTGGACCGCCGTCCGTCGCTCGCCGAGCACTGCGTGGGCATCGCGCGGGCGCTGGGCCGTGCCGCCGTCGACGCCTACGGCCCCACGAAGGCCCAGTCGTACGCCCGGCCCGTGTGCGACACCGCGTACGCCACCGGCGTCGCGTCCATGGGCTGACGTACGCCGCGTCGCCCTCCGCCGGAGCCGGGGCCTCCCTACTCTGGCCGTCATGACCGACGTTCCTCCCGTACCACCCCAATCCACCCATGACGCGGCCGCGTTCCCGGCCTCCCCCACTCAGGCAGTGGTCCTGGCGGGCGGCCAGGGTTCGCGGCTGCGCCCGTACACCGACGACCGGCCGAAGCCGATGGTCGAGATCCCCGGCACGGGGGTGCCGATCATCGGGCACCAGCTCGCCTGGCTGGCCTCCGAGGGGGTCACCGACGCCGTGGTGTCCTGCGGGCACCTCGCGGAGGTGCTCCAGGACTGGCTGGCCCGGGCACAGCTGCCGCTGCGGGTGACCACCGTGGTCGAGGAGCAGCCGCTCGGGCGCGGCGGCGGCCTCAAGTACGCCGCGCGGCACCTCCCGCACCCGGACCAGGCCTGGTACGCGACCAACGGGGACATCTGGACCCGGTTCTCGCTGCGGGAGATGGCGGCCTTCCACGCCGAGCGCGGTGCGGTCGCCACGCTCGCGCTGGCCCGGCCGCGGATTCCCTGGGGGGTGGTGGAGACGAACGAGTTCGGGCAGGTCCTGGACTTCATCGAGGCCCCGCCGTCGCCTTATCTGATCAACGCCGGCGTGTACGTCTTCGGCCCCGAATTCGCCGCCCTGCTGCCCGAGTTGGGCGACCACGAGCGCACCACCTTCCCCCACCTGGCCCGCGAGCACCGCCTCGCGGGCTTTCCGCTGCCCCAGGGGGCCTACTGGCGGGCGATCGACACCGCCAAGGACCTGACCGAGGCGGCGAAGGAGTTGGCGGCGCAGAGCGGCGCCTGAGCGCCTTCCCGGCCGGTACGCCGCTGCGCGCTCCCGGCACGCGGAAGGCCGCGGCGCGCGGAACGGCCCGGCACGCAAGGCCGCCGGCACGCCGGAGGGCCCGGCACGCTCCTCGCGCACCGGGCCCTCCGCCACTCCCAGGGGGTCAGCCGAGCAGGCCGCCCACCAGACCGGGCTTCTTCGCCGGGGCTCCGCCGCCCCCGCTGCCCCCGCTGCCGTTCCCGGTGGACGAGGACGGCGGCTGCTGCGGGCCGGACTGCCGCGGCGTGCTGGTGCGCGGGCTGCTCTGGCTGCCGGTCCCGCCCCGGCTCGCGGAGGGCGACTGCGCCCCCGTCCCGGCGGTTTCCCGGGCGGTGGAACCGGTGCTGCCGCGGCCGGACTTGGCGGCCGGCGCGGAGGCGCTGGCCGAGGGGGCCGAGGCCGGCTTCGAGGGCTGCTGCTGCGTGGGCCGCTGCGGCTGCGGCTGCTGCTTGGCGGGAGCCTGCGGCAGCGGGGTCCCGGGCAGGTAGTTGCTGGGCGCGCGGCCCGGCCCGGGGACGGTGACGACGGCGGTGGAGCGGACGGCTCCGCCGAGCAGGGAACCGATCAGCAGGGTGAGCCCGCAGACGACGGTGGCCATGACGGCGCCGCGCCGCAGGACCCGCCGCCGCAGCCGCCAGACCTCGGAGCGCGGGCCGAGCGTGCGCCAGGCCTCGCTCGCGAGCCGCCCGTCCAGGGAGTAGACCGGCGCGCCCGCGATGATCAGCGGGCTCCAGGCGGCCAGGTAGATGATGTCGGGCGCGTCGTAGGCGGGGACGGTCTTCCAGCTCACCGTCATGAGCAGTGCGGCGGACAGCAGCGCGCCGAAGCAGGCGGCGAACCGCTGCCACAGCCCGAACACCGTCAGCACGCCCACGATGACCTGGAGGAAGGCCACGCTGAGCCCGGCGCCGACGGGGTGCGCCAGCGCGAAGTCGCGCAGGGGTTCGGCGAGCGCCCAGGGGTGCAGGGTGTGCAGCCAGGTCACCATGGAGCCGCGTTCGCCGCCGTCGAAGTAGACGGGGTCGCACAGCTTGCCCATGCCGGCGTAGATGGAGATGAACCCGAGGAAGACGCGCAGCGGAAGCAGCACGACCCCGAGGTTCATCCGGCGGCCGGGGTAGTACTGGGCCTGCGCGCGGGCGTCGGCCGGGGGCCGCCGGGACTCCTGCCCCGGTCCGCCGGCCGGGCCGTCGTCGTAGCGCGGCGCGTACGGCAGGTCCCGTACGGCGGCCAGCGGGCGCGTCTCGTCCGGATCCCCGTAGCTGCGCTGGCCGATGACGGTCGGCGTGGCCAGGGTGTCCTCGGCGAGGTCGTGAGCGAGGTCCACGCGGGGGATGGTCTGGGTGGTGCCTCCGTCGAACTCGTCGGAGCCGCGCCCTGCCTCCCGTACGGCCTGGAGGAGCCCTCCCATGGCCGCCGAGTCCCCGGGGTCGGACCTGCCGCTCCAGACCACGGGGGCTCTGCGGCGGGTGGCGCCGGCGGCGGCGACCGCGGCGACGCCGAGAACGGGCGCGCGGCCGGGGGCATTCGCGGGCTTGGAACGCGCGCTCGGGCTCGGTGCGAGCCGCACGCGGAAGCTGGCGTGGTTGACGATGACCTGTGCGGGGTCGCACGGCACCTTGACCATGCTCAGCGCGGGCTGGTCGTCGAACCCTGACGTTCTGGTGTCCACACTCATCTAACCGAGTGATGGGTGTTTAGGACACTGCCTTGACATCAGGGATCTGTCCGAGACCCGTCAAGATCAAGCCACCCCGCCCAAAAGGGGCGGGGTGGCACGCTCACGTGTCACATCCGGTGAGCCAAGTGGATCAAGCCCGCCGGGCCGTTCAGAGGCGGGGAGCCTCGGCGCGGCGGCGCGCGGCCTCGTACAGCACGACGCCCGCGGCGACACCGGCGTTCAGCGACTCGGCGCCGCCCGGCATCGGGATGCGGACCAGGTAGTCGCAGTTCTCGCCGACGAGGCGGCCGAGGCCCTTGCCCTCGGAGCCGACGACGATGACGACCGGACCGGCGAGCGCTTCGAGGTCGTTCACCGTGTGGGTGCCCTCGGCGGCGAGGCCGACGATGGTGATGCCGGCCTTCTTGTAGTCCTGGAGGGCGCGGGTCAGGTTGGTGACGCGGGAGACCGGCGTACGGGCGGCGGTGCCGGCCGAGGTCTTCCAGGCGCCGGCGGTCATGCCGGCGGCGCGGCGCTCGGGGATGACCACGCCGTGGCCGCCGAAGGCGGAGACGGAGCGGACGATCGCGCCGAGGTTGCGCGGGTCGGTGACCCCGTCGAGGGCGACGATCAGCGGGTCCTCGCCGTTGTCGTAGGCGGCGGTGGTGAGGTCCTCCGGGTGCGCGTACTCGTACGGCGGGACCTGGAGCACCATGCCCTGGTGGTTGAGCCCGTTGGTCATCCGGTCGAGCTCGGGGCGCGGGGCTTCCATCAGGTTGATGTTGCCGCGCTCGGCCGCGAGCTGGAGGGCCTCGCGCACGCGCTCGTCGTTCTCGATGAACTGCTGGACGTACAGGGTGGTGGCCGGGACGCCGTCGCGCAGCGCCTCGAAGACCGGGTTGCGGCCGACGACCATCTCGCTGGTGCCCTTGGGGCCGCCGCGGCGGGGGGCCGGGCGGCGCTTGGCGGCCTGGCGGGCCATGGCGTTGCTGATGCGGTTGGCCTTGTGCTTCTTGCGGTCCTCGGCCTTGGGCGTGGGGCCCTTGCCCTCCAGGCCCTTGCGCCGCTGGCCACCGCTGCCGACCGTCGCGCCCTTCTTGTTGGACGTGCGACGGTTCCTGCGCTGGCTGTTCCCGGCCATGACCTCTACCTGTTTTCGTTTGGTGCTGCGGTATGTACGTATGAAGAGTGTGCCGCCCGGGACGCCGGGCGGCACAGCGGACTGCTCCGGGGGGCTCAGCGCGGGCCGAGCGTCCAGCGGGGTCCGGTGGGGCTGTCCTCGATGACCAGGCCGGACTGCTGGAGCTGGTCCCGGATGGCGTCGGCGGTCGCCCAGTCCTTGCGGGCGCGGGCGGACTCGCGCTGCTCCAGGACGAGGCGCACGAGGGTGTCGACGGCGCCGTGGAGGTCCTCGCCGCGGTCGGCCTCGCCGGCCCAGTGCGGGTCGAGCGGGTCCAGGCCGAGGATGCCCAGCATGGCCCGCACCTCGGACAGCCGCGCGATGGCGGCGTCCTTGTCGTCGGCGGCGAGGGCGCTGTTGCCCTGCCGGACGGCGGTGTGGACGATGGCGAGCGCCTGCGGGACGCCCAGGTCGTCGTCCATGACCTCGGCGAAGGCGAGCGGAACCTCGGCTGCGGGCTCGACGGGCCCGCCGGCCTTCTCGATGACGCGCTGGTAGAAGCCCTCGATACGGGCGAAGGCGGACTCCGCCTCGCGCAGCGACTCCTCGCTGTACTCGATCATCGAGCGGTAGTGCGGGGTGCCCAGGTAGTAGCGCAGGACGATCGGACGCCACTGCTTGACCATCTCGGAGACGAGGACCGAGTTCCCGAGGGACTTGGACATCTTCTCGCCGGACATGGTGACCCAGGCGTTGTGGACCCAGTACCGCGCGAACTCGTCGCCGAAGGCCTTGGCCTGGACGATCTCGTTCTCGTGGTGCGGGAAGATCAGGTCGAGCCCGCCGCCGTGGATGTCGAAGGCGCTGCCGAGGTACTTGTGCGCCATCGCGGAGCATTCGAGGTGCCAGCCGGGACGGCCGCGGCCCCAGGGGGTCTCCCAGTCGGGCTCGCCGGGCTTGGTGGCCTTCCACATGGCGAAGTCGCGGGGGTCGCGCTTGCCGGTGATGCCCGTCTCGTTGGGCTGGCGCAGGTCGTCGATGTCCTGGTTGGAGAGTTCGAGGTAGCCGGGGAAGGAGCGCACGTCGAAGTAGACGCTGCCGTCGGCGACGTACGCGTGGCCGCGCTCGATCAGCACGCGCATCATCTCGATCATCTCCGGCACGTGGCCGGTGGCGCGGGGCTCGTAGGTGGGCGGCAGGCAACCCAGGGCGTTGTAGCCGTCGTTGAAGGCGCGCTCGTTCTCGTAGCCGATGGACCACCACGGGCGGCCCTGGAGCTCGGCCTTCGCGATGATCTTGTCGTCGATGTCGGTGACGTTGCGGATGAACGTGACGTCGAGGCCGCGGTAGGTGAACCAGCGGCGCATGATGTCGAAGTTCAGGTACGAACGGACGTGCCCGATGTGCGGGGCGGCCTGCACCGTGGCGCCACAGAGGTAGATCGAGACACAGCCCGGCGTGATCGGGGTGAAGTCACGGATCTGCCGGGCGCTGGTGTCGTACAGGCGAATAGTCACGGCATCCAGGGTAGTGCGCGCGTAGCAGTGCCCCGCGACCCTTTGGGGACGCGGGGTGACGTTTGTTGCCGAAGACGTGACGCGGCGGGGCTCACGGGGCCGCGTTTCCGGCGTCCGCCCGGTAGACGAGGGCCGTGGCGATGGCGGCGAGGCCCTCGGCCCGGCCGGTGAGGCCCAGGCCGTCGGTGGTGGTCCCGGAGACGGCCACGGGGGCGCCCGCGGCGGCGGCGAGCGCCTTCTGTGCCTCTTCGCGCCGCTTGCCGATCTTCGGGCGTACGCCGATCACCTGGATCGCGATGTTGCCGATCTCGAAGCCCTCGGCCCGCACGATCCGGGCGGCCTCCGCCAGCAGGGTGACGCCGGCGGCGCCGGACCACTCGGGGCGGGAGGTGCCGAAGTGCGCGCCGAGGTCGCCCACCCCGGCGGCCGAGAACAGCGCGTCGCAGGCGGCGTGCGCGGCGACATCGCCGTCGGAGTGCCCGGCGAGGCCGTCCTCGCCCTCCCAGAGCAGGCCCGCGCACCACAGCTCGCGGCCGGCCTCGAAGGCGTGCACGTCGGTGCCGATGCCGACCTGCGGGATGAGCGGACTAGTAGGCATCGGTGGCCCTCCTACGGGCGAGCACGGCTTCTGCGAGGACCAGGTCGAGCGGGCGGGTGACCTTGAAGGCCTCCTCGTGGCCCGGCACCACCACGACGGTGACCCCGAGCTGTTCCACCATCCCGGCGTCGTCGGTGGCGCCCTCGCCGGCGACGGCCACCTGCTCGTGGGCCCGTACGAGGGTGGCGCGGTCGAAGCCCTGCGGGGTCTGCACGGCGCGCAGCCGGGCCCGCTCGGGCGTGGCGACCACCGGCTCGGGCTCGCCGGGCTTGCCGGGCTCGACCTCCTTGACGGTGTCGGCCAGCGGCAGGGCGGGCACCACGGCGGGGGCGCCGTCGCGTACGGCCTCCACGACCGAGTCGACGGTGTCCACGGGGACCAGCGGGCGGGCCGCGTCGTGGACGAGCACGGTGGTGACGTCGGCCGGGAGCGCCGCGAGGCCGGCGCGTACGGACTCCTGGCGGGTCTCCCCGCCGGGTACGACCAGGATCTCGGTCCGCTCGGGCAGCGCGTGCTCGTCGAGCAGGCGGCGCACCTCGGCGGCCCCGTCGGGCGGTGCGACGACCACGACGAGGGAGACCGCGCGGGAGCGGGCCATCGCGCGGACGGCGTGGACCAGCATGGGGATCCCGCCGAGGGTCCGCAGGGCCTTGGGGGCACCGGGACCGAGGCGTACCCCGCGCCCGGCGGCCGGGATCACGGCGGCGGTGCGGTGGGGACGCGATTCGTCAGACATCAGTAGCTCCGAGCCAGGTTTGTGACTTCGGCCGACATGGGTATGGCCTGAGGGGTGCCGGGTGCGACGCCCTCGCCCCTTCCGTGACGACCGGTCGAGCCGGCTGCCCGGACCCGGTACGCCAGTGAGGCGTTCACGCAGTGTGAGCAGGCGCGTGAACAGGCAGTGCGCAAAAAGGTATGGGTACAGACATGCCGCAGCGCCCGGCAACAAGTCTCCTTGTCATCGGGCACCGCGGCACAACTGTGTACGACCGTTGGTCGTGTCAGGACGCGAGAACCTCGTCAAGGAGGGCCTCGGCCTTGTCCTCGTTGGTGTTCTCGGCGAGCGCGAGCTCGCTCACCAGAATCTGGCGCGCCTTGGCGAGCATGCGCTTCTCACCCGCGGAAAGCCCGCGCTCACGCTCACGACGCCACAGGTCACGCACGACTTCGGCGACCTTGATGACATCGCCAGAAGCGAGCTTCTCCAGATTTGCCTTGTAGCGCCGGGACCAGTTCGTCGGCTCTTCTGCATACGGTGCGCGGAGCACCTCGAAGACCCGGTCCAGCCCGTCCTGGCCGACTACGTCGCGAACGCCGACGAACTCCGCATTGTCCGCAGGCACACGAACCGTCAGGTCGCCCTGGGCGACCTTGAGCACCAAGTAGGTCTTGTCCACGCCTTTGATCTGACGAGTCTCAATGGCCTCGATCAGCGCGGCCCCGTGATGGGGATAGACCACGGTGTCGCCAACCTTGAACGTCATGTGACAGGTACCCCTTCCGTGGCTATCCAGGGTAACACGAGAACGGACTGTTATGAATGGCGTTTTCGCAGGTCAGAGCACATCTCGGGGCTTGACAACAACGACACGAACGTGCTGCGAAGGGCTTGCGGAAGGGGGTATTCGCAGGTCGGAGGCGCTGTGCGGACCGGGCGAAACGACCACGTTACACCTGGCGGACGAGCCCGCAGGTGTGATGTACGTCCCGATTTGCCGGGTTCGGCGACGGAAAACCCGACTACTCCGTTCGACTGGCGGACACCCGTACGGAACGGTTCCGGCCCAATCCCGAATTGATCACGGAGGGCGGGCCGGGGGAATCCCGGAATTGATCACCGGGCGGGTCGGCAGGCGATTTGGGGAATGCAAGATCACGGGCGGATGGCGCGCGGATGACCGGCGGACGGGAAGCGGATGGCCGGCGGACGGGAAGCCGATCGCATAGGCCCTCGTGAGACCGGCACAGCGCGGGTGACGTCCTGCGGAGGGTCGGGTGCGGGGGCGGGGCGGCGGCTCGGTAACCTAAGCGCGCTGACACACCCTTAGGGCGGCTTTACCTCAACCGCCCCAGGGGGAACCTCCCAGCGCACGTGGCTGGGGGCGTCCACCCTCCGTCCGAACGTCCAAGGAGTTGCCGCCGCCGTGAGCCGCAGCCTTCGACGCGGCGCCCTCGCCGCTACCGCCGTCGTGTTCTCGATCGCTTCGCTCGCCGCATGCGGAGCGGGCAACAACGCGCAGACTCTCGAGATCAAGCCGGACAACGCCGCCGTCACCAAGGGCGACATCAAGGTCCAGAACGTTCTGGTGATCACCCAGGGCGAGAAGGACAAGAAGGGCCCGGCGTCCGTCTCGGCGACGGTCTTCAACTCCGGCACCAAGGCGCAGACCCTTGACGGCATCACCCTCGCGGGTGCCAAGAGCAAGGTCGTCCTGAAGGACGCCGCGGGCGCCACGAAGATCCTCGTGCCGGCCGGCGGCTCCGTGGTGCTGGGCGGCAAGGGCAACCCCTCCGCCGTGATCGAGTCCGGCCGCGAGGCCGTCAAGGACGGCGAGGTCCAGGAGGTCACCTTCCAGCTGAGCAGCACGGGCGACGTGGCCCTGGACGCCTTCGTGGTCCCGGCGACGGGCATGTACGCGGGCTACGGCCCGACCGTGGCCCCGGCCGCCGGTCCCGCCCCCTCCGGCTCCCCGTCCGGCTCCGCCTCCGCGGGCCCCTCCGGCTCGCCGTCGGGCTCCCCGTCCGGCAGCCCGGCCGCCGGCGCCTCGGGCACCCCGTCGGGCAGCCCGTCGGGCTCCCCCTCGCACAGCGCCGGCCACTGAGGCACGTAGCGCCGTAACGCCGTACGGAAAGGGCCCCCACCCGCAGCAGCGGGTGGGGGCCCTTTCGGTGCTCTCGGCCTCCGGCCGGCCATCGCCGGCCCGGGCCACCTCGCCGGCTTACGGCTCGAACTTGTAGCCCGGGCCACCTCGCCGGCTTACGGCTCGAACTTGTAGCCCAGGCCCCGCACCGTGACCAGGTAGCGCGGCGCGCCCGGGTCCGGCTCGATCTTGGCGCGCAGGCGCTTGACGTGGACGTCGAGGGTCTTGGTGTCGCCGACGTAGTCGGCGCCCCAGACCCGGTCGATGAGCTGCATGCGGGTCAGTACGCGGCCCGCGTTGCGCAGCAGCATCTCCAGCAGGTCGAACTCCTTGAGCGGGAGGTCCACCTTGCCGCCGGCGACGGTGACCACGTGCCGGTCCACGTCCATGCGTACCGGACCGGCCTCCAGGGCCGCCGGGGTGACCTCTTCCGGCTCGCCGCGGCGGCGCAGGACCGCGCGGATGCGGGCGACCAGCTCCCGCGAGGAGAACGGCTTGGTGACGTAGTCGTCGGCTCCTATCTCCAGCCCGACGACCTTGTCGATCTCGCTGTCCTTCGCGGTCACCATGATCACGGGGACGTTGGAGCGGCCGCGCAGCTGCCGGCACACCTCGGTGCCGGGCAGACCGGGGAGCATCAGGTCGAGGAGGACGAGGTCGGCGCCGTTGCGCTCGAACTCGTCGAGCCCGTCGGGCCCGGTCGCGGCGATGGCGACCTCGAAGCCCTCCTTGCGGAGCATGTAGGACAGGGCGTCGCTGAAGGATTCCTCATCCTCGACGACGAGCACTCGGGTCACGGAAGGACCTCCGGGGCAGGAATGGCTGTTTCTGTTTCAAGCAGGGGCTGGGTGGGTCCTGGGGCCGTCGCCGGGGCCGGCGCGGCTGCTTCGGGGAGGCGCAGGGTGAAGGTGGAACCCTGGCCCTCCGAGCTCCATACCGACACCTCCCCGCCGTGCGAAGCCGCTACGTGCTTCACGATCGCGAGGCCCAGGCCGGTTCCTCCCGTGGCGCGGGAGCGGGCGGGGTCGACGCGGTAGAAGCGCTCGAAGATGCGCTCGCGGTCCTTTTCCGGGATGCCGATGCCCTGGTCGGTCACGGCTATCTCGATCAAGTCTCCACCCGGCGCGGTGACCCGTCGCGCGGCGATGCCGACGCGGGTCCGGGCCGGGCTGTAGTTGACGGCGTTCTCCACCAGGTTCCCGAGGGCGGCCGCGAGCTGTCCGCGGTTGCCCCAGACCCGCAGGTCGGCGGTGCCGCCGGCGGCCATGGTGATCTGCTTGGAGGTCGCCGTGTGGCGGCAGCGGTCGATGGCCTCCGCGACCAGCGTGTCCACCCGTACGGGCTCGGCGTCCTCCAGCGGGTCGTCGTTCTGTACCCGGGAGAGATCGATGAGCTCCTGTACGAGGTTGATCAGCCGGGTGGACTCGATCTGCATGCGGCCCGCGAAGCGGCTGACGGCCTCGGGGTCGTCGGAGGCGTCCATGACCGCTTCGGAGAGCAGGGAGATCGCTCCGACCGGGGTCTTCAGCTCGTGCGACACGTTCGCGACGAAGTCCCGGCGTACCGCCTCGATGCGGCGGGCCTCGGTGAGGTCCTCGACCAGCAGCAGCACCAGGCGGGAGCCGAGCGGCGCCACCCGGGCGGAGACGGCGAGGGCCTCGCCGCGGCCGGTGCCGCGCCGGGGCAGGTCGAGCTCGACCTGGCGTATCTCTCCGTCCCGGCGGGTGTCGCGCGCCATGTGCAGCATCGGTTCCACGGCGAGTTTGCCGCCGCGTACCAGTCCGAGGGCGTACGCCGCCGAGCTGGCCTTGACCACCGCGTCCCCCTCGTCGAGCACGACGGCGGAGGAGCGGAGTACGGAAAGCACGGTGTCCACGCCTGGTGGGAGCACCGCATTGATGTCGGGGCGCATGGAGCTCCTCGTGGGGCGGGCTTGGTCGCGCTCGCTCCAGCGGAACGCCAGCATCGCGATCACACCGGTGCAAAGACCGGCGATCGCTGCAGCTGCGGCGACCGCCGCGTTCACGTCCATGGATCCAGGTTAAGCAGGCGCAACGACACTTCCACAGCCGTTCGGGTGGCAGCTCGAACAGTCGTCGCCCAGAGTTCACCCTGGCGACGGGGCTGATTCACTTGTGGTGCCGGAGTCGGACGCGTTTGCGGCCCACCGTGTAAACGTGAGGCAAGGAGCCACGCAGCAGTAGGGCAGTAGTAGTACGAGCCCGCGGCAACAGCAGGCGAGCAGTCAAGAGAGGGACCACCACCATGCGCGACGCGTACCACGAGGAACTGGACTCGATCGGAGAAAGCCTGGTCGAGATGGCCCGGCTCGTCGGTTCCGCGATCGGGCGGGCCACGACCTCCATGCTCGACGCCGACCTGAAGCTGGCCGAGAGCGTGATCGCCGCCGACCAGAAGGTCGACGACCTCCAGCACGACCTAGAGGCCCGCGCGATCGCACTGCTGGCCCGCCAGCAGCCGGTCGCCACCGACCTGCGCATCGTCGTCACCTCGCTGCGGATGAGCGCCGACCTGGAGCGCTCCGGCGACCTGGCGCAGCACGTCGCGAAGCTGGCGCGGCTGCGCTTCCCGGACCGGGCCGTGCCGCACGACCTGCACGCCACGATCCTGGAGATGGGTCAGCTGGCGCAGCGGCTGATGGCGAAGGCCGCCGAGGTGATCATCACGAAGGACGTCGACCTGGCGCTCCAGCTGGAGCAGGACGACGACGAGATGGACCAGCTGCACCGCACGCTGTTCCAGCACCTGATGGACGACCGCTGGAAGCACGGCATCGAGACGGCCGTCGACGTGACTCTGCTGGGCCGCTACTACGAGCGCTTCGCGGACCACGCCGTGTCGGTCGCCAAGCGCGTCGTCTACCTGGTGACGGGCGAGCACGCGGACGAGCTCCAGCAGCCGACGCAGGTCGAGGGCGTCTGATCCGTGGCCTGAGCCGTGGCCTGAGCCGTGCCGGGGGCGCCTTGGGGTTCTGCCCCAATGCGCCGTTGACGCGCCGGTGCGGCTGGGCATGAATGAGGGCGAAGGCACAACGACGTACGACGACCCGTGCGCACGCCGCCTGCGAGGAGGATCCATGTCCGATTCCCCCGTCCCCATCACCCCGGAGCACGAGCAGCAGCCACCCCGGGAGCCGCTGCGCCTACCGCTGCTCGCGGCCTGCGGCTGCGGCTCGGGCTGCGGCTGCGGCTGCCAGTCCGGCGCCCCCTGCCAGTGCGGCGGCTGACCCCGCCCGCCCGGACCCACGTACGCGAAGGGCCTCCGCTCCGCCGGCCGGGGCCCTTCGCGCGCCCGCGTCCGCAACGAGAAACCCCCCGCCCGCGGAGACCGCGGGCGGGGGGCTCGTTCGTGCGTGGGGCTACTTCTTGCCCTGGTTCTGGCGGGCCCGTCTTCCGCCCCTGCTCACGGACTTGGGCACCGTCGCTGACCTGCACCCGAGCGGTCATCGTTGGTCGTTGCCCTTCGACGTTGGTCACCCTCGGAGGGCCCAGAGTGGGCCCAGGATTCGCGCCAGATTGGCCTTCATGCGGGCCTCCCCGACGCTATCGCCACTCCGCCGAACCCGTCAGGGACTTGCCCGAGTCCGCTTGTCGCTTGTCTTGTCGCTTGTCGCTTGTCGTCCTTGTATTCGCAGCTCAGCTGCTTGCATGCCGGTCCCTCGGGCGTCTTTCCCCTTGAGGCGACAAGCGACAAGCGACAAGAGAGGGACGGGAAGAACCGCCCTCCGGCGGCGACCCATCGGCGCCCAGGCCGGCGCGACTCCGGGAACGTGGCGGCTACCGGGTTCGCACTGGCCAAATCGACGGCAGCTCAGCGGCCAACGGGAGTATCTGGAGGAGCGGGGCGCGATCCCGGCTGCGGTGGAGACCCTGGAACGTGCGTGGGAGCTCTACGAGGCTCGGCAGAGGGGTGACATACAGGCTGCGGGAAGTTGCCGCCGAACCTGGGCGCCTACTAGTAGGGCTTGGTCAGGTTGGGGCTGGTGTGGGTATGCCGCGGTGGCAGGTGGGGCATACGCCGGTCCATGTCGCGAGGAGGGTCTGTAGCTCGCGGACGATGCGGTAAAGGCTCAGGCTGGCGTGGTGTCTCGATGCTCGATCACCCGATCTCAGCCGACGCTCTCGCGGAGATGGAGCGATGCGATCGCCCTGGGACCGTCGACGATCTCGTCGCGATCGCCTACGTGCTCAACACGACCCCCGCGGTGCTGCTATCGCACATCCCTATCGACATGCCGCAACCCGAAGGGCCTTTCGCCACGGGGCTCCCGAGTGACGTCGACCCAACCGAGCTCCGTGCCTGGATCGAGAGGAAGACCACGCTCGTACGCAAAGCTGAGTGAACTCGGCGACCTGGCAGTCCAAGAACCAGATGCCCCGCCCGTGCAGCGTCTGCAGTGGCGCATCCAGGACGGCGAGCTGGCGCTCAATCAGTCCGAGGTCGCGCTAGCGCTGACTGAGCATCGGCTCGACAACCTCCGAGAAGGCACCTGACAGAGGGTCCCGGTCAGCCAAAGTCACCTATCCATAGGTTATTTTGACTGGCCTTCTGTCTTAAACCGACTTCCATAACGAACGAAGGGAGAACGCCATGAGCATCACCAGGACTGCACGTAGGACGCGGGCCAAGATCGCCGTATCCATCGCGGCCCTGGCCTCGGGCTCACTCATACTCACGGCCTGCAGCGGAAGCAGCGACGGCGCCAGCAAGCTCGACGGTACCTACTACATCAAGGACGTCAACGGCACGTCCAAACTCGGCCAGCTGGTCGTCAAGGGCAACAGTGTCTCGCATCATGAGTACACCTGCGATGGTGTCAACGAGAAGCCGGGTGTGACCAGCACCGGCGAGTTCAACAAGGATCAGTCCCAGATCATCTGGACGGTCGCCGGAGACGACACCCGCAACAAGCGGACCGGCAGCGAGTCCATCTCAACCAGCGAAACCTCGATCAGCATCAGCGGTAGCGCGTACGTGCGTGACAACTCGGATGCTGGCAAGGCTCTGCTGGACGGCTACAAGACCAAGTGCGGGAAGTAGCGTCGACGTCCCGCTGGCCGGCGAAGCAGCGCAGAACCCCGTGGGCATCGCGTACACGGGGTTCTGTCCTTCCTCGTCTGGTCAAGCCTCTACGCCTGCTCCTGAAGCTGCTGCGCCCGGTACTCCTCGATGGTCTCCGGCGGCCGGCCGTACTTCGGGGCATGCTGCTCGACGAAGTCGAGCTAGAGCCGTCGGCGCCACGGGAGACATGCAGCTCTTAGCCGGGGGCCACCTGCCGTCCTGGAGAGTTGAGGGAGGACAGTGTCCGCAGCGTCCGCTGGACACTCTCGCTCGTTTCTGACCTGCACGAATCGTGCGGACGCTACGAGAATTGGCTAGCGTCCGGCAGTGTCCGCAGCGTCCGCAGCACCCACCCGGCTAAGAGCATCAGCGCAGGTCAAAGCTGTCTCTAGCGAAAGGCCCTGCGGACGCTATGCCCCCACTCGGCGCGGCCGGGAGACGAAGAGGCCACCGGCGCGGCCGGGTGGCCTCTTCCATACGGCGGCCGGCGGGCGACGGCAGGGAGACCAAAACGGTCAGAGACATCGGACGCGGTTACTGGTTACCGGTTACCGGTAACCGGCCGAAGACACCGCCCTTCCCCACCCTGAACAGCGCGAACCGGCGTTCGCGGGGCCTGTAACCGGTAACCGGTGACCGCCCCACGGCGCCTCGCAAGGAGGCTCGGCGTCACGGGCGTCACGGCAGCCGTGACGCCAGAGTCACGCAGGTCCAGGGCACCGAGGCCAGCCGGGCCGTCACGTGCAACGAGGCGTGACGCGGGGGCGTCACACTCATGGCGTCCCGCCAGTCGCCCACACAGCCATGCCCCACTGAGCGGCGAGCGCGAGCGCAGCGAGCTGCCAGGGGTCGGCGGCCGAAGGCCGCTCCTTCCCCTGCTAGGCCTAGCACCAGGCACTGCTAGCTCTAGCAGTGCCGCTAGCACCTCAGACCGCCCGTGACCTGCTGTCTAGCGTCTAGCGGCACCACGGAGAGGACCCCCAGACGCGGACCATTCTGGGGGTTCACGGGCGGGCGAGGAGTACTAGCAGCACGTTGCCGCGATGATCAGAAACGCGGCCCGGTGGGAGTTCGCGGAGAAGTGGCTGGCGAGCCAGAGCGGCGACCCGAACACCCGAGCGTCAATGACGTCTCAGCTCAAGCTGCACGCCTTCCCGCGCATCGGGGACCGGCCGCTGGGCTCCTTCCAGCCGAGCCACATCCGCGAGTTCGTGACGCAGCTCGAAGCCTCCGGGATGTCCGGCTCGTACGCCCGCGTCATCTTCTCCAACGTGCGCGCCGTCCTCAGCGCCGCCGTCGAGGACGGCTGCCTACCCCGGAACCCCTGCAACTCGCGCACGGTGGCGCTCCCGGAGATGGGCGCGCGCCGTGTGGTCCCCTGGCAGCCGGAACGGGTCTTCGCCGTGCGGGGCGCCCTGGTCGAGCGGTTCCAGCCCATGGTGGACGTGGGCGTCGGCTGCGGGCTGCGGCAGGGCGAGATCTTGGGGCTGTCCGTGGAGGAACTCGACTTCGCCAACGGGACGCTTCACGTCGTCCAGCAGCTCAAGCAGAGCCTGAGTGTGCCCGTGTTCGCCCCGCCGAAGGGCGGCAAGCTGCGGGACGTGCCGCTGCCCGACCCCGTAGCGGACGCGCTCAAGGCGCACATGAAGCTCTTCCCACCCGTGGAGATCACGCTGCCCTGGATGCGCGCCGGCGGCCAGCCCGTCACGAAGCGCCTCATCTTCACCGGTCCGCAGGGCGGGCACCTGTGGCGCACGTCGGTGAACGAGGACCACTGGAAGCCCGCGCTCGCCAAGGTCGGCGTCATCCCCGCGGCTAAGAGCCGTGAGCACGCCGCCGCGCGGGAGCACGGCATGCACGCGCTGAGGCACTTCTATGCGTCCGTGCTGCTGGACGTCGGAGAGAGCATCAAGGCCGTCAGCGAGTACCTGGGGCACTCGGATCCGGGGCTCACCCTGAAGGTCTACGCCCACCTCATGCCGAGCAGCCGGGACCGTGCTCGGGAGGCTCTCGGCAGGGCTCTGAGGCCGGACGGTCCTCCACGCTGAGGGCCCACAGTGGGCCCGGGGCAAACGAATGCCCCCGATCTGCGCTGTGTGCGCAGGTCAGGGGCATGATCGCTTTTCTTACTTCTTCTTGCCCTGGTTCTTGACGGCTTCGATCGCGGCCGCGGCGGCGGCCGGGTCGAGGTAGGTGCCGCCCGGGTTGAGGGGCTTGAAGTCGGCGTCGAGCTCGTAGGAGAGCGGGATGCCGGTCGGGATGTTGAGGCCCGCGATGTCGGCGTCGGAGATGCCGTCGAGGTGCTTCACCAGGGCGCGCAGCGAGTTGCCGTGCGCGGCGACCAGGACGGTGCGGCCGGACAGCAGGTCCGGGACGATGGCGTCGTACCAGTACGGCAGCATGCGGACGACGACGTCCTTGAGGCACTCCGTGCGGGGGCGCAGCTCCGGCGGGATCGTCGCGTAGCGCGGGTCGGCGGACTGCGAGAACTCCGAGCCGTCCTCGAGCGCCGGCGGCGGGGTGTCGTACGAGCGGCGCCACAGCATGAACTGCTCCTCGCCGAACTCGGCGAGGGTCTGGGCCTTGTCCTTGCCCTGGAGGGCGCCGTAGTGGCGCTCGTTCAGGCGCCAGGAGCGGTGGACGGGGATCCAGTGACGGTCGGCTGCCTCCAGCGCCAGCTGCGCGGTGCGGATCGCGCGCTTCTGGAGCGAGGTGTGCACGACGTCGGGGAGCAGGCCGGCGTCCGTGAGCAGCTCACCGCCGCGGACCGCCTCCTTCTCGCCCTTCTCGTTGAGATTGACGTCCACCCAGCCGGTGAACAGGTTCTTCGCGTTCCACTCGCTCTCGCCGTGGCGGAGGAGGATCAGCTTGTACGGTGCGTCGGCCATGCGTACGAGCCTAATGGACGTCCAGGGGCGCTCGCGCGCGGCGTCCAGGGGGCGCCGAGGGCCCTTCGTACCGGCCCCGAGGCCCCCTCGATTGACGCTCCGCGTCAATTGACTGGCGGGGCACGACGGGCCCTCGTAGGGTGCGGGGAGCTGAAGAGACGCTTACATCGCCTGGGGGAATCCGTATGTTGACCGGTCGTCTGACACGGGTTGCCCGGGAGAGCGTGGGGGGTCTGCCGCGCGCGTTCTGGTGGCTGTGGGCGAGCACCCTCGTCAACCGGCTCGGGGCCTTCGTCGCCACGTTCATGACCTTGTACCTGACCCTGGAGCGGGGCTACTCGGGCTCGTTCGCGGGTCTGGTGGTGGCCCTGCACGGGCTGGGCGGGGTGGTCTCCTCGCTGGTCGCGGGGGTGATGACCGACCGGCTGGGGCGGCGGCCGACGCTGGTGGCGGCGCAGGCCTCGACGGCGTTCTCGGTGGCGCTGCTGGGCTTCATGGAGCATCCGGCGGCGATCGCGGCGGTGGCGCTGCTGGTCGGCATGACCTCGAACGCCTCGCGCCCGGCGGTGCAGGCGATGATGGCGGACATCGTCCGTCCGGAGGACCGGGTACGGGCCTTCGCGCTGAACTACTGGGCCATCAACCTCGGCTTCGCGGTGAGCTCGACCGTGGCGGGCTTCATCGCGGAGTACAGCTACCTCGCCGGGTTCCTGGGCGAGGCGGCGCTGACGCTGGTGTGCGCGGTGCTGGTGTTCGTGAAGCTGCCCGAGTCGCGGCCGGAGAGGAGCGCCGCGGAGAAGGCGGCCGCCGAGCCCGAGGTCGGGCTGGGGACGGTGCTGCGCGACGGCCGGTTCATGGGGGTGGTCGGGCTGTCGTTCCTTATCTCGCTGATCTTCATGCAGGGGTCGTTCGGGCTGCCGCTGGCGATGGGCCGGGAGGGCTTCTCGACCGGGGACTACGGGCTGGTGATCGCCGTCAACGGGGTGCTGATCGTGCTGCTCCAGATCCCGGTCACCCGGTTCATCGAACACCGGGACCCGCAGAAGCTGCTGGTGGTCTCGGCGTTGCTGGCGGGGTACGGGTTCGGGCTGACGGCCTTCGGCGGCGCGGTGTGGAGCCTGGGGCTGACCGTGTGCGTGTGGACGCTGGCCGAGATCGTGAACTCCCCGACCCAGATGGGGCTGGTCGCGCGGCTCTCCCCGCTGCACGGGCGGGGGCGCTACCAGGGCATGTACACGCTGTCCTGGGCGGTGGCCTCGCTGGTGGCGCCGCTGATGGCCGGAACGGTCCTCGACCACCTCGGGGCGGGGTGGCTGTGGGGCGGCACGGCGGCGCTGGGCACGGTGGCGGCGCTGGGGTACTGGCTGCTGATGCGCAACCTTCCCGCGGAGGCGGAGGCGGGCGCGGAGGCGGGGGCGGAGGCGGAGGCACGTCCGGAGCCCCGGGCGGCCACGCCCGAGTCGGCCGAGCCCGACGCGGCCGTCCAGCCGGTCCGGATCCAGGTCCCCGCCCCGGCCCTGGCCCCGACCCCGGCCCCGGCGCCTCAGGCAGCGGCCGTGGCCGCCGCCGAGGTCTGAGCGGCGGGGACCGGAGCGCTCACTCCGGCCGGGTCAGATGCTTGAAGGCGTCCAGGTTGAAGGTCGGTTCGCCGCGCGAGACGCGCCACTCGTACTCGCGGCGGATCGCGCTCGCGAAGCCGAGCTCCAGCAGGGTGTTGAACGCCCCGTCGGCCGCCTCCAGGACGGTGCCCAGCAGCCGGTCCAGGTCGTCCGGGGTGACCACGGCCAGCGGGAGCCGGGCCGTCAGGTACACGTCGCCGAGGCGGTCGACGGCGTAGGCCATCCCGTACAGCTTGAGGTTGCGCTCCAGCAGCCAGCGGTGGACGCCCGCCTCGTTCTCGTCGGGGTGCCTGATCACGAAGGCGTTGACCGAGAGCGAGTGCTTGCCGACCCGCAACGAGCAGGTGGTGGACAGCTTGCGGGTGCCGGGGAGCTGGACGACGTACGAGCCCGGCTCCGGGCTCTCCCAGCTCAGCTCGGCGCCGTTCAGCGTCGCTTCGATGATCTCGGCGGTGTCAGCCATGGTGGGAGCGTACGCGACGGCGATGATCATGCATCGCCGCGGTGTACACGTCCGCCGTGCCGCTGGCCGCGGTGTCCCAGCCGAAGAACTGCGCGTGCCGCGCGGCCTCGCCGCCCATCCGGTCCGTGAGCCCCGGCTCGTCCACGAAGCGCCGTAGCACCCTCGCGTAGTCCACCGGGTCGTGGCCGGGTACGAGGATCCCGGTCACCCCGTCGTTGACGGCCACCGGCAGCCCGCCGACCTCGGCCGCGAGCACCGGCGTGCCGGTGGCCTGGGCCTCGATCGCGACGAGCCCGAAGGACTCGTTGTACGAGGGCATGACCAGCACGGACGCCGCCCGGAACCAGTCCGCCAGCTGGTCCTGCGCGACCGGCGGGTGGAAGTGCACGAGGTCCGCGATGCCGAGCTTCGCCGCCAGCTTCTGCAGCCCCTCGGGCGCGGCGAGCCCGCTGCCGCTCGGCCCGCCGACGACGGGTACGAAGAGCCGCCCGCGCAGCGCCGGATCGCGGTCCACGAGCTCCGCGACGGCCCGCAGCAGGATGTCGGGGGCCTTGAGCGGCTGGATGCGCCCCGCGAAGAGGGGGATCACCGCGTCCTGCGGCAGTCCGAGGCGGGCCCGGGCGGCGGCCCGGCCGTCGCCGACGGTGAAGCGGTCGAGGTTCACGCCGGGGTGGACGACGGCCACCTTGCCGGGGTCGGCCTCGTAGTGCCGGACGAGCTCGTCGGCCTCCTCGGCGGTGTTCGCGATCAGCCGGTCGGCGGCGGAGACGATCTGGGTCTCGCCGATGACGCGGGCGGCCGGCTCGGGCGTGTCGCCCTCGGCCAGCGCCGCGTTCTTGACCTTGGCCATGGTGTGCATGGCGTGCACGAGGGGGACGCCCCAGCGCTCGGCGGCGAGCCAGCCGACGTGCCCGGAGAGCCAGTAGTGGGAGTGGACGAGGTCGTAGTAGCCGGGCCGGTGCCCGGCCCAGGCCTGCATCACGCCGTGGGTGAAGGCGCACAGCTGGGCCGGCAGCTCCTCCTTGGCGAGGCCTTCGTACGGGCCCGCGTCCACGTGCCGTACGAGGACCCCGGGGGCCAGCTCGACCACGGGCGGCAGCCCGCCGGTGGTGGCGCGGGTGAAGATCTCGACCTCGATGTTGATCGCGGCGAGGCGCTTGGCGAGCTCGACGATGTACACGTTCATGCCGCCGGCGTCGCCGGTGCCGGGCTGGTGCAGCGGTGAGGTGTGCACGCTGAGCATGGCCACGCGGCGCGGCTTGCGGTGGTGGCCGACGGCCGGGAGGCGCAGCCGGGGCGGGTCGTGGCGGGTGCCGCGGGCCGCGGCGATCCGGCCGCTGATGCTGCCGCCGAGGCGGGACACGTACTGGCTCAAGGGAGCAGTTCCTCTCGCTCGGACGACTCGGACGGCCGGTGCGGCTCGCACGCCGGGGCGCCGCGCGGACGGCATGACGGACGGAGCGCGGGCGGCGCTCTTCTAGGAGTGCAACCCGGACGGCGGTGCCCCGCATTCCGGGGGGAGGGGTTTTCCTCGTGCGTTTGCCGGATTTTTATCTTGTGCGGGCGCTCCGCATACGCTCGGCGCATGGCATCCCGCAGCACCCCGCCGCCCCCGAAACGCCCTGTGGGCACGGTGACGCGCGGGACCACGAACCCGAACCGCCTGCGTCGTATGGACCGCTGGATCGCGGCGGCGCACGGGGCCGCCCTGCGGCGGGCGCAGGCGCCGGTCGCGGTGGACCTCGGGTACGGGGCGGCGCCCTGGACGGCGGTCGAGCTGCTGGCGCGGCTGCGGGCGGCGGCGCCGCGGGTGCGGGTGGTCGGCATCGAGATCGAACCGGCGCGGGTGGCGGGGGCGAAGCCGTACGAGCGGGAGGGGCTGAGTTTCCGGCACGGCGGCTTCGAGGTCCCGCTGGACGGCGGCGAGGCGCCGATGCTGATCCGCGCCGCGAACGTGCTGCGGCAGTACGACGAGGAGCAGGTCGAGGAGGTCTGGCGGCGGCTGTGCGCCCGGCTGGCTCCGGGCGGGCTGCTCGTCGAGGGGACCTGTGACGAGATCGGGCGGCGGCACGTGTGGGTCGCGCTCGGTCCGGAGGGGGCGCGCACGGTCACGTTCGCCACCCGGCTCGGCTCGCTCGACCGGCCGTCGGATCTGGCGGAGCGGCTGCCGAAGGCGCTGATCCACCGGAACGTGCCGGGTGAGCCGGTGTACGCGTTCCTGCGCGACTTCGACCGGGCGTGGGCGGCGGCGGCTCCGTACGCCTCCTACGGGGCGCGGCAGCGCTGGATCCGGACGGCGCGGGCGCTGGCGGCGGACTGGCCGCTGGCGGACGGGCCGGTGCGGTGGCGGCAGGGGGAACTGACGGTGCGCTGGGAGGCGTTGCGCCCGGCGGGGTGAAAATCGCTTGCCGGGGAACCGGCGCCTGGAACCGCCCGTTGAGTCGGCAGGGATGGGCGGGGCGCGGCCGGGGATGATCAAGGGGGGCATCCACAAGGGTGTCGGAATTCACCGAGTCGTGGCACCATCCCGAAGGCAATGACAAGTTACTGATGGATAGTCAGATCTGATGTCGGGTGAAGTCGGTTCTGACTAGGGGCGCCTGGGGGGACCATGGGGACCGTGAAGCGAGGGCATCGGCGGGGTGCGTCCGCTCTCACACTGCTGTGCGCGATGGCGATACTGACGGCCCCGGGCCTCGGCATCTCGGGAACGGCGTTCGCGGCGCCCGGAGCGCCCGCCTCGCCGGTGGCACCCGCGTCGCCCGTGGCACCCGCGTCGCCGACGGCGCCTTCGCCCCAGCCGGGGGCCAAGTCCCTGGAGCAGATCCGCAAGGAGATCGAGGACCTGTACCGCCAGGCGGGCAGCGCCACGGACGCCTACAACCTCGCGGAGAGCGAGACCAAGGTCCAGTCGCAGCGGATCGTCGAGATCGCCAAGCTGATCGTGGCCGGCCGGGAGCGGATCACCGGGCTGAAGGACCGCGCGGGCGCGGCCGCCCGCGCCCAGTACCGCTCGGGAGGCCTGCCGGCGGGCGCGCGGCTGGCGCTGAGCGACAGCCCGAGCCAGTTCCTGGACTCGAAGGACCGGCTGCGGCAGGGCGAGAAGGCCACCACGGACCTGCTGTCCGACCTCGACCGCACCCAGCACGACCTCCAGCAGTACGCCAAGGACGCGAGCGCGCTCTGGCAGACGCTGGAGTCCAACCGGGTCAAGCAGGAGAACGCGAAGAAGCAGATCGAGGAGAAGATCAAGGCCGCGGAGGGCCTGGAGAGCAAGCTGGAGGCCGAGGAGAAGGCCCGGCTGCTCCAGCTGGAGCAGGACGCCCAGCACCAGGCGCAGACGCAGTGGCTGTCGAGCGGCGTGCTGAAGGAGGTCAACGGCAAGGCGTCGGAGGCGGGGAAGAAGGCGATCCAGTTCGCCGCCGCCCAGACGGGCAAGCCGTACGTCTGGGGCGCGACGGGCCCCGATTCCTACGACTGCTCCGGCCTGACCTCGCAGGCCTGGCTGGCGGCGGGGAGGGCCATCCCGCGGACCTCGCAGGAGCAGCTGCGGCTGCTGCCGAAGGTCGCGCTCAAGGACATGCGGCCCGGCGATCTGATCATCTACTTCGACGACGCGAGCCACGTCGGGATGTACGTCGGCGACGGCGCGATGGTCCACGCGCCGCGGCCGGGGCGCAACGTGACGATGGCGGGCGCGGGCTCGATGCCGATCAAGGCGGTCGTCCGCCCGGACGCGTAGCCCGCGGGCCGGGCGGCCGGGTATCCGTCGGCGGGCCGGGCGGCCGGGCCGGGTCGGGCCATCGACTCGGCCGGGCCGGTCGGGCCGTCGGGCCGGGCCGACGGGTCGGACGGCGGGCCGGGGCGGGGCAGGGCAGGGTCGGGGCCGGCGACGGCCCCCGCGCGCGGCGCCGACGGGCGGAAACCGGCCCGTTCCATCTCGGCAGGCGGGACGACAGCACCCTCCGCCGTGAGCTTGGTCATCCATCAGCCCGCATTTCCCCACCGATAACGGCATATGACGGAGGCCCTCCCCGGTTCCTCCTCAAGGCCTCCATTCCGCTCGCCCGTACCGGCCCGCTAGGGTCGAGCGCATGAGCGCACCCTCGGGGGGAGGGAAGGAACCGGAGACGATGCCCCTACCCGTACCGCGGCAGAGGGAGACCCTCGCCACGGAGGGCGGTCAGGCCGTTCTGCCCACCGCCGTCGTGCACGTCCCCTCACCCGCCCCCGCGCAGACCTCCCTGACGCTCCTGGTCATCGAGGACGACCCCGCGGGCGGGCTGACCGTGCCCGAGATCCTCGACACGGACGGCCACCGCATCCGGCTCCGCACCGCCCGCAACCTCACCGAGGCCGCCCGGCTGCTCACGCCGGACGTGCACTGCATCCTGCTGGACCTCTCCCTCGCGGATCCCGGCCCCGGGGCGGCCGACGACCGGCTCGCCACCCTCCGCGAGGTCCTGCGGATCGCCCCGCGCCACGCGGTCCTCGTACTGACCGCCGAGGCCGACGCGGAGCGCGCCGCCGAGGCCGTGCGCGTCGGCGCGCAGGACTTCCTCTTCCGGGACGAGCTCGACGGCCGGCTGCTCAGCCGCGCCATTCGCTACGCCGTGGAGAGAAAACGGGCCGACATCGCCCAGTACAAGCTCGCAGAATCGAAACTTCGGGCCCAGGAGAACGCCCGCCTGGAGCGCGGGCTCCTCCCCAACCCCCTCCTGGAGGGTTCCGACCTCCGCTTCGCCGCCCGCTACCGCCCCGGCCGCAGCCGGGCCCTGCTCGGCGGCGACTTCTACGACACCGTCCGCACCCCCGACGGCACCGTCCACGCGATGATCGGCGACGTCTGCGGCCACGGCCCCGACGAAGCCGCCCTCGGCGTCGAGCTGCGCATCGCCTGGCGCGCGCTCACCCTCGCGGGGCTGTGCGGCGACGATCTGCTGGCCACCCTCCAGGAGGTCCTGGAGGTGGAGCGCCCCTGCGAGGAGATCTTCGCGACGCTGTGCACCGTGGACATCGCCCCGGACGGCCGCCGCGCGGGCCTGTGCCTGGCCGGCCATCCGGCGCCCCTGATCTCCCGGCCGGGACGGCCCGCGCGGCTCCTCCCGTACGAGAACAGCGGCCCGGCACTCGGCCTGCTGCCCAAGGCGCGCTGGCCGCGCCGCCAGGTGGAGCTGGGCGGCACCTGGAGCCTGATGCTCTACACGGACGGCCTGATCGAGGGCCGGATCGGCGAAGGCAGGGAACGCCTCGGGCAGGACGGCATGGTCGAGATGATCAACCGCCACCTGGACCGCGGGCTGAGCGGCGAGAGCCTGCTGGAGGCCTCCGTCACCGAAGCCCGCCGCCTCAACGGCGGCGAGCTCACCGACGACGTCGCGGTGGTCCTGCTCTCCCGCGCCGAAGGCTGAGCCCGACCGGACCCGGAGCCCGGGCCCGTCCCCGGCCGGGGTGCTGCTGCTACCGGCCGCCGTTGTAGGGGCCGTACGGACCGTCGCTGCTGCTGCCGCCGCTGCGCCGGCCGCCGCCCGATACCTGCTTGAGGGCGGGCCGTACGTCGACGAAGAAGACGATCGTCGCCACCAGACCGGCGATCTCCAGGAAGAGCATCCCGAGAAAGAAGTCCACGAGGACCGTGATGCCGAGGATCACCAGCCAGAAGGTCTTGGTCTGCTTCTCGGCCGCCCGGTAGGCGTCCTCGCGCGCCAGCAGGGCGAACACGAAGGCCACGACGGCCAGCGCCAGCATGGCGAACCCGAGCAAAGGGAGGACCCCGTTGTCGAAACCGTTCATCAACATTGCTCGACCGCCTTCTCATGCCTGGGACGCATACGCCTGTGCCGTCTGACACTCCACGCTACCGGCAGCGCCGCCTTCCCAAACGACAACGGACCGGACACCTTCCAGGTGCCCGGCCCGCGATCGGCCATTCGCGGAATCGCGATCAGCTCTCGCCACCGGTGGTGGCGGCCGTCTTCTTCGCCGGGCTCTTGCGCGCGGTGGTGGACCTCTTCGCGGCGGGCTTCTCCTCGTCGCCTGCCTCGGCGGCGACCGGCTCGGACTCCGGCGCCGGCTTCGCGGCGACGTCCGGCTCCACGACCTCGGCGATGTCGACGATCTCCTCCGAGAGCTCGCCGCGCCAGGCGCGCACGGCCTGCTCACCGTGTTCGGCGACCTTGTCGTAGGTCTCCTTGGCGCGCACCGCGTACTCGGCGGCCACACCCACACCGCGCAGCGCCAGATCCTGGGCGGTCTCGCCCAGCTTCTTCGGGTCGATCGCCCCGAGGACCTCGGCGACCTTGGCGGTGACCGCCTCCTGCGCCTCCTTGGCCTTCTCCTGGACGACCTTCGGGTCGGTGTTCTTCACGGCCTCGATGCGCGCGGGCGCCTCGGCGCGCAGCTGCTCGAAGAGCCCCGGCACCTTCTTGGCCTGCTGCACCGCGAGGTCGGCGGTGCCGGCGGCGAAGTAGAGCGGGGTCGGGTCGGTGAGGGTCTTCTTCAGGTCATCGGCGATGGCCATGTGCTGGTCCTCCCGGATCACAGTTCAGTTCGTATGGGGCAGCTCGTCGTCGGCACCGGCCGCTGCGGCGGCGTCCGCGTCCAGCGCGTTCTCCTTGCGGAACGACTCGTAGATCTGGAGCAGCACCTGCTTCTGCCGCTCGTTGATGGACGGGTCGGCGAGGATGACGGCCCGCGTCTCCACCTCGTCCCGGTCCCGTTCGTCCAGGATCCCGGCCTGCACGTACAGCGTCTCCGCGGAGATCCGCAGCGCCTTGGCCAGCTGCTGCAGGATGTCCGCGCTCGGCTTGCGCAGCCCGCGCTCGATCTGGCTCAGGTAGGGGTTCGACACCCCCGCCGCGTCGGCCAGCTGCCGCAGCGAAAGCTGGGCCTGCCGCCGCTGCTCGCGGAGGTACTCGCCGAGATTCCCGACGTTGAGCGATGCCATACGCCGATCCTGCCGCACCTTGCTAACTATTGCAAGCACGCGCTTGCAATAGCTCCCACCCGAGCCGGCCCCGGTCGTACGTCACCGGCGGGCGTCGAGGCGGTGTTGCAGGGTGCCGTCCGGGCCGAGGACGTCCAGCAGGTAGCCCCGTTCCGGTGAGAGGCCGTCCTCTCGTTGCAGGTAGCCGGTGATGGACGCCTTGAGGGCGTCGAAGCGCTTGGGGTCGGCGTCCGGGGTGTGGGTCCACACCGTCAATCGGGGGACGCCCTCGGGGCCGGAGGTCTGCTGGATCGCGTACACGTCCTGCGTGCCGCCGGAGCGGTGGTAGCGCTCGGCCAGTCGGACCGCCGCGTCGGGCGCGGCGGTGGAGGTGGCCGTGGGGCCGGGGCCGGGGCCGGGGGCGGAGTCGGGGCCCTTCGGGGCCGGCGCGCTGTCCGTGGTGCAGCCGGACAGCAGGGTGACCGTTGCGAGGCAGGCCAGCGCCGCCAGGCGGGGGGATAAGTTCATCCCGCCATCCTCGCCCCGGGTTCCCCCGCGCGGGGGAACCCGGGGCGGAGGGGCTCAGAGGTCCAGGGCCGTCAGGTCGAGGGACTTGAGGCGCTCCGGGTCGGCCAGGACGTCGATGGCCGCGATCTTGCCGCCGACGACCGTGAAGGCCATCACCGACAGGCGCCGGCCGTCCATCGCGACCATGACCCCGGCCGCACCGTTGATCAGCGCCGGGCGGGCGTACGGGGACAGCGAGCCGAAGGTGATCGCCTGCGAGGCCACCGTCCGGGCGCCGTTGAACACCACCGTGTGGCGGGCGCGCGTCACGCCGCCGTCGGAGCGCAGGACCACGTCGGGATCGAGCACCGAGACGAGCGCCTCGAAGTCGCCGTCGCGAGCCGCCGCGAAGAACGCGCTGACCACCTCGCGCTGGAGGCCGAGGTCAGGGTCGGGAGCCGGGGCCCTGCCCTGGACCCGGCGGCGGGCGCGGCTGGCGAGCTGCCGCGTCGCGGCCGGGGTCTTCTCGATCATCGGCGCGATCTCGTCGAAGGGCACGGCGAACATGTCGTGCAGGACGAACGCGATCCGCTCGGCCGGCCCCAGCGATTCGAGCACCACCAGCAGCGCCAGCCCCACCGAGTCGGCCAGCAGCGCCTGCTGCTCCGGGTGGAGCCCGTCCTCGCCGCTGATGACCGGGTCGGGGATCCGCGTCTCCAGCGGGTCCTCCCGCCGCGTCTCGCGCGAGCGCAGCATGTTCAGGCACACCCGGCCGACGACCGTCGTCAGCCAGCCGGCCATGTTCTCGACGTCGCTGGTGTCGGTGCGTTCGAGGCGCAGCCAGGCCTCCTGGACGGCGTCATCGGCCTCGCTGACCGAGCCGAGCATCCGGTAGGCCACGGCCCTCAGCCGTGGCCGCTGCTCTTCGAAACGATCCGTCAGCCATGAACTCTCCCATGAACTCTCCCCCACCGGACTCATCCTTTCCCCGCGCACCGGCATCGGGACGGCGCGCGACCAGCACCGTTGTATCCCAAAGATCAACTTCGTGAGGGCTGTTTCCGGACACCCGCTAGGCGGCCGGCCTCGCCCCGATCACCACCGTCGCGTACAGCTCCTCCGAGGTCACCGCGCGGACCGCGAGGCCGCCCGCCGTCAGGGCCGACGCCGTGACCGGCGACTGCCGGGCGCTCGTCTCGATCAGCAGGTGCCCGCCCGGCGCGAGCCAGCCCAGGGCCTCGGCCCCCACCCGGCGGTGGATGTCCAGGCCGTCGGGGCCGCCGTCCAGGGTGGTCCGCGGCTCGTGGTCGCGGGCCTCCGGCGGCAGGTAGCCGATTTCCGCCGTGGGCACGTACGGGGCGTTGACCACCAGTACGTCCACCCGCCCCCGCAGCTCCTCGGGCAGCGCCGCGTACAGGTCGCCGCGGTGGACCCGGCCGCCGTACGGAGCCGTGTTGAGCTCCGCGTACGCGACGGCCACCTCGTCGATGTCCGCCGCGTGCAGCTCGACCCCGGGGACCTGCGAGGCCACCGCCGCACCCAGCGCGCCCACCCCGCAGCACAGGTCCACGACCACCGCGCCCGGCCTCGCCAGCGCCACCGCCTCCTGCGCGAGGAACTCGCTGCGCCGGCGCGGCACGAAGACCCCCTCGCCCACCTCCATGCGCAGCCCGCAGAACTCCGCCCAGCCGACGACGATTTCCAGCGGTTCGCCCTCCACCCTGCGGGCCAGCAGGTCCGCGAGGTGGCCGTCGTCCCTGGCGGCAGCCGTCAGCAGCTCCGCCTCCTCCTCCGCGAACACGCAGCCGGCCGCGCGCAGGAGTTCCACCAGTGTTGCCAAGTAGCTCAGTCCTCGGTTTCCAGAACGGTGACGTCCAGCTTCTCCAGCCGCGCCGGATCCGCCAGGATGTCGATCGCGACGATACGGCCGCCGCTCACAGTGAAAGCCATGACCGCGACGGGCTTGCCGCCCGGCGGGATCGTGACGACGCCCGGCACCCCGTTGACCAGCGCGGCCCGCGCGTACGGGGCCAGCCGCTGGAAGGTGAGCGCCTGCCGGGCCACCGCCGGGGCGCCCAGGGCCAGTTGCGCGAGGTCCACCCGCAGCACGACGTCCGGGTCGAGTACGGAGATCAGGCCCTCGAAGTCCCCGCCGCGCGCCGCCGCCTGGAAGGCGGCGACGATCTCCCGCTGCCGGCCCAGGTCCGGGTCCGGGGCGGGGGCGCCGCCCTGCACCCGCCGCCGCGCCCGGCTGGCGAGCTGCCGGGCCGCGGCCGGCGTCCGGTCCACGATGGGGGCGATCTCGTCGAAGGGCACCCCGAACAGGTCGTGCAGGACGAACGACAGCCGCTCGGCGGGCGCCAGTTGCTCCAGTACGACGAGCAGCGCGAGCCCCACGGAGTCCGCGAGCAGCACCTCCTGCTCGGGGTCGAGCCCGTCCGGGGAGCTCAGCACCGGCTCCGGCAGGTCCAGCGGGGAGTCCACCGACTCCTCGCGGCGGGCCTTGCGGGAGCGCAGCTGGTCGAGGCAGACGCGGGCGACGACGGTGGTCAGCCAGCCGCCCAGGTTCTGCACCTCGGCGGTGTCCGAGCGGTCGAGCCGCAGCCAGGCCTCCTGGACGGCGTCCTCCGCCTCGGTCACGGAGCCGAGCATCCGGTAGGCCACGGCCCGCAGGTGGCCGCGCTTCTCCTCGAAGCGCTCCGCCAGGAAGTCGCTCTCGCTCCGGTGCGTGCTGCCGCTCATCGCAGTGTCCCCTCGTCCGGTCCGTACGTACGTGTCCCGCCCCTACACCCCCATGACTCCCCGGAGCCCGCCGATGTGACAGGGGCGCGGGAAACGGGCGCGCGGGCACTCGTGGGAAGCGGGCTCAGAACACGTCCGGGCACCACGGGCGGCGCGCCGTGCGGAAGACCGCGTCCGCGAGGGCGACCGCACCCGGCCGCTCCTGCGCGACCAGGCCCAGCGCGGCCAGCCGGACCGCCGACTCGTCGCCCAGGTACAGGGAGCCCAGCGCCGACACGTCGAGCCGCAGGTCCGCCGGCTCCTCCGTACGGGCGCAGTCGCCCGTACCCGCGTCCAGCCGGTAGCGGCCGTCGGCCAGGCCCGCCGCGTCCGTGACCTCCAGTACGAGGACCCCCGCAGCCGCGTACGTCCGCGCGCGCAGCGCCCGTACGACGTCCAGCAGGCGCACCCACAGGAAGTCGGCGCAGGTCACGAGCCGGGCGGCGCGGGGGTCGGGCAGCAGCAGCGGGACCAGGTCGTCGGGGGCCCGGTAACCGGTGCGGACCTTCAGCACCCAGTCGATGGAGCACAGGAACCGCCACAGCGCCCGCTGCGCGTCCGGGGTGACCGCGATCAGGTCCTTGACCTGCACGGTGTTCAGCGGGAGCTTCGCGTCCGTCCAGTGGTCGTCGGCCTGGTACACGGCGATCCCGGCCGGCTCACCCGCCGCGTCCCGGTACACGGCGTAGAACTTGTCCTTGTAGGGGTTGTGCGACATCTCCTCCAGGCCCGACGCCACCCTCCACCAGCGGGCGTCCCGGCTGACCGTGCCGTGCGAGACGGCCCTCAGCCGCTCGTGCAGCGCGGGCCCGATCGTCCGGGCCTCGGCGACGTCCACCAGCTCGATCCGCCCGCCGTCCGCGGGCCCGGACCAGCGCGGGTCCAGGCCGGTGCGCGCCACGTCGATCTCCCACTCCGCGGTGGAGGTGGCGGGCCCGTACCCGTACCGCCCGTAGATCGGGTACTCGGCGGCGATCAGCGTCGACAGCACGTCGCCGCGCGCCTTCGCTGCCGTCAGCTCGGCGGACATCATCCGGGTCAGCAGGCCCTGGCGGCGGTGCGTGGGCAGCACGGTGACATTGCTGACCGCGCTGGCGGCGACGGCCGCCCCGCCGGGGACGGTCAGCTCCTGGGCGAAGGAGCGGAAGGTGCCCACGCAGCGGCCCGTTGCGGTGTCGAAGGCGCCCTGGGTGCGGGCGAGGTCGCCGTACTTGGCCCGCTGGGCGACATCTGACTCGGTGACGCGGTCCGGGCGCAGGAAGCCGGCGTTCACGGCTCGCAGCCACTCGGGGAGTTCGGATTCGGCGATCGGCCGGACGTCTGCACTCATAACCGGCCACGCTAACCGCCGCCCCGGCGCGAGTCGCCCGAATTTCCCGCCCGGGCCGGCCGGTCCCGTTCACCGCCGCCGCCCTCGTGCCCCGGCGGCTACGCCAGCAGGTCGTCCACCTGCGCCTCGCCCTCCCGGTAGCGGCGGGTGATCTCCGCGCTGGAGTCGTCCGCCGTGCGCTGGAGCTGCTGCCGGCGCCGGGAGACCTGCTGCTCGTAGCGCACGAGGCGGGCCATCGCGTCGTGCAGTTCGCCGTCCGTGCGCGCGGCCAGGTCCGACAGCTCCACGTCCGACAGCATCTCCGCCGCCAGCAGCCGGAACTCCTCGCTGTGCGGGGTGCCGAGCGTGACGTGGCGGGCGGAGGCACTGCGGCTGGACGGGGCGTCGGCGAGGATCTCCGAGAGCCGGTCCACCACCGGCGCCTCGGAATCCGTCCGCCGGGCCGCCTCGGGGTCCGAGCGGCGGGCCAGCTCGGCGCGCAGGATGTCGATGCGGCCTTGCAGGAGTCTGCGTACGTAGCTCAGATCGGCCTCGTCGCGCTGCGCGTCGCGGCGCAGTGCGCGCAGCTCCGGCAGACCGAGCGCCGTGGCCGGGGTGGTCGGCCCCTGCTCGTCGCCGGTGCGCTGTGCGGGCGGCCGTACCGCCGCCGCGACGTCGCAGGCCGACGCGGCCGAAGCGGGTACAGGTACGGAGGTACCAGAAATATTCATGTGAACGTGTCCGTCCCCTCGACCGGTGCTGGGGGCACCGCCTGCGTGCATGGTGCCACTCTCCGTGGTGTCGGTGCAGTCCCACTCCACCCGATCGGCCCCGGACGGGTGCACGCCTGGTACACAGGTGGAATGCGAGCAGTGGTGCAGAGGGTGGACGGCGGGAGCGTCGTGGTGGCCGGCGAGACCGTCGGGGAGATCGTCGGAGAGGGGCTGTGCGTCCTGGTGGGGGTGACCCACGACGACACCCCGGAGAAGGCGGCGGTGCTGGCCCGCAAGCTGTGGTCGGTGCGGATCCTGGAGGCCGAGAAGTCCTGCAGCGACGTGAACGCCCCGCTGCTGGTGATCTCGCAGTTCACGCTCTACGGCGACGCCCGCAAGGGCCGCCGCCCCACCTGGAACGCGGCCGCGCCCGGCCCGGTTGCCGAGCCGCTGGTCGACGAGGTGGTGGCGCAGCTGCGCGCGCTGGGCGCGACGGTGGCGACGGGCCGGTTCGGGGCGGACATGCGCGTCTCGCTGACCAACCACGGCCCGTTCACCATCGTCATCGACGTGTAGCCCGGTTACGGCGCTACGACGACCTCCTGCGCGGCGGCCGTCTTGCCGGCCAGCAGCGGCGCGTCCACCGGGACGTTCCGCTTGACCAGCGCCAGCGCGATCGGACCCAGCTCGTGGTGGCGGACGGCGGTGGTCACGAAGCCCAGCTGCCGGCCCTCCTCCCCGTCCGCGGCGAGCCGTACGGGCGTGCCGTGCGCCGGGAGCAGCACCTCGGAGCCGTCCAGGTGCAGGAACACCAGCCGGCGCGGGGGCTTCCCCAGGTTGTGGACGCGGGCCACCGTCTCCTGGCCGCGGTAGCAGCCCTTCTGGAGGTGTACGGCGGTGCCGATCCAGCCCAGCTCGTGCGGGATGGTGCGGTGGTCGGTCTCCAGGCCGAGCCGCGGCCGGTGCGCCTCCACGCGCAGCGCCTCGTACGCGAGCAGGCCCGCGGCGGGGCCGTGGGCGGCGGCGAAGGCCTCCAGGTCCGCGCGCGGCACGAACACGTCGCGGCCGTGCGGGGTCTCGCGTACGGCGAGCTCCTTGGCGGCCTCGGAGATCGAGCCGGCCGGCAGGTGCACGACCGCGAACTCGGCGGTGCGGTCCTCGACTTCCACGCGGTAGAAGAACTTCATCGACTCCAGGTAGGCGAGCAGCGCCTCCTGGGTGCCGGGCTCGACGTGCGCCCACACCGTCTCGCCGTCGTCGACGAGGTACAGGGCGTGCTCGATGTGCCCGTTCGCGGAGAGGATCAGCGCCTCGGTGGCCTGCCCGGGCGGCAGGTCGGTGACGTGCTGGGTGAGCAGCAGGTGCAGCCAGCTCAGCCGGTCCGGTCCGGTGACGGTGATGACTCCGCGGTGGGAGAGGTCGACGAAGCCCCGGCCGTCCGCGAGGGCGCGCTGTTCGCCGTACAGCTCTCCGTAGTGGGCGGCGACGCCCTCGTCGCGGCCTTCGGCCGGTACGGCGCCGGGGAGATGGAGCAAGGGGCTGCTGGTCATGGCACCAAGCGTACGGCCCTGCCCTCGACTGCCCCAGGGCCCAGGGGGCGCCCAGGCCGTCTCTTTCGCCCTAGGCCTGCCCGGCGCGGTGCGCGGCGGCGCACTTGCGGCACAGCCCGAAGATCGCGAAGTGCTTCATGTCGGTCTCGAACCCGAAGGTGGCCCGGAGCTTCGCGGTGAACTCGGCGGCGATGTCCTGGTCCGCCTCGATGACCTCGGTGCAGTCGCGGCACACCAGGTGGATGTGGTGGTGCCGGTCGGCGAGGTGGTACGTGGGCGCGCCGTGCCCGAGGTGGGCGTGCGAGACCAGCTTGAGCTCCTCCAGGAGCTCCAGCGTGCGGTACACGGTGGAGATGTTGACCCCGGAGGCGGTCTTGCGGACCTCGACGAGGATCTCGTCCGGCGTTGCGTGCTCCAGGCTGTCGACGGCTTCGAGGACGAGCTGGCGCTGCGGTGTCAGCCGGTATCCGCGCTGCCGCAGGTCGCTCTTCCAGTCGGAGCCGCTCTCGGTGCTCTCGGTGCTCACCACCCGGCCAGTGTAAGCGCGCGAAGGGGACCCCGGTCGAGCCCGAGGTCCCCTTCTTCCACAGCCTGTGGACCGGTCAGCGGAAGAACGCGATGCCGTCGTCCGGCATGTCCGGGAGGTTCCGCGCCATCTCGGCGACCTCCTCGGGGGTGACGACCTTCTTCAGCTGGGCCGACATGTACGGGCGCAGCTCGACGTCCGGCGTGGCCTTCTCGCCGACCCACATCAGGTCGCCCTTGACGTAGCCGTACAGGCGCTTGCCGCCGCTGTGCGGGCGGGCCGCGGCGGTACGCGCGACGGCGTCGGTGACCAGGTCGATCTGGGGCTTCTGGTCGGCGAGGTCGCCGTACCAGATCTCGACGACGCCCTGGTCGCGGACCATGACGATCTCGACCTTGCGCTGGGCGTCGATGCGCCAGTAGCCGGCCTCGGACTCCAGGGGACGCACCTTGTTGCCCTCGGCGTCGAGCACCCACGTGTGCGAGCGGTACTCCAGGAAGTCCCGGCCGTCGTGGCTGAAGACGACTTCCTGGCCGAAGTTGCACTTCTCTTCACCGGGGTAGTCGAAGACGCCCGCGCCTTCCCAGGTACCGAGGAGGAAGGCGAGGGGGACGAGGCCCGGGTTCAGGTCGGACGGGATCTGGATCATGTGTGGCTGCTCAGGCGATCTGTGGGAGGGGTTCCGGGATCCGGGGCGGCGGCGGCCGATCAGGAGATCAGCGCTGGCCCTGGTACAGCTTCTTCACGGCCAGGCCGGTGAAGGCGAGTACGCCGACGCAGACCAGGACCAGCAGGGAGGTGAAGACTGCCTCAAGCACGGGGTGCTCCTCGGAGTTCTGTATGGGCGTTACGGGGCCGGTCCCCAAGCCTACTGGCCCGGGAACCGGCGCACTCCGTGAGGTGGGCCGTACCGGGGCTCAGCTGAGCAGCTGGCTCTGCAGGACGACCGTCTGGTGGAAGGGAAGGGCGGGCAGGCCGCCCTTGCGGGACTGGACGACCACGGCCCGCACATCACCCGCCTGGAGGCAGCCGAACCGGACCCGCTCGTCGCCGGAGGGCTCGGGCTCCTCGTAGACGCTGATGTCGCTGGCGGCGAGGGCGGCGGTGCTGCCGAAGTCGCCGGAGGCGTGCCTGTCGTACTGGGCGGCCGCGGCCTTGCTCCACTCCAGGTCGACGGCCAGCTTGTCGGCGCCGGCCGGCCGGGAGGGGAGGTTGCAGCCGCCCAGCTCGTCCGCGAACCCGGACGCGTGGAAGCGCAGCAGGTAGATCCGGGTCCGGGTGCCGTCGGGCATGGTCCAGGACCGGCCGGCGATCTGGCGCAGGCCCTCGTACTCGAAGGACTCCTTGAGTTTCTGCCGGACCTCGGGGGCGTACTCCTCCAGGAAGGAGTCCGGGGCCACCTTCGCGTCCTTGTCGGCCTTGGCCGAGTCGTCGGTCCTGGCTCCTTCGGGGGCGGGGAGCAGCAGGGCGGCCAGCGGTGCGTAGTGCTTGCCGTCCGGGTTGTCCGGGCCCGCGGGCAGCGGGGCGCCCGCCGGGAGCTCCGGCTTGGCCAGCGTCGGGTAGGTCCAGCGGCCGTCGGGCAGCGTGGACAGGCCGGGGAGCTCCGTACGCTCGGGGCGCATCACCGCGTACGCGCTGCCGGCGCCCGCGGCGGCGAAGACCACCGCGGCCACGGCCCACCGCAGGGCGGCGAACAGCTTGCGGTGGTCCCTCGGCCCGGCCGGGGCCGGCTGCGGGGCGGGGTCGGCGCCCTCCGGGAGGTCCCATTCGACGGCGGACACGGCGCCGCTGGTGTTCTGCTCGCTCACGCGGACTCCCCCGGGGACTTCAAGTGCTTCAGCTGCTGCTCGAACAGGTCGACGGCCTCGTTGACGGCGAGCCGGGGCCCGTAGCTCCGGAAGTTCACGAGCACGCCGCCCTCGACGGCCACGCAGTCGAGGGAGTCGATCTTCTCGGGGTGTTCCCCCTGGTCCGAGCGGTCCTCGACGATGTCCGTCAGTACGCAGGTGGCCGCGGGGAAGCCGTCGACCTTGGGCGTCTCGCGCTTCTTGCCGCTCAGGAGCTCGCCCAGCCCGAGGAACCTCTTGCTGATCTCCGCGAACCCGGTCAGGGCCTGCGGGTCGGCCTGCATCAGCTCGATCTCGGTGACCGGGCCGCTGGAGGCCGCCCGGTAGCTGCGGCCGGCCACGCCCTTGAGCTTCAGGGCGGCCAGCGCCGCGTCCCGCTCGGCGCGCTCGCCGCTGGACAGCCCCGTACGGGCTTCCTTCATCGCCTGCACCGCGCGCTCGCCGGAGACGTAGAAGTCGTTGCCCTCGTCGTCGAGGTCGGGGCCGGGCTTCAGGTTCGGGGGCATCGGCAGCAGCCTGGCCGTGAGCGCGTTGGCCGGCACGCCCGGGACCGGGGAGGGCGAGGCGCTCGGCTGCGGGCCCGCCGGTGTCCAGTAGCGCGTGGGGGAGGTCCGGTCGGCCTGGGCGATGCGGCCCGAGGCCCAGAAGCCGCCGCCGGTGAGGAGGGCCAGGCCCAGGCCGGCGGCGATCAGGGCGGCGAGTCTGCGGTTGACCACGCGGGGCGGCCGGGGAGAGCCCAGCACCTCCGGGGTCGCTTCTGCGTGCGGCGCTTCTGCGTGGGGCACTGCTTCGTGGGGCACTGCTTCGTGGGCCGTCCGCGGTTCGGACACGGCGTCGCTCCGCTGCTCGGTCACAGCCGCTCCAGCTGTCTCTGGGCCAGTTCGGTGATGTCGCCCTCGGAGACCCGGGCGCGGGTGTTCGTGATCTCCACGTCCATGACGACGTCCCCGCGCCGGACGATGGCCCGGGCGGTGCGGTTGGGGAGGTAGCCGGCCTTCTCGTGCACCTTGTAGAGCCAGGCGTGTCCGAAGTCCCCCGGTACCCCGGGCAGATCGAAGCCGTCGTTGCCGGCGAACCTCTCCTCGCGCTGGTAGCGGGACTGACCCTCCTGGTAGCGGGTCGTCGCGGCGAGGTCGTCGAACTGGAGCAGCCGGATGTCGACGTGGTCGTCGCCCTCCTGCCAGCCCGCCGTGGCGATCCGCCGCACGTGCGGGACCAGGTTGGTGAAGCCGCCGTCGGGGTGCTCGAAGTAGTCCGCCGCGAACTCGTCGGGCGACTGGTACCCGGAGTAGGCGTCCTTCGCGCCCGCCGGAGCCGCCAGCAGCTTCGCGGAGAGGTCCTCGTCCGCCCTGTCCCACCGGTTGGCGTTGACGGAACGCCGGCTCGTCGCCTCGCCGGGGGCGGCCGGCAGCGGCATGGCGATCTTCTGCTGGGCCAGCGGCGGCAGCGGGGTGGGCGGGCGCCGGTACTGGACCGCGTAGCCGGTGGCCGTGCCCGCGACGGCGCCCAGGACGAGGGCGGCCGCGATCAGCAGGGGTGCCCGGCCACGGCGACGGCCGGTCTGTGCTTGTTCCAAGGGATGTCCCCCCACAGGACTGGAGGCACCGGTCGACTACCGGCGCACACACAAGACAGATCTCGGTGGGGAGCAGTTGTACGAGCCCTCATCACGGTTTGGTACAGGGGCCCTTCAGTCCTCGCGGCGGTGTTTTCCGTCCAGTTCGTCCCACCATTCGTCGGACTTCTGGTCGCCGGAGGGGTCGTCCCACCAGCGGTCGTCCGGGCCGCGCCGGTTCGCGATCATGGCGGCCACCGGCGGGATGACCATGGCGACGACGCACAGGGCCACGGCGGCCGGTACGGAGAAGAGCCGCACGAAGGACCAGGCGGAGACGAAGAGGAACAGGCAGCCGCCCATCAGCAGGAAGTAGGCGCGGCGCCGCCGGGCGTACATACCTCCAGCGTAGAGCCGAAAGCCCGCGGCGCGAAGGATCCCGGACGGCGCGAAGGGCCGCACCCCGTTCCAGTGGCGTCCAACCCCCGGGGGTGCGGCCCTTCGGCCGGTCTTGCGTGAAGCGGTCAGACGGCGATCGCGACGTCCGTCACGCCGCCGGCCTCGGCGACGACCACGGCACGGTCCGCCTGGCCGCCGGGAACCAGCGCGCGCAGGGTCCACGAGCCGGTGGCGGCGTAGAAGCGGAACTGGCCGGTCGCGGAGGTCGGGACCTCGGCGGTGAACTCGCCGGTCGAGTCCAGCAGCCGCACGTAACCGACGACGGGCTCGCCGTCCTTGGTCACCTGGCCCTGGATGGCGGTCTCACCGGGCTTGAGCGTGGCGAGGTCGGGCCCGCCGGTCTGTGCTCCACACATGTTCTCTGTCCTGTCCTGGAGAAAGTCGTACTGGGTACTGGCGGCGGGCGCGCGGCCCTGCGTGCCCCGCAGGGGTTACTTCGCGGCGCCGAGCTCGATCGGCACGCCGACGAGCGAGCCGTACTCGGTCCACGAGCCGTCGTAGTTCTTGACGTTCTCCTGGCCGAGGAGCTCGTGCAGCACGAACCACGTGAGCGCGGAGCGCTCACCGATGCGGCAGTAGGCGATGGTGTCCTTCGCCAGGTCGACCTGCTCGGCCTGGTAGAGGGCCGTCAGCTCCTCGTCCGACTTGAAGGTGCCGTCGTCGTTGGCGTTCTTCGACCACGGGATGTTGCGGGCGCTCGGCACGTGGCCGGGGCGCTGCGACTGCTCCTGCGGGAGGTGGGCCGGGGCGAGCAGCTTGCCGGAGAACTCGTCGGGCGAGCGGACGTCGACCAGGTTCAGGTTGTCGATCGCGGCCACGACGTCGTCGCGGAAGGCGCGGATCGAGGTGTCCTGGGCCTTGGCCTTGTACGCGGTGGCCGGGCGGTTCGGGACGTCCTTGCCGTCGACCAGGTCGCGGGAGTCGAGCTCCCACTTCTTGCGGCCGCCGTCGAGGAGCTTCACGTCCTGGTGGCCGTAGAGCTTGAAGTACCAGTAGGCGTAGGACGCGAACCAGTTGTTGTTGCCGCCGTAGAGGACGACGGTGTCGTCGTTGGAGATGCCCTTGGCGGAGAGGAGCTTCTCGAAGCCCTCCTGGTCCACGAAGTCACGGCGGACCGGGTCCTGGAGGTCCTGCTTCCAGTCGATCCGGACGGCGTTGGTGATGTGGTTCTTGTCGTACGCGGACGTGTCCTCGTCCACCTCGACGATGACGACATTGGCGTCGTTCAGGTGGGCCTCGACCCAGTCGGCGTCTACGAGGACGTCGCTGCGGCTCATGGTGTCTCCTCCGGGGCAGTGTGCGGCGGGGCTGTACTGGTGCTGCTGCGGGCTGGTGCTGCTCGGGGTGCGTGCCGCCCGGATCAGCTCTCTCAGGACCTGCGCGGGGAGGCGTCAGGCGGGCAGGAGGCAGGTGCGGTCACGCGGGGAAGCCGGTCGTCCGGCCGGTGGAGCGGAAGCGCTCACACCTTCACATGGAGCGACAGAGCATGGCGGCGACGCGACACAGGTCTACTGCCCGCCGCTTCGTGAGGTCCGCCTGCTGATGCTTCATAGGCATGGATCGTAGGGACGAATCAGCCGCCCTGTCACCGGTGTGTCATATAGCGAGACAGGATCGTCCGTATGATGGGATGAGAAAGCCCCGGCGGGCCGTCGCACGGCTGCCGGGGCGCTTCGCGCGGCCCGTCCTTCTGCGGATCGGACCGCTCCGTCTCACGATCCGGCCAGCACCACGTCCGCGCCCGTCAGGGAGAGGTGCACACCGGCCTCGTCCGAGGTCAGCGAGGAGAGCTGGAGGCCGGAGGGCAGTCCGCCGTCCAGCCGCCGGTCGAAGTCGGTCTTCTTGCGTATCGCCTGTTCGATCCCCGGGACCCCCTCGCCCGGCACCGCGTCGGCGCGCACCCGGACGGTCTTGGCTCCCTTGGCGTCCTTGGCGTCCTCCAGCGTGACCGTCGAGATCACGCTGCGCGTGAACTTCTTGCCGAGGAAGTCCAGCGTCGCGCTGACCTTCACCTTGCCCGGCGCCCCGCCGTAGGCGACCGTCACCCCGGTGTCCGAGGCCGCGGTGAGGTCCGGGTACGAGACGAGGGCCTTGCCCTCGGCCGTCCGCGCCGTGCCGCCGCTGTAGTCCCCGTTCAGCTTCACCCCGTGGAAGCTGGCGTCCAGCTGGGTGAGCCGCGTCTTGCGGCCGTCGGCGGTGGCCTCCACGCCCTTGAGCGTCAGGTCGACCTGGTCGAGGTCGTGGCTGAGCGCCTGGGTCAGGAACGGAAATCCGTGGATGTCCACCTCCGCGGCGCCGGCCAGGCCCTGCCGGGCCTGGATCCGGTCGGCCAGCCGGTTCTCCGCGTAGTTGACGGCCCAGCGGTCGGCGCCCACGAACAGGGCGCCCAGAACCACTCCGATGATCACGATGGCCCGTAGGAAACGCACGTGCCCCTCCCCCTGTAGATCAGTACGTGCGTTCTAGTTGACCATGCCGCCCGGGGAAGGCCCCGGGCACTCGGCCCCCGTCAGCCGCCCACCACCCGGCCCATGAGGTAGACGGCGGGCGCGGCGGCCGCCAGCGGCAGCGCGACACCGGCCGTCATGTGGACGAACTTGGACGGGTAGTCGTACGCGGCCACGCGCAGCCCGACCAGGGCGCACACCCCGGCGGCCAGGCCGAGCAGCGCCCCGCCGGGCCCGACGCCCGTCACCGTGCCGACCGCGATGCCCGCCCCGGCCGCGGCGGCCAGCGAGACGCCCACGGAGGCGGGGGTCGGCAGCGGCAGCGCCCGGGCGAAGACGGCGACCGCGACGGCGGCGGCGCCCACGCTCACGGCGTCCGAGCCGGCGGCCAGGTACCCGGCGCAGACGATGGCGAGCGCGGCGGAGGCCACCGAGGCCATCAGCCCGTACATCCGCTCGTCGGGGTCCGCGTGGCTGCGCAGCTGGAGCACCAGCGTGAGCAGCACCCACGCGCCGAGGGTGCCGATGATCGCGCCCGGGCCGTACGTACTGTCCACCGCGAGCACGGCCGCGTCCGCGACCACGGCTCCGAGGAAGGCGAGGGCGATGCCCTGGCGGGCGGGCCACATGCCGTTGAGACGGAACCAGCCGGCCGCGGTGAGCCCCTGGAGGGCGATCAGCGGCACGAGCAGCGCCAGGTCCCCGAAGGCGGCGGCCGCGGCCAGCAGCAGGCCGAGGGCGGCGGTCAGTATGGCCGACTGCGGACCGGGGTCGATGATCGGCGACCGGCCCTCGGCACGGGCCTGGGCGGGGTCGACGGCGCGCAGGGTGTTGCCCGCGAGGGTGGGCGGGGAGTACTCGGGCTCCTCGCCGGGGGCCAGGGGCGCCGCGGCGGACACGGGTCCCTGCGGCGCGGCCTCCGGGGCGTCCGTCACCGGGGGCAGGTAGGCGGTGGCCTCCACGGCCGGCTCCTGGGCCTGGGGCGGCAGGTAGGCCGTCTCCTCGGCCCAGCCCTGGGCGGCGGGGGGTCCCGGCGCGGGAGCCGCCGGGGCCTCCTCGCGGAACCAGCCGTCCGGGACCGCGCTCTGCGGGTACCCCTGGGACTGCTGGGGCTGCTGCGACTGCGGCTGCTGCTGCGGCTGCTGCTGGGGCTCCTGGTACGGCGGCAGGTACGCCGTCTCGGCAGCCCACTCCTGGGCGGCGGGGGCGGGCGCGGAGGCCGCCGGGGCCTCCTCGCGGAACCAGCCGTCCGGGACCGCGCTCTGCGGGTACCCCTGGGGCTGCTGCGACTGCTGCTGGGGCTGCTGCGACTGCTGCTGGGGCTGCTGCGGCTCCTGGTACGGCGGCAGGTACGCGGTCTCGGCGGCGCCCGCCGACTCCGGCCACGGCATCCCGGTACCGGCGCCCTGGGACCCCTGGGACCAGTCCTGGGCAGCGGGCGGCGCGGGCGCGGCCGCCGGGGCCTCGTCCCGGAACCATCCCTCGGGCGCGACGGGCTGCACCGGCTGCCCGGGCTGGCCCGGAACCCCGCCGAGCGGCTGCACCGGCTGGTAGCCGGTGTCCCAGGTGTCGGACTGCCAGGTCTGGGTCCCGTACGGGTCCTGCTGCTGTTGCTGCTGCTGGTCTCTGTGCTGCTGGTCTCGGTGCTGCTGTTCTTCGGGGGTACTCATGGGCTCCCGCTCACCCGCCCGCGAACGGCGGGAGCACCTCGACGGTGCCCCCCTCGCTCAGCAGGACGGCATCGTGCGGGCGCTTGCCCACAGGTTCGTCGTTCACGAGGAAGGAGCAGCGCAGCAGGACCCGGGTCAGCTCCCCCGGGTGGCGCTCCCGCACGGCGTCGAGCGCCTCGGCCAGTGTCCGCGCCGAGTACGGCTCCTCCGCCGTCTTGGCCGCGGCCTTGGCCGCCGCCCAGTAGCGGATGGTTCCGGTTGCCACTGCAGCTCCAATCGTCGGCTCTCTACCGTCGGCCTCCATGATGAACCCTCCGGCGGCCCACCCCGGCGTGCCTCCGCGCGCCCCGTGTGCGCCCGGGCGGCCGCCCGACTGTCCACCGATCCGGTGAAACCGGGGCATACGCAGGTGGCGGGCGTGGCACGAACCACAGAAGGGGCCCGCCGGAGCCTCTGCCCCCGAACGGCCCGTGGGCTATTCTGGCGGCGTAGAGGATCCGGGCAACGTAGCCCCCGGGTCCTTTTGTGCTTTCAGCACGTTGAACGGACCGCGAACAGTGGTACCGGTGCGGACCCCAGGGCGCGGGGACCGGACGGGCACCAGGCAAGACGTACGAAGCAGTGCCGCGAAAGTCCTCGACGGGACCGAGGAGGAACCGACGTGATGGACCAGCGAACCGTGCACGCGCACGTGCACAACCGCCCGACCCGGGCAGGTGGTCGGGCATGAGCTCTCTCCTGCTGCTGACGAATGCCCTGCAGCCGTCGACCGAGGTGCTGCCCGCCCTCGGCCTGCTGCTGCACAACGTCCGGGTGGCTCCCGCCGAGGGGCCTGCCCTCGTGGACACCCCCGGCGCCGATGTCATCCTCATCGACGGCCGCCGCGACCTCCCGCAGGTGCGGTCGCTGTGCCAGCTGCTCCGCTCGACGGGACCCGGCTGTCCGCTGATCCTCGTCGTCACGGAGGGCGGTCTGGCCGCCGTCACCGCCGACTGGGGCATCGACGACGTCCTCCTCGACACCGCCGGACCGGCCGAGGTCGAGGCACGGCTGCGCCTCGCCACCGGCCGGCAGCAGCTGGGCTCCGACGACTCCCCGATGGAGATCCGCAACGGTGACCTGTCGGTGGACGAGGCGACCTACTCCGCGAAGCTGAAGGGCCGGGTCCTGGACCTGACCTTCAAGGAGTTCGAGCTGCTCAAGTACCTCGCACAGCATCCGGGCCGGGTCTTCACCCGCGCCCAGCTGCTCCAGGAGGTCTGGGGGTACGACTACTTCGGCGGCACCCGGACGGTCGACGTCCACGTACGGCGGCTGCGCGCCAAGCTCGGCCCCGAGCACGAGTCGCTGATCGGCACGGTCCGCAACGTCGGCTACCGCTTCGTCACCCCGGAGAAGGTCGAGCGGGCGGCGGCGGAAGCGGCTGCCCAGGCGGCCGCGGCCCTCCCCCGTATGGAGGAAACTCCGGTAACGGTCCAGTCGGCAGGACGGCCTGCCCAGAGGTAGGTCACCCCGCGTAGACTTCCGCGCGTGGCCAAGGTGACGCGGGATGACGTGGCGCGACTTGCGGGTACCTCTACCGCCGTCGTGAGCTACGTCATCAACAACGGACCCAGGCCGGTTGCCCCGGCCACGCGCGAGCGTGTACTCGCCGCGATCAAGGAGCTGGGCTACCGGCCCGACCGGGTCGCCCAGGCGATGGCCTCGCGGCGCACCGACCTCATAGGCATGATCGTCCCCGATGCCCGGCAGCCGTTCTTCGCGGAGATGGCGCACGCCGTCGAACAGGCCGCCGCCGAGCGCGGGAAGATGGTGCTGGTCGGCAACTCCGACTACCGCGACGAGCGCGAGGTCCACTACCTGCGGGCCTTCCTCGGCATGCGGGTCTCCGGGCTGATCCTGGTCAGCCAGGGCATGAGCGAGCGGGCCGCCTCCGAGATCGAGGCCTGGGACGCGCGGATCGTGCTGCTGCACGAGCGCCCCGAGGCCATCGACGACGTCGCCGTGATCACGGACGACATCGGCGGCGCCCAGCTCGCCACCCGCCACCTGCTGGAGCACGGGCACCCGTACGTGGCCTGCATCGGCGGCGTCGAGAACACCCCGTCGGTCGGCGACCCGGTCGCGGACCACGTCGAGGGCTGGCGCCGGGCGATGCTGGAGGCCGGGCGCTCGGTGGAGGGCCGGCTCTTCGAGGCCCCGTACAACCGCTACGACGCCTACCAGGTCGCCCTGGAGGTCCTCTCGGGCCCGGACCGGCCCCCGGCCATCTTCTGCGCCACGGACGACCAGGCGATCGGCGTCCTGCGGGCGGCCCGGGAGCTGCGCATCGACGTGCCCGGCGAGCTGGCGGTGGCCGGCTTCGACGACGTCAAGGAAGCCGCGCTGACGGACCCGCCGCTGACCACCATCGCCTCGGACCGCCCGGCGATGGCCCGTGCGGCGGTGGACCTCGTCCTGGACGACGCCCTGCGCGTGGCGGGCTCCCGCCGCGAGCGGCTGAAGCAGTTCCCCTCGGCGCTGGTGATCCGGCGCTCCTGCGGCTGCCGATAGCCCGGCCGGCCCCCTGACGGCCCCCTCGGCCCCCCCGTCAGGGGCGACGGCACGCCTGCGCCCGCTGTTGCGCAGACACCCGGGCCTTATTTCGGGCATACACGGTTCTGTCGGGCTTCTCAGCGGGCACTCAGACAGCTCTCATGATCCGCGGACACAGTCGTAGACATGACCGAGAGCTTCCGCCGCGAAGGCGAGTACCCGCAGGAGAACCGCCCCCAGCACCCGCCGTTCGGCGAGGACTGGCAGCGCGGCCGCGACCGGCTGGCCCAGGACGCCGGGGCCTCGGCGTACCCCCCGCCGCCCGCCTACCCGCCCGCCGCGCCCGCGCCGGGGTGGCACGAGGCGCACCAGCCGCCGGTCATCCAGGGCGAGACCGTACCGGCGGGCGCCGGCAGCGGCGGCTGGGGCGAGCCCGCGACCGCCCCGCAGGGCCCCGCCCACGCGGCCCACGCGGCCCGCGCCAAGCGGCCCGTCGCCCTGCTGGCCGCGGTCGCACTGGCCGCGGCCGTCGTGGGCGGCGGCACGGCGGTCGCCGTCCATCAGTTCCTCGGCCAGAACACCGCCGGCAGCCCCGGCTTCAGCGGCACCAACGTCTCCCAGTCCAGCAACGGCACCGTCTCCGGCGTCGCCGAGCAGGTCAGTCCCTCCGTGGTCCGCATCGACACCCGCACCTCGTCCGGCCAGGGCACCGGCTCCGGCATCGTCCTCACCGCCGACGGCGAGATCGTCACCAACAACCACGTCGTCGACGGCGCCGCCGAGATCCAGGTGACGATGAGCGACGGCAAGAAGTACTCCGCCAAGACCGTCGGCACCGACCCCGACAAGGACCTGGCCCTGATCAAGCTCCAGGGAGCCAGTGGCCTCAAGCCCGCCAAGCTCGGCAACTCCGACGGCCTCAAGGTCGGGGACGAGGTCGTGGCCATCGGCTCCCCCGACCGGCTGACCGGCACCGTCACCAGCGGCATCGTCTCCGCCCTGAACCGCGACGTGAACGTGCCCAAGTCCGAGCAGCAGTCCCCGCAGGGCCGGCAGGGCGGCGGCTGGCCGTTCTCGTACGACGGTCAGCAGTTCAACGGGAACACCGGCAACAACACCACCTCGTACAAGGCCATCCAGACGGACGCCTCGCTCAACCCCGGCAACTCCGGCGGCGCCCTCATCAACATGAACGGCGAGATCGTCGGAATGCCCTCCGCGATCTACTCCCCCTCCAGCGGCAGCTCCGACGCCGGCAGCGTCGGCCTCGGCTTCGCGATCCCGGTCAACACCATCAAGGCCGACCTCGACTCCCTCCGCGGCGGCGGCAGCGGCAACGGCAGCGGCGGGAACGGCAGCGGCAGCGGCAGCAGCGGCGCCAACGGCTTCGGGACCTCGTTCTAGCCGGCCCGTGCGAGCCTGGGAGCACCGACCATCATCCCTGGGGGACCCCAAGTGAATGCCGCCGAAGGCGACCAGCAGCGCATCCTCGTCGTCGACGACGAACCGGCCGTCCGTGAGGCCCTGCGCCGCAGTCTCGCCTTCGAGGGCTACGGGACGCAGACGGCCGTCGACGGCCTCGACGCCCTCGACAAGGCGGCCTCGTACACCCCCGACCTGATCGTGCTGGACATCCAGATGCCCCGGATGGACGGACTGACGGCAGCCCGCAGGCTGCGCGCCGCCGGCAGCACCACCCCGATCCTGATGCTCACCGCGCGCGACACCGTCGGCGACCGCGTCACCGGGCTCGACGCGGGCGCCGACGACTACCTGGTCAAGCCGTTCGAGCTGGACGAGCTCTTCGCCCGCGTCCGCGCCCTGCTGCGCCGCAGCTCCTACGCCGCCCCCGCGCCCGGCGGGCCGGAACCCGAGGACGCGCTGACCTTCGGGGACCTGCGGATGGACCTCGTCACCCGCGAGGTCACCCGCGCCGGGCGGCCGGTGGAGCTGACCCGCACCGAGTTCACGCTGCTGGAGATGTTCCTGGCCCACCCCCGCCAGGTCCTGACCCGCGAACAGATCCTGAAGACCGTCTGGGGCTTCGACTTCGAGCCCAGCTCCAACTCCCTGGACGTCTACGTGATGTACCTGCGCCGCAAGACCGAGGCCGGCGGCGAGCCCCGCCTGGTCCACACCGTGCGCGGGGTGGGCTACGTACTGCGCGCCGCCGGGGCCGGGGACCACGGAGGGCCCGAATGAGCCCCGTCGCCAGATTCCGCGCGCTGCCGCTGCGCTCGCGGCTCGCGCTGCTGGTCGCGGTCGCGGTGGCGGTCGCCGTCGCGGCCGTCGCCAGCGTCAGCTGGTTCATGGTCCGCACGCAGCTGAACGACCAGCTGGACAGCTCGCTGCGCTCCACCAACGCCGAGGCCCAGGCCAACCAGGTGTTCGGGGAGTTCGGGGGCTGCGTCTCCGGCCAGCCCCTGCCGGGCCGGCCCGCCAACAACCTCAGCGCGCAGGTCCAGGTCGTACTGCCGGACGGCCGGCGCTGCTGGGTCGACGGCAAGAGCACCCTCCAGGCCACCGAGACCGACCTCGAAGTCGCCCAGGGCCGGCGCCGCCAGGCCGTCATCTACGACGCGGTCACCTCCGACGGGGTCGCCGTGCGGGTGTACACCCAGCCCGCGCTCCTGGGCCGGCAGCCCGCCGCCCTCTCCGTCGCCAAACCCCTGGCCGACATCGAGAAGCCGCTGTCCACGCTGGCCTGGGTGCTGCTCCTGGTGAGCGGCATCGGCGTGTTCGGCGCGGGCGCCGCCGGCCTGTGGGTGGCCCGTACGGGGCTGCGGCCGGTCGACGAACTCACCGGCGCGGTCGAGCACATCGCCCGCACCGAGGACCTCACGGTGCGGATCCCCGACGAGGGCGAGGACGAGATCGCGCGGCTGTCGCGGTCCTTCAACTCGATGACGGCGGCCCTGGCCTCCTCCCGGGACCGCCAGGCGCAGCTGATCGCGGACGCCGGCCACGAGCTGCGCACCCCGCTCACCTCGCTCCGTACGAACGTCGAACTCCTCGCCCGCAGCGAGGACACCGGCCGGCCCCTCCCGCCCGAGGACCGCCGGGAGCTGCTGGCCTCGGTGAAGGCGCAGATGACGGAGCTCGCCGCGCTGATCGGCGACCTCCAGGAGCTGTCGCGCCCCGACGCGGCCTCGCCGGGACCGCTCGGGGTGGTGGCGCTGCACGAGATCGCCGCGGCCGCGCTGTCCCGAGCCCGGCTGCGCGGTCCGGAGCTGGCCTTCAGCTCCGCCCTGGAGCCCTGGTACGTCCGGGGCGAGGCGGCGGCGCTGGAGCGGGCGGTGGTCAACGTCCTGGACAACGCGGTGAAGTTCAGCCCGCCGGGCGGTGTCGTCGAGGTCTCGCTGCGCGCGGGCGAGCTGACCGTACGGGACCACGGGCCCGGCATCCCGGCCGAGGACCTTCCGCACGTCTTCGAGCGGTTCTGGCGCTCCCCGTCGGCCCGCGCCCTGCCCGGCAGCGGGCTGGGCCTGTCCATCGTGGCCCGTACGGTGCGGCGCGCGGGCGGCAGCGCCGAGCTGCGGGCGGCCCGGGACGGCGGCCCGGGCACGGAGGCGGTGCTGCGCATCCCCGGGGCGCCCACCCCGCCTCCGTCCGAGCCGTCAGTTGTGCCGGATCAGTGAGGCGACCAGGCCGGAGCGGGTGGCGGGGAAGTCCATCGGGACGATCCCGAGACCGGTCCGCCCGGCCAGTTCCCCGCCGTCGACGAAGCCGTGGACCTGCGGGTTGAGCCGGTCGGAGTTCCAGCGCGGGGGCATGTACGCCGAGGTGCTGGTGTAGTTCACGAACAGCTTGCCGGGCTGCTGGACGGCCCGGCGGAAGTGGTTCTCGATCCTGCCGCGCTTGGCGAACGGCTCGGCGTTCCAGTCGTCCTGGATGTCGAAGGCGTTGCCGTCGCCGTAGCGCAGGCCGGGCAGCCCGCCGTTGTCGGCCAGCAGCACCACCTTGCCGCGCGCCTGCCCGAGCGAGCCGGGCAGCGAGTCCGCGATCCGGAAGAGCGGCCGCCAGCCGCGCTGGTCGAGGTAGTCGTCGAAGACGGCGCGGAAGGTGGCGTCGCTCTCCTCGGAGTACTCCTGCTTGACCCGCATCAGCACGGTCTCGGACGGGTGCGCGGCGAGGAAGTTCCAGCAGGCCACGAGCACGTCCCCGAACATCAGGTTCTGGTAGAAGGCGCCGTGGTGGATCGCGAACGACCCGCCGGTCACCCGGCAGCGGACGTCGAGGAAGCGGATGCCGGAGTCGAGCTGTTCGGCGATCGAGGTGTTCTGGCAGGCGACGTACAGGCCGCCCTGGCGGGCGCCCGAGTCGTGGGTGCCGGGAATGGTCATGCGCTGGAGGGCGGTGGAGTCGGCGAGGCCGGCCATCCAGTCCTGGGTGGCGAGGGTGCGGGCGGAGGCCGGGGCGGCCGCCCCGAGTCCGGCGGCGCCGGCCGCCATCGCCCCGACCAGAAATGTCCGACGTCCCAGTGCCATGCCCGCCCCTTTGCCGACCCGGTGGTGGGACCGGATTATGGCGTGCGGGACCCGCCTTTACTACCCATCGGTAGTGGTCACCTTTCGAGCAACTCCGCCATGGCGCGCAGCCCTTGGGCGAGATCCCGGCCGCTGGGCGCGTGCTCCGGGTCGGTCAGCGCCTGCACCATCACCCCGCTCAGCAAGGCGATGTGCACCGACCCGAGGGCGCGTACGTCCTCCTCCGCCACCGCGTCCTCGGGGACCCCGCGCAGCTGCGCGGCCACCATGCGCCGGGACCGGCGCTGGCCTTCGGCGAGGGTCGCGAGCAGCTCCGGGGAGGACTGCGCGTGGACGAAGGCCTCGACGTTGGCGATCCAGAGCCAGCGCATGTCGCCGAAGTCCCGGATCTTGCGGTCCCAGGTGTCGGCGTACCGCTCGGCGGTGGTGGCGCCCTGGCCCGCGAGCCGGCCGGAGCCGGCGGCCCACTCGTCCATGGCGTCGAAGAGCGCGAGGTTGAGCAGGGCCTCACGCGATCCGAAGTGGTAGCCGATCGCGGCCATGCTCACCTTCGACGCCGAGGCGATGTCGCGCACGGTGGTGCGCAGGTACCCCTTCTCCTTCAGGCAGCGGCGCGCTCCGGCCAGCAGGTCCTCGCGATTTCCCATGCCCGGATCGTATCCGCGCCACCTTTTGGGCGCCCGCCCAAGACATACGTATTGCGCGCTTGCCCAAATCCTGGCAGGCTCGGACCCGTCACCGCAGGACACACACGGGGAGCGGAACCATGCGCCACACGCTGACGATCGACGACCGCACGCTGTCGTACCTGGACTTCGGCGGCCCGGGCCGCCCGCTGCTGGCGCTGCACGGAGGCATGTCCGAGGGCCTCGCCTTCGCCGGCCTCGCCGCCGCCCTGGGCGACGCGTGGCGGGTCATCGCCCCCGACCAGCGGGGCCACGGCGACTCCGGCCGGGCCGCCGACTACAGCCGCGCCGGATACGTCGCCGACGCCGTCGCGCTGCTCGACCACCTCGGCCTGGACGCCCCCGTCGCCCTCCTCGGCTACTCCCTCGGCGGACTCAACGCCGTCCACCTGGCCGCCGCCCACCCCCACCGGATCTCGGCGCTCGTCAACGTGGAGGCCGCCGTGGAGATCCACCCCGCGGGCGGCGCGTGGACGGCCTTCCTCCACGGCATGCGGTACGCCGCGCCCACCCGGGAGGAACTCCTCGCCGCCGCCGGGCCGGTGGGCTCGCAGTTCGTCGCCGAGGCGCTCCGCCCGCTGCCCGACGGAGGCTGGCGGCTGCCGTTCCACCCCCAGGACATGCTCGACTCCGTCGAGGCCTGCCGCGGCGACCACTGGGACGCCTGGCTCGGGAGCACGTGCCCGGCGCTGCTGGTCCACGGCGTCCGCAGCGCGTCGCTCCCGCAGGAGCAGGCGGACGCGATGGTCTCCCGGCGGCCCGGGACCTCGTACGCGCCCCTGGACGGGGACCACTTCCTGCCGTTCACGGACCCGCAGGGCCTCCACGAGGCCGTCGGGAAGTTCCTCGCCGCCCTCTGACCCCTCCGCCACGGGGGTGCGGGGGAACGCCGAAGGCGCGGGAAGGCGCGGGAAGGCGCGGGAACGCCGAAGGGGCGGCGGGCCGGAAGGCCCGCCGCCCCTTCGGGCGCGCTGCGTACGCGGGTGCTACTTGACGACCTTGATCCGGTCCGCCGCCGGCGGGGCGATCGGGGCCGCCGCCGTCGACTTGCCCAGGTAGACGTTGAACGCCTCCAGGTCGGGCACGCCCACCAGCTTGTTCTTGTGGTCCTTCAGGACGGTGAAACCGTCACCGCCGCCCGCGAGGAACTCGTTCATCGCGACCCGGTAGGTCTTGGCGGGGTCGATGGCCGCGCCGTTCAGCTTCACCGAGTCCACGACGATGCGGTCCGCGCCCGTCTTCGTCAGGTCGAGGGTGTACGTGAAGCCCTTCGACACCTGGAGGATCTTCGGGTTCGGGCCGTTGACCGTGCCGCTGACCTGCTGCTGCAGCGCGGTGACCAGCTGCGCGCCGGTCAGGTCCACGATGTTCATCAGGTTGTTGAAGGGCTGGACCGTGTACGACTCGCCGTACGTCACCACGCCGTCGCCCTCGTCGCCCGCGGCCTTGTACGCGAGGTCGGCGCGGATGCCGCCCGGGTTCATGATGGCCAGCTGCGCGCCGCCCTTGTCCGCCGGGGCCGTGGCCTCCAGCTGGGCGTCGGCGATCAGGTCGCCGAGCGGCTTCTCGGGCGCGTCGGAGCCGCGGCCCGCGATGTCCGCCGAGATGTAGCCCTGCGGACGGCTCGCGACCGGGGCCGCGAGCGCGTTCCAGCGCTTGAGCAGCTCGGTCATGTCCGCGGCCTTGGGCTGCTCACGGGTGACGACCTTGTTGACCGGCTTGGGCGAGCTGACCGGCGTACGGACGATGTCCTTGGTCTGCCGGTCGTACGTCAGCGTGGTGTCCGTGAACAGCCGCCCGTAGGAGGCCGCCGAGGTCACCATGCGCGGGTTGCCCGCCGGGTCGGGGATGTTGCAGGCGTACGCCTGGTGCGTGTGGCCCGTCACCAGCGCGTCGACCTTGGCGTCGACGTTCTTGGCGATGTCGACGATCGCACCGGATACGCCGGCGCCCGCGCCCGGCACGTCGCAGTCGTAGTTGTACGCGCCGTTGGCGGGCAGACCGCCCTCGTGGATCAGCGCGACGATCGACTTCACGCCCTGCTTGTTCAGCTCGGCGGCGTACTTGTTGATCGTCTCGACCTCGTCGCCGAACTTGAGGCCCTTGACCCCCTCGGCGGTCACGACGTCCGGAGTGCCCTCCAGGGTGACGCCGATGAAGCCGATCTTCACGTCCCCCTTCTTCCAGATGAAGGTGGGCGACATCAGCGGACGCTTGGTCTTCTCGTCCGTCACATTGGCGGCGAGGTACTGGAACTCGGATCCACCGAAGGTCTTGCCGTACTCGAAGCAGCCGTCGGTGGGGTGGCAGCCGCCGTACGCCATGCGGCGCAGCTCGGTCTTGCCCTCGTCGAACTCGTGGTTGCCCACGCTGGTGACGTCCAGGTCGAGCTTGTTCAGCGCCTCGACGGTCGGCTCGTCGTGGAAGAGCCCGGACAGCATCGGGCTGCCGCCGATCATGTCACCGGCCGCGGCGGTGACGGAGTACTCGTGGCCCTTGCGGGCTTCGCGCAGGCTGGTCGCCAGGTACTCGACGCCGCCTGCGGGTATGGACTTGGTGGTGCCGTCCGCCTGGCGTTCGCCCACGGTCCCGGAGGAGCCCTGCGGGGGCTCCAGCGTGCCGTGGAAGTCGTTGAACGACAGCATCTGCACGTCGACGGTCCGGCTCGTGGCCGTACCGCCACCACTCGCGGCTCCGGCCGGGAGGGCGGCGGCGACCATGGCTCCGGCCCCGGCCGTGACGGCGAGAGCGGCGAAGGTCAACCGGCGGGCTCGGCGGTGCCGTTGTGGCGTCGCTGACATTTATTCCCCTTTGTGGACAGCGAGACAACTTGGGAGGTCCGCCGCAGCCTATTGTCAACGCGCGTAGCACGACAGGGGCTAATGGGTTACGGGCAGGTTGCGGTCGTACGGTGGGGTCATGACTGACGCAGCAGCGGCCCTGGAACCAGGACGGCAGATTCAGATCCTCGACGAGCTGACGGAGGAACAGGCCGACTCCGTACTCGCCCTGATCGAGGACGCGGCCCGCACCGACGGCACCACAGCCGTGTCCGAACAGGGCCGCCTCCAGCTCCGCGGCGGAACCCGCGAAGGCATCCGGCACTTCCTGCTCAGCGACGGCGGCCGGCTCGCCGCATACGGGCAACTCGAGGACACCGACCCGGTCGAGGCCCCGGCCGCCGAGCTCGTCGTCCACCCCGCCCTGCGCGGCCGCGGCCACGGCCGGGCCCTGGGCACCGCCCTGCTGGCCGCCTCCGGCAAGCGGATCCGGGTGTGGGCGCACGGCGGCAAGTCCGCCGCCCGGCACCTCGCACAGGTCCTCGGCCTGACCCTCTTCCGCGAACTCCGCCAGCTGCGCCGCCCCCTCGGCCCCGAAGCACCCCCGCTGCCCGAACCCGCACTGCCGCCCGGGGTCACCGTGCGCACCTTCGCCCCCGGCTCCGACGACGCGGCCTGGCTCGCGGCGAACGCGGCCGCCTTCGCCCACCACCCCGAACAGGGCTCGCTCACGCAGCGGGACCTCAACGACCGGATCGCGCAGCCGTGGTTCGACGCGAAGGGCTTCTTCCTCGCGGAACGCGACGGCGAGCTGGTCGGCTTCCACTGGACGAAGGTCCACGCGGCGGAGCAGCTCGGCGAGGTCTACGTGGTCGGCGTCCGCCCCGGCGCCCAGGGCGGCGGCCTCGGCAAGGCCCTCACCGCCATCGGCCTGCGCCACCTGGCCGCGGCCGGCCTGCCCACCGCGATGCTCTACGTGGACGCCGACAACCCGGCCGCCCTCGCCGTGTACGAGGGCCTCGGCTTCACCACCCACGAGGTCGACCTGATGTACCGCACCGAGAGCTGACCCGCCCGCCGGGTGCCCCCGTACGGGCCGCGAGGGCTCCCGCGCACGCGGGAGCCCGAACGGAGCAACGCGCGGCCCCCGGCGCCCGCCCGTGCGCCAGGCGGAGCCTGGAAGCCATTCGCCATTAACCGGGCATTAAGACGCGCTTGCCAGTCTCCCACCATGCAGCCCCGACTCCGACTGACGGCCGACACTTCCGACGCGCCTGTCCTGCCGCGTGCGCGGAAGAATGGAGTCATGAGCCACAAGCCCAGCGCAGGTCCCACCGAGGTCCCCGCCCAGCACCCGTCTCACACCCCCGCCCCGGCGCCGTCGCGCATCGGTTCCATAGCCGCGCACCGCCCGAACGCCGGCCACGTGGATCTCGATCCCGACCTCGACGCCGACCTCGACGCCTACGAGGACAAGGAAGGCGGCGAGCTGCCCCCCGGGCGGTTCCTGGACCGGGAGCGCAGCTGGCTCGCCTTCAACGAACGGGTGCTGGAGCTCGCGGAGGACCCCGCGACCCCGCTGCTGGAACGGGCGAACTTCCTGGCGATCTTCGCCAGCAACCTCGACGAGTTCTTCATGGTCCGCGTCGCCGGCCTCAAGCGCCGCATCGCGACCGGCGTCGCCACCCGCTCGGCCTCCGGCCTCCAGCCCCGCGAGGTGCTGGAGCAGATCTGGACCCGCTCGCGCGAGCTCATGGCCCGGCACGCCGCCTGCTACCAGCACGACATCGCCCCGCAGCTCGCCGAGGAGGGCATCCACCTCATCCGGTGGCCCGACCTCACCGAGAAGGAGCAGGCCCGCCTCTTCACCCTGTTCCGCAACCAGATCTTCCCGGTGCTCACCCCGCTGGCCGTGGACCCCGCGCACCCCTTCCCGTACATCTCCGGCCTCTCCCTGAACCTGGCCGTCGTCGTGCGCAACCCCGTCAGCGGCCACCGCCACTTCGCCCGGGTCAAGGTCCCGCCGCTCCTCTCGCGCTTCCTGGAGGCCTCCCCGCAGCGCTACGTCCCGCTGGAGGACGTCATCGCCGCGCACCTGGAGGAGCTCTTCCCCGGCATGGAGGTGCTCGCGCACCACATGTTCCGGGTCACCCGCAACGAGGACCTGGAGGTCGAGGAGGACGACGCGGAGAACCTGCTCCAGGCACTGGAGAAGGAGCTCATGCGGCGCCGCTTCGGCCCGCCCGTGCGCCTGGAGGTCGAGGAGTCCATCGACCCCGGCGTACTGGACCTCCTCGTGCAGGAGCTCAACGTCAGCGCCGCCGAGGTGTACCCGCTGCCGGGCCCGCTGGACCTGACCGCCCTCTTCGGGATCGCCTCCCTCGACGTGCCCGAGCTGAAGTACCCGAAGTTCGTCGCCGGCACCCACCGCGACCTCGCCGAGGTGGAGTCCGCCTCCGCGCCCGACATCTTCGCCGCGCTGCGCGAACGGGACGTCCTGCTGCACCACCCGTACGACTCCTTCTCCACCTCGGTACAGGCCTTCCTGGAACAGGCCGCCGCCGACCCGGACGTCCTCGCGATCAAGCAGACCCTGTACCGCACCTCCGGCGACTCCCCGATAGTCGACGCCCTCATCGACGCGGCCGAATCCGGCAAGCAGGTCCTCGTACTCGTCGAGATCAAGGCCCGCTTCGACGAGCAGGCCAACATCAAATGGGCGCGCAAGCTGGAGGAGTCCGGCTGCCACGTCGTCTACGGGCTCGTCGGCCTCAAGACCCACTGCAAGCTCTCGCTCGTCGTCCGCCAGGAAGGCGATCAGCTGCGCCGCTACTCCCACGTCGGCACCGGCAACTACCACCCCAAGACCGCCCGCCTCTACGAGGACCTCGGCCTGCTCACCGCGGACCCGCAGGTCGGCGCGGACCTCTCCGACCTCTTCAACCGGCTGTCCGGCTACTCGCGGCGCGAGACCTACCGCCGGCTGCTGACCGCACCGAAGTCGCTGCGCGACGGGCTCATCGCGCGCATCGACAAGGAGGCCGACCACCACCGGGCCGGCCGGCCCGCGTACGTCCGGCTGAAGATGAACTCGATCGTCGACGAGGCCCTCATCGACGCCCTCTACCGGGCCGCCCAGGCAGGCGTCCCGGTCGACATCTGGGTCCGCGGCATCTGCGCCGTACGACCCGGGGTCGTGGGGCTGTCGGAGAACATCCGGGTCCGCTCGATCCTCGGCCGCTTCCTGGAGCACTCCCGGGTCTTCGCCTTCGGCAACGGCGGCGAACCCGAGGTGTGGATCGGCAGCGCCGACATGATGCACCGCAACCTCGACCGCCGCATCGAGGCACTGGTCAGGGTCGCCGACCCGGCCCACCGCGCGGCACTGGACCGGCTGCTGGAAACCGGCATGTCCGACGACACCGCCTCCTGGCACCTGGGGCCGGACGGCGAATGGACCCGGCACAGCACGGACCCCGAAGGCCAGCCGCTGCGGCACGTACAGGAGATGCTCATAGACGCCCGGAGGCGCCGGCGTGGCTCAGCCAAACCATGACCCGATGGCAGGCGACGTGCTCGGCACGTACCTGCGGTCCCAGGCCACCGCATTCCTGCGCGCCCTGCGCCTGCACGGCGAGAGCGCGGCGAACGGGGCCGACGCCGACACAGGAGGTGAGGCGGCGCGCAGCCTGCGGGGGGCTGCGCGCCGGATCTCCGCCTCCCTGAGCACGTTCCGCGTGGTGACCGAGTCCGCCTGGGCCGACTCGCTGCGCACGGAGCTGGTCTGGCTCTCCTCGACCCTGGCCGACGAGCACGCGTACGCCGCCCGGCTGTCCCGGCTGATGGACGCCCTGCACCGGCTCTCCGGCAGCCCCGAGGTCCCGGCGCCCCGGGGCACCGCCGGCGCGCTCACCGTGGGCTCCGCCCGCGCGGGCGCGCTGCTGGAGCGGCAGCTCACCCTGGCCCGGACCCGCGCCCACTCGGCCACCCTCCAGGCGCTGGGCTCGGCCCGGTTCCACGCGGTGGCCGACGCGGTGGCGGTGCTCGCCTCCGAGGTCCCGCTGGACCCGGTCGCGGCCCGCGGGCGGGCCGGCGAGGTCCTGGTACCGCTGGCGGCGGTGGCCGGAACCCGGCTGTCCGCGGCCGTGTCCGCGCTCCCGCCGGAGCAGGACGGCACCCCGTACTCCGCGCACGAGGACGCGGCCTGGCACGAGGTACGCCGCCTCCTGCGGGTCCACCGGTACGCCCGGGAGGCGCTGGGCGAGGACGTGGCCCGGCTGGCGGCCGCCGGGGAGGCCCTGGACCGCCACCGGGACGCCTCCGAGGCGGCGGCCGCCTCGGCGACGGCGGCCCGCACCCCCCGCATCGCCCCGGCCACCGCCTACGCCCTCGGAGTCCTGCACGCCGACCAGCGGCACGCGGTCGAGGCGGCCCGCCAGTGCTTCCAGGCCCTCTGGCACCCGGCGCCGCTGCCGTCCCGCCACTGACGCGGCCCTCCCCTGACGCGGCCCTCCCACTGACGCGGCCCTCCCCTGACGCGCCCCTCGCACCGTCGGCCCGCCGGTGCTTGGGGCGCGCCTGCCTGGGCAGCCGCAGAATTGGCGGAGCCCCACGGCCCCGCAGCCCCACGCCCCCACCAGGGAACCGTCGAGTTCCGGCCATCGCGTCACCACCACCCGGCGAGGGCCGGGAGAAGGTCACGGCAGGATAACGTGCGGATAACGCCCCGTTACGTCCGGGTACAAACCCCCCCAACCGCACCAGGCCGTCCGCCACGGTTCACCGTCCGTTCACCAACCCCCGTCGACCGCTTCACCTGTTCTGCCTAATTTCGGTAGCGCAAGGTGCGAGCCGGGCGCACAACCTGCCGCCCGCACCGAGTGACCCCGTAGTCCTCTTCGCACGCCGCCCCGATACAGAAAGCGGCCGGCGGCTTCTGGAAGGAACACCCGAAAGTGAAGCTTCAGCGCAAGAGCATGCTTCGTGCCTCCGCCCTCGGCGCGCTCGTCGTGTCCGGCGCCCTGGTCCTCACGGCGTGCGGCTCGGACGACAACACCAAGACCGACACCTCGGCGAGCGGCAAGGCCTCGGCACCCGCCGCCGGCGACGTCAAGTGCGACGACGCCAAGGGCAAGCTCCTCGCCTCCGGCTCCTCCGCCCAGAAGAACGCCGTCGACCTGTGGGTCAAGAACTACATGGGCGCCTGCTCCGGCGTGGAGGTCAACTACAAGTCCTCCTCCTCCGGCGAGGGCATCGTCGCCTTCAACCAGGGCACCGTCGGCTTCGCCGGCTCGGACTCCGCGCTGAAGCCCGAGCAGGTCGAGGAGTCGAAGAAGATCTGCACCGGCGGCCAGGGCATCAACCTGCCGATGGTCGGCGGCCCGATCGCCCTCGGCTTCAACGTCTCCGGCGTGGACAAGCTGAACCTCGACGCCGCGACGATCGCCAACATCTTCAACGACAAGATCAAGAAGTGGGACGACGAGGCGATCAAGAAGCTGAACCCCGGCGTCACGCTTCCCTCGACCGCCATCCAGGCGTTCCACCGCTCCGAGGACTCCGGCACCACCGAGAACCTCGGCAAGTACCTCAAGGCCGCCGCTCCCGACGCCTGGACGTACGAGGCCTCCAAGAAGTGGCCCGCCCCGGGCGGCCAGGGCGCTTCCGGCTCCGCCGGTGTCGCCTCGCAGGTCAAGGCCGTCGACGGCGCGATCGGCTACTTCGAGCTCTCCTACGCCAGCTCGCAGAGCATCAAGACCGTCGACGTGAACACCGGCGCCGGCACCCCGGTCAAGGCCACCGGCGAGAACGCCTCCAAGGCCATCGCCGCCGCCAAGATCGCCGGCACCGGTTCCGACCTGGCGCTGAAGCTCGACTACACCACCAAGGCCGAGGGCGCCTACCCGATCGTCCTGGTGACGTACGAGGTCGTCTGCGACAAGGGCAACAAGGCCGAGACGCTGCCGACCGTGAAGTCCTTCCTGAACTACACCGCGTCCGACGCGGGTCAGAAGATCCTCGGCGAGAACGGCTACGCCCCGATCCCGGCCGAGATCAACGCCAAGGTCCGCGAAGTCATCAAGTCGCTGGCCTGATCCTGACCCCCGCGGTGCCGGGCCGGTCCCGTCCGACCGGCCCGGCACCCGGGGACCCTCCCCCTCCACCCGGGGGAATCCGGTGCACCGCCGCCAGGGGGCCTGCCCCCCACACAGACCGGAAAGACCATGGCTTCCACCACACCCACCCAGATAGACACGGCTCCGCCTGTCTCCAAGAGCACGAGGTCCACCGGCCGCGCCGGTGACAAGATCTTCGCCGGCCTCTCCAAGGGCTCCGGCATCGCGCTCCTGGTGATCATGGCGTCGATCGCCGTCTTCCTCACCTACCGCGCGTCGATCGCCCTGTCGAAGAACGAAGGCAACTTCTTCACCACCTTCGACTGGAACGCGTCCGCCAATCCCCCCGTCTTCGGCATCGCCGTCCTGCTCTTCGGCACCGTCGTCAGCTCGATCATCGCGATGGTCATCGCCGTCCCGATCGCCGTCGGCATCGCCCTGTTCATCTCGCACTACGCGCCGCGCAAGCTGGCCGCGCCCCTCGCCTACGTGGTCGACCTGCTGGCCGCCGTGCCGTCGATCATCTACGGCATCTGGGGCGCCCTCTTCCTCGTCCCGCAGCTGGGCGGCCTGAACCTCTGGCTGGACGAGTACCTGGGCTGGACCTACGTCTTCGACAAGTCGCAGGTCGGCGTCGCGCGCTCGCTCTTCACCGTCGGCATCCTGCTCGCGATCATGATCCTCCCGATCGTGACCAGCGTCAGCCGCGAGGTCTTCCTCCAGGTCCCGCGCATGAACGAGGAGGCCGCACTGGCCCTCGGCGCGACCCGCTGGGAAGTCATCCGGATGTCGGTCCTGCCCTTCGGCCGCTCCGGGGTCATCTCCGCCTCGATGCTCGGCCTCGGCCGCGCCCTCGGCGAGACCATGGCCGTCGCGACGGTCCTCTCCCCGAGCTTCCTCATCTCGCTGCACATCCTGGACCCGGGCGGCGGCACCTTCGCGCAGAACATCGCCGCGAAGTTCGACGAGGCCAACGAGTTCGGCCGCGACGCGCTGATCGCCTCCGGCCTGGTCCTGTTCCTCCTGACCCTGCTGGTCAACGGCGCGGCCCGGCTGATCATCGCCCGTCGCAAGGACTTCTCGGGGGCGAACGCCTGATGAGCCACGCAATCCAGGACCAGCGGCCCACCCGGGCCCGCAAGTCCGTCGCCCCCGCGAGCCTGACCCGCGGCGGCCTGCCCCGCTGGGCCCCGGCCGGCATCGCGGTCCTCTCGACCGCCCTCGGCAGCGGCATCGGAGCCGTCTTCGGCCTCCAGAGCAAGATCCAGTGGGGGCTGCTCGCGGCCCTGCTCTTCGTCACCGTGACGTACGTCGCCAGCTCGGTGATCGAGAACCGCCGCCAGGCCAAGGACCGCGTCGCGACCTCCGTCGTCTGGGTCTGCTTCATCCTCGCGCTCGTCCCGCTGCTCTCGCTGCTGTGGACGACCATCAGCCGCGGCATGAAGGTCCTCGACGGGAACTTCCTCGGCCACTCCATGAACGGCGTGACCAGCTTCGAGGCCGGCGGCGGCGTCTACCACGCGCTGCTCGGCACGATCGAGCAGGTCGCCCTGGCCACCGCGATCGCCGCCCCCATCGGCCTGCTGACCGCCGTCTACCTGGTCGAGTACGGCCGGGGCTCGCTCGCCAAGGCCGTCACCTTCTTCGTCGACGTGATGACCGGCATCCCCTCCATCGTCGCGGGCCTGTTCATCCTGACGACCTGGAACCTGATGCTCGGCTTCGGCCCGTCCGGCTTCGCCGGCGCGATGGCCCTGTCGATCCTGATGATGCCGGTCGTGGTCCGCTCCACCGAGGAGATGCTCAAGCTCGTCCCGAACGAGCTGCGCGAGGCCGCGCTGGCCCTCGGCGTGCCGAAGTGGCGCGTGATCATCAAGGTGGTCCTCCCCACCGCCATCGGCGGCATCGCCACCGGTGTGATGCTGGCCGTCGCCCGCATCGCCGGCGAGACCGCCCCGATCATGCTGCTGGTCTTCGGCACCCAGCTGATCAACAACAACCCCTTCGAAGGTGCCCAGTCCTCGCTCCCGCTGTACATCTGGGAGCAGTACAAGGTCGGCAGTGAAGCCTCCTACGACCGGGCCTGGGCCGCTGCGCTCGTCCTGATCGCCTTCGTCATGATCTTGAACCTGGTGGCACGCGGCATCGCGCGCTGGAAAGCCCCGAAGACCGGCCGCTAGGTATCGACTTTTGCGGCTCCGCCGCGTGAGACTGCATTGAAAGAGAAGTGACCCTCATGGCCAAGCGAATCGACGTCAGCGGCCTCTCCGCCTTCTACGGCTCCCACAAGGCCATCGACGACATCTCGATGACCGTGGAACCCCGCTCCGTGACCGCCTTCATCGGCCCCTCCGGCTGCGGCAAGTCCACCTTCCTGCGCACCCTGAACCGCATGCACGAGGTCACCCCCGGTGGCCGCGTCGAGGGCAAGGTGCTCCTGGACGACGAGAACCTCTACGGCCCCGGCGTGGACCCGGTCGCGGTCCGCCGCACGGTCGGCATGGTCTTCCAGCGCCCGAACCCCTTCCCCACGATGTCGATCTTCGACAACGTGGCGGCGGGCCTGCGCCTGAACGGCTCCTTCAAGAAGTCCGAGCTCACGGACATCGTCGAGAAGTCCCTCCAGGGCGCCAACCTCTGGAACGAGGTCAAGGACCGCCTGAACAAGCCCGGCTCCGGCCTCTCCGGCGGCCAGCAGCAGCGCCTGTGCATCGCCCGCGCCATCGCGGTCGAGCCCCAGGTCCTGCTGATGGACGAGCCCTGCTCCGCGCTCGACCCGATCTCCACCCTCGCCATCGAGGACCTGATCGGGGAGCTCAAGGAGCGGTTCACGATCGTCATCGTGACGCACAACATGCAGCAGGCGGCCCGCGTCTCGGACCGCACCGCCTTCTTCAACCTCGCCGCCGTCGGCCAGCCGGGCAAGCTCGTCGAGATCGACGACACGGACCGGATCTTCTCCAACCCGTCCGTCCAGGCGACCGAGGACTACATCTCGGGCCGCTTCGGCTAGAGCCGGACCCCCGACACCAGACCTCATGCGGCTGCGCCGCGTGAACCGATACGTCCTGCGGTGCTGCATGGCGGTGCCACCGCAAGGCGAAAGAAAAGGGCCGGCTCCCCCTGGGTGGGGGGAGCCGGCCCGCTTTCGTCACGCCGGGTGCTCGGTCGTCCGTACAGCCGCGCACCCGCCCGCTAGTCGACGAAGGCCAGGTTCACGATCCAGAAGCTCACGGCCGCGACGAGCGCGGCCGCCGGCATGGTGATGAACCAGCCCATGATGATGTTCTTGGCGACGCCCCAGCGGACCGCGTTGACCCGCTTGGTCGCGCCCACACCCATGATCGCCGAGGTGATCACGTGGGTGGTGGAGATCGGCGCGTGGAAGAGGAACGCCGAGCCGAACATGATCGAGGCGCCGGTGGTCTCCGCCGCGAAACCCTGCGGCGGGTCCAGCTCGATGATCTTGCGGCCGAGGGTGCGCATGATGCGCCAGCCGCCCGCGTAGGTGCCCAGCGACAGCATCACGGCACAGACGATCTTGACCCAGATCGGGATCGCGTCGCCCGAATCCTGCACGTCGGCGATGACCAGGGCCATCACCACGATGCCCATCGTCTTCTGGGCGTCCTGGAGGCCGTGGCCCAGCGCCATCCCGGCCGCCGACACCGTCTGCGCGATACGGAAGCCGCGCTTGGCCTTGTGCGGGTTGGACCGGCGGAACATCCACAGGATGGCCACCATGACCAGGTAGCCGACGACGAGGCCGACGACCGGCGAGACGAACATCGGGATGACGACCTTGTCGATCACCCCGGACCAGATGACCTCGGTCCCGCCCGCCAGCGCCGCGCCCACCATGCCGCCGAACAGCGCGTGGGAGGAGGACGAGGGCAGGCCGAAGTACCAGGTGATCAGGTTCCAGACGATCGCGCCGACCAGCGCCGCGAAGAGGATCCACATGCCCCGGTTGCCGTGGGGCGTCTCGATCAGGCCCTCACTCACCGTCTTGGCCACGCCGCTGCCCAGGAAGGCACCGGCGAGGTTCATCACCGCGGCCATCGCGAGCGCGGCGCGCGGCGTCAGCGCACGCGTCGAGACCGAGGTCGCGATCGCGTTCGCCGAGTCGTGGAACCCGTTGGTGTAAGTGAAGCCGAGCGCGACACCGATGGTCACGATCAGCGCGAAGGTGTCCACGAGGTTCAGGACTCCTTGACCGCGATGGTCTCCACCGTGTTCGCGACGTGCTCGAACGCGTCGGCGGCCTCTTCGAGCACATCGACGATCTGCTTGAGCTTCAGCACCTCGATGGCGTCGTACTTGCCGTTGAAGAGCTGGGCGAGCAGCTTGCGGTGGATCTGGTCCGCCTGGTTCTCCAGCCGGTTGACCTCGATCCAGTACTCGGTCAGGTTGTCCATGGTCCGCAGGTGCGGCATGGCCTCGGCGGTCAGCTCGGCCGCCCGGGCCAGTACCTCGATCTGCTGCTCGACGCCCTTGGGCAGTTCCTCCACGTTGTAGAGGACGACCAGGTCGACCGCCTCCTCCATGAAGTCCATGATGTCGTCGAGGCAGGAGGCCAGGTTGTAGATGTCCTCGCGGTCGAACGGCGTGATGAAGGAGGAGTTCAGCTGGTGGAAGATCGCGTGGGTGGCGTCATCCCCCGCGTGCTCCGCTGCCCGCATCCGCTCCGCGATCTCGGCCCGGGCGGAGGAGTCCGCTCCGAGCAGTTCCATCAGGAGCTTGGAGCCCGTGACGATGTTGTCCGCGGATGCGGCGAACATGTCGTAGAAGCTCGTCTCCCTGGGGGTCAGACGAAATCGCACGTGAGGTCCTCGGGGTGCATTGGATTCGGTCAGGCTGATGCTAGGCGCATCCCCCGGCCACGGCTAACCGGCGGTTCCCCAGTGTCCTCCATCGGGCAGAGTGGGCGGCACGGACCCCTGCCCGTTCGCCGGGGGGCCAGTACCCTATACCCATGAGGGGTATACATCCCTCGTTCCGGACCACGGGAGGACGCATGACGACCATCGAGGCGGAGGGTCCCGGCGCCGAGGCCGGAGCCGGCGTCGAAGGCGGCACCCAGGCGGCACCGGCGGTGCACGGCTACCACCACCAGAAGGACGAGCACCTCAAGCGGCTGCGCCGGATCGAGGGCCAGATCCGCGGCCTGCAGCGGCTCGTCGACGAGGACGTGTACTGCATCGACATACTCACCCAGGTCTCGGCGAGCACGAAGGCACTCCAGTCCTTCGCGCTCCAGCTGCTGGAGGAGCACCTGCGGCACTGCGTCGCGGACGCCGCCGTCAAGGGCGGGGCCGAGATCGACGCCAAGGTCGAGGAAGCCACGAAGGCGATCGCCCGGCTGCTGCGGACCTGATCCGCGCACGAGCGGCCGCGGGGGCCGGGTCGCTACGGGTATCCGATGCCCATCAGCACCTCGTCGATCCGGTCCTGGCTCAGCCGCTCCTCGACCGCCGCCGAGGCCGCGATGATCAGCTCACCGCACAGCTCGATCTCGGCGAGCGCCACGTGGTCCTGCACCGTCGTACCGCCTGCGGGAGTCACGCGTGTCACCTCTTTCTGCCGCCCTCGCCCGTCGGCGCTCGGCTTCTCAGCGTAGGGAGCGCAGGCCCCTGCGCACATGACACGGATGGACCATTTCCGGATACCGGGCCATGGTCCGATCGCGCCGCCCGGGCCGCGCACCCCGGCTATTCGGCGATCTTCCCGGCGAAAATGTCCTTGCTTGCGGGCAATACGACGACCACCGGAGTACCGAACCCGTACAGCAGCGTGGTCGAGGAGACATCGATCACGCCATTGTTGACATAGGTGAAACGGTGGCGGACCTTGCGCAGCCGCCCCTCCATGTCGAGGTACGCGTCGAAGGGCACCGTGTCCTTGCTGAACCCTTTCGCCGCCGCCTCCAGTGCCCCCTTCACCCCGGGCGAGGCGCTCTGCGCGGCCCGCCCGATGTCCGTGGTCCCCCGGTAGTGCCGCACCTTGGTGCCCGCCACGTCGGTCTCCCCCACGTACGTCACCTCCTGCGCGCCCCGCAGCAGCTCGACCGCCGCCAGCGGGTCGGTCGCCCCGCCGGTGACCAGGTTCCCGTCCGCGAGGGTCGTCGTGTCCACCCGGACCCACTTGTCGTCGGGGACGCCGGCGCCGCGGTTCTTCATGTACAGGGCGCCCGGGACCAGGAGCTCGGTGATGGGCCGGTGCTCGGGCTTGCCCGTCACATCGGCCGGGAGCATCACCAGCAGCTGGCCCATCCGGTTCTTGAAGTCCACCCCGCCCTCGCCGCGGATCGTGACCCGCGTCCCGCCGGTGGCCATCTCCATCGCCGTACGCGCCCGCGCGCTGCCGGCCCCGGTCAGCCCGTCGGCGGCGCCGCGGACCGCCTCGGCCGGATCCTGCGGAGGCCGGTCGTCACCGCTCGCGGGGCCTCCGCATCCGGTCATCGCGGCCATGGTCACCGCCACTGCGGCGGCAAGCGCCGCCTCACCCGCACGCCCTCGTCGCCGCATGTGCTGGTGCACCACCATCGCCTGCCAACCCCCAACGCATGACCGCTGCTTGCCCGAGGCCCCCACCCGCTCCGCTTAACGAGGTCCGGGGTTTCCCGTCACGGGCCGGGGCAGTGCCGGAGCCGGACCGGGCCCGGTACCTTGGGGGAGTGGACCCGCACACCAAGGCGACTCCGATCCCTCCGCTTGCCGCTGTGCCGCTGCCCCGACACCCGGGGGAGCCCGTGCAGCAGCCGGCCACCGGCCACACCACGAGCACCGCCGAACGCGGCTCGTTCTGCCTGGCCGTCTGCACCTGCGGCTGGACCGGGCCGGCCCGCCGCTCCCGCGACCTGGCCCGCAGGGACGCCACCCGGCACACGGCGGGGTAGGGGGTCCCGCGCCGGACACGCGCGCCCTGCGGCCGGGCGTGTCGCCCGTTCGGACGGCCCGGCTGGCCGGTCGGCCCGGGAGCGGATGACCTTGAGTCATGCCAGGTCCCGCACCCCGCTTCGCGGCCCTCCTGTGGGCCCTGCTGCTCAGCGCGCTCACCCCGGGCGCGGCCTGGGCCCGCCCGGTGGGCTCGGCGGACGGCCCGGGCGACGTGGCGCTGGCGATCGGGCTCACCACGGCCGCCGCCCTGGCCACCGGGCTCTGGCTGCGTTCCCGCTACCGCCGCGACGACACGGACGACGGCCCGGGCACGGAACCGGGGGACCCGTGAGCCCCCGCCCCCGCCCGACGGCGGTCCGCTTCTGCTTCGGCGCCTCCGCGCTCTGCTTCCTGGCGGCCCTGCTCCTCGTCCTGTGGGACAGCTACGGCCGCCCGTAGCCCCTTCGCGGCTCCGCCGGCGCTTGGGGCGGGGCCACCTGGCGCGGCGGGGCCCCGGAGAGCCCGGCGCGGGCGGGGTCGCCCGCTCAGCGGCGCCGCAGCGGGGGCCGCGTACAACCGCTCAGGCGGCCAGGTCGCTCTCGCGCGGCCGCGGGGCCAGCTCCACCGGGCGGGCGACGACCCGGTCCTTGGCCCGTACCAGCCACCCCGCCCGCCGCGACCGCGCCACGGCCCGCACCAGCGGGGTCAGCAGCGCCATCGCCGCCGGCGCGAGCACCAGCACGACGGCGGTGCCGAGCGCCAGCCCGCCGATGACGTCGGTCGGATAGTGCACGCCCGCGTACACCCGGCACAGGCCCTCGACGAGCGCGAGCCCGATCCCGATGAACCCGAGCTTCCGGTTCGCGATGAACAGCCCGGCCGCCACCGCCATCATCATCGTGGCGTGGTCGCTCACGAAGGAGAACTCCGCACCCCCGAGCCTGGACCCCAGCCCCGGCCCGGACGCGAGCACCTCCAGGCCCTCGTGCTGCAGGAAGGGGCGCGGCCGCCCCACGAACCCCCGCAACGGCACGTTCACCAGCAGCGCGATCCCGGCGGCGAGCGGCGCCCACACCAGCGCGGCGAAGGATTCGACGGCCGCGGGCTCGTCCTGCCGCCGCGCGCCGCGCCAGCACCACAGGACCAGCAGCACCATGGCCAGCGGGAGCCCGTACTCGCCGGTGAGGCCCACCGCCCGGTCGAGCCAGTCCGGCGCGCGCCGGGCCAGGCCGTTGACCTCGTACAGCAGGCTTACATCCACGTTCGGCCCACCGCTCGTGAGTCCAGCCATGGTGATGCGGCCCCTTGCTTGCCTAGGTCCCCTGCGGACGCACGCGGTGTACGTCCCTTAAGCCCCCGCCGATCAACCCCCGTGCCCATGGAACGCCCGTTCTGGCAAAGGGGTTCCACTCTCCACGGAATGATCACTGCAACGTTATCCAAGAGTGACTCATCGTCGCAGCTCAGGGCCTAGGCCTAACGGAGAGTCACTGAGGCGCCTTGGCATCCGCGGTTCGCTCCGGAAGGGCCTCCGCGCCGTCCTTGGTGACCCGCGTCGCGCCGAAGTAGTCCGGGGTGTCGATCTTGTCGAAGCGAATCACCGCGCCGGTGAACGGAGCATTGATCATGTATCCCCCGCCGACGTACAGCCCGACATGCCGGATCTCCCGGGAGTTGGTCAGGTCATCGGAGAAGAAGACCAGATCACCGGGAAGGAGTTCGTCCCGGGAGGGATGCGGACCGGCGTTGTACTGGTCGTTCGCGACGCGCGGCAGCTCGATGCCCACCGTCTCGTACGCCGCCTTCGTCAGCCCCGAGCAGTCGAACCGTCCGTCCTGGTCGGGCGTACCGTTTCCGCCCCACAGATACGGGGTCCCCAACTGCTTCTGCGCGAAGTAGATGGCCCCGGCGGCCTGCTGGGAGGGCGCCACCCTGCCGACCGGCCGCTCGAAGCTCTTGGCCAGGGTGGTAATCGTCTTTACGTACCCCTGGGTCTCCTTGTACGGAGGCACGCCCCCGTACTTGATGACCGCGTACGCCCCCGCGTTGTACGCCGCGAGCATGTTGCTCGTCGCGTCCCCGGCCACCTGCGCCACGTCCTTGGACAGCTCGCAGTCGTACGAAGCCGCCGACGGGATCGCGTCGTTGGGGTCCCAGATGTCCCGGTCCCCGTCCCCGTCCCCGTCGACGCCGTGGCCCGCCCACGTCCCCGGGATGAACTGCGCGATCCCGCGCGCGTCCGCCGGGCTGACGGCACTCGGGTTCCAGCCGCTCTCCGAGTACAGCTGGGCGGCGAGCAGCGCCGGGCTGATGGCCGGGCACAGGGTGCCCCACTTCTGCACCAGCGCCTGGTACTTACCGGGCACCGCTCCCTTCGCGAGCCCCAACGGCCTGCCCCCGGAACCCGAGCCCACCAGGCCGGCCGCCGCCGAGTACGTCCCCACGACGAGCAGCACGAGGAAGCTCAGGGCAAGCCCGATCCCGATTCCGCCTGCCATCCAGAATCTGCGCACCCGTCAACCCTCCCCCATCCCCACCGTTTTCAGGAGCGATCCGCCCGTGTCGCCGTTTCCGCTACCCCACTCGGAAGCCGTTGCACGCGATGGCGGTGTACCGCTCGGCTCCATCCTCGACGCGGTAGAACACCACCGTCCAGTCCCCCTTGTCGTCGGCCAGGGGCACGGCTCCCGGAAAGTCGTCCGGATAGGTCAACTCCGTGTAGTCGCCGGAATCCCAGTGGGCGTACAGATCCGAGGACGCGGCGCTCAGGAAGCCGGTCTTCTTCCCGTCCCCGGGCGGATGCGGGGGTTTGACGGCCACCGAGACGAGATACGGCTTGGGGCGCGCGCCCGGCTTGTCCCCGCGCTGGGGGCGGAACTTGACCTGGGCGCTGGTGCCGGGGACCCCGTTGGTGTTCGAGGACACCGTCGAGGTCTCGATGCCGGCCCCGGGCGGTGAGCCGGTGTCACGGACACAGTCGCCGGCGCCGTACCCGGCCAGCCGGGGGTCGGAGGACAGCTTCCACCGATGGTCCTCCCCGGCCCAGCCGCCCCCGACGCCCCCGGCGCCGGTGCCCTGGGTGGCGCCGGTGCCCTGACCCGTGCCGGGGCCCTGGGCGGTGCCGGAGCCGGAGTCGGAGCCGCTGCCCTGGCCGGCGCCCGGCGCGGCGCTCTGCCCGGCCCCGCCGCCGGCCCCGGACCCGCCCCCGGCCCCGTTTCCGGCGCCGGCCCCGGCCTCCCCGGGCGGGAACTGCCAGAGCGCGACCGACCCCGCCGCGGCGAGCAGGGCCCCCGCGGCCAGCCAGGTCCCGATCCGCCGACCGGGCCGGGGCGCGGGGCCGACGTACGGCGTGGGGGCCTCGGGGCGCAACGGCTCCCCGACGAGCTGCCGGGTCACGGCAACGCCCCCGCGCCCCCCGCCGGTCACGTCCTCCGGCACCGCCCGGGACGCGGCGCCGGGGCCGGCCCCGGCGGGCTCCGGCCCAGACGCGGGAACGGGCTCCGGCCCGGGCACGGCGGCGGGCGCGGATCCGGGTCCTGGCGCGGGAACGGGCTCCAGCCTGGGCACGGCGGCGGACTCCGGCCCGGGCACGCCCGCGGACTCCAGCCCGGACGCGACGGCAGGCTCCTGCCCGGCCGCGGCGGCGGACTCCGGCCCCGGCGCGGCGGCGGGCTCCGGACCGGACGCGGCTACGGATCCGGCCCGGGGTACGGGTATGGGCTCCCGCCGCGCGGCCAGTCCCGCGTACACCGGGTCCTCCACCAGCGCGCCCCGCACCCCGCAGCGCCGGATCACCTCGGCCGGCTCCGGCCTGTCCGCCGGGTCCTTCGCCACGCAGGCCTCGATCAGCTCCGCCAGCCCCGGCTCGACCCCGGCCAGGTCGATCCCCTCGTACACCGTCCGGAAGCCGACGCTCGCCGGAGCCCCGGCACCGAACGGCGGCCGCCCGGTCGCCGCGTACGCCAGCGTCGCCCCGAGCGCGAACACATCGGCGGCAGCCCCGGCGACCCCGCCCAGCAGCACCTCCGGCGCCGTGAACCCCGGCGTCCCGGGCGTCTGCCCCGTCTCGGTCAGCACCGTCGAGCCGACCCCGTGCGCGATCCCGAAGTCGATCAGCTGCGGGCCCTGCACCGCCAGGATCACGTTCTGCGGCTTCAGGTCCCGGTGCGTGACCCCGTACGCGTGCACGCTCGCCAGCCCCTCCGCCAGCGCCGCGCCCAGCCCCCGGCAGGTGCCCGGCGCCAGCGCCCCACCGCCGCGCACCGCGTCCGCCAGCGTCGGACCGGCCACGTACTCGGTCACCAGCCAGTAGGGCGCGGCCTCCAGCGAGGCGTCGATCAGGTTCGCGGTGTACGCCGAGCGCACCGCCCGTACGGTCTCCACCTCGCGGCGAAACCGGGCGAGCGCCTCGGGATACCCGACGATCTCGTCCCGCACCACCTTGACGGCCACCAGCCGCCCCCCGGGCGAACGCCCGAGGTACACCTGCCCCATCCCCCCGGCCCCGAGCCGGGCCACCAGCACGTGCGGCCCGATCCGGTCGGGGTCGGCCTCTGTGAGCGGCTCCATCTGCCCGAGCCTGCCATACGTACAGTCATACGTACTGCCGTGCCCGACAAGGGGGTTGGCGGCTAACGCGGAGCGACGAAGAGGCTCTGCGCGCTCCGCCCGATCGGCCCCTTCTCGTCGTGCAGCTGCGCGTCGGCGAGCCCGATCCCGGCCGCGTCCACGCTCGTACGGGCCTCCACGCAGGCCCATTCGCCCACCGGGTGGCGGTGCAGGTGGACGGTGAGGTCGCTGTTGATGAAGACGAACCGGCCGAAGTCCATGACCGAGCTGATGCCGTTGCCCGAGTCGGCGGCGATCAGCACCCGGTCCAGCGCGGCGGTCTCCTCCCCGGCGATCAGCGGCACCTTCATCCGCATCCAGCAGGTACCCGGCCCCAGCTCGACGAAGGCACCCTCGGTGAACCGGGTCTCCATGGCCGAGTGGTAGCCGGTCTCCCACGGCACGGGGAAGAACGGCGTCCGCGCCACCTCACCCGGCGGCGGCAGCTGCGGCCCGGGGACGACCGCCGGGACCACCTCCTCGGCGACCCGGATCCGCAGGGCGCGCGCGAGCATCACCGGCGCCGCCCCCTGTGGCGCGAGGGCGGCCTCCACCACCTCGGTGCTGCGTCCGGAGCGGACCACCGAGGTGGTGATCTCCAGCGGGCCGATCGGCACCGGGCGCAGGATCTCGTACGTGATCCGCGCGATCCGCATGTCGACGCGGGCGCCGGCCCGCTCCTCGACGGCCCGCCCGAGCAGCGCGGCCGGAGGCCCGGCGTGCTGCGAGCCCGGGTCCCAGGGCCCGCGCGTGTACTCGGTAGCCAGGAAGCGGCCCGTGTCGACCCGCTCGAAGAAGCCGTCAGCAACGCTCATGACCCAGCACGCTACCGACAGGTAACCCCGGACACCAGCCCCTCAGGACCCCACAACCCCACCGCACTCACCGGGCGAACCCCAGCCCCACCCCCAGCCCCACCAGCACCGACCCGATCGCCCGGTTCAGCGCCTTCTGCGCCTTCAGCATCCGCTCACGCAGCCGGGAGTTGGAGAAGAACAGCGCCACCGCCCCGAACCACGCCAGATGCGCCGCCGACATGAACAGCCCGTACCCCGCCTGCTGCCACACGGCGGTGTCCGGGTTCACCACCTGCGTGAACGTCGACACGACGAACAGCGTGGTCTTCGGGTTGAGCACATTGGTCAGGAACCCGGACCGCAGCGCCCCCAGCCGGGTCAGCTGCGGCTTCGACTCCAGGTCCACGGTCAGCTCGGCGCGCGCCCGGAAGGTGCGGATCCCGATCCACACCAGATACGCGGCGCCCGCCAGCTTGATCGCCGTGAACAGCGCGGTCGACGAGGCGATCAGCAGACCGACCCCGAGCATCGTGTACGAGACGTGCACCAGCACCCCGGCCGCGACCCCCGCCGCGGCGAACAGGCCGGTGGGCCGCCCGTACAGATAACTGTTCCGTACGACCATCGCGAAATCGGCCCCCGGACTGATCACGGCGAGCAGGGTGATGACGGCAACTGCGATCACTTCTGTCATGTACGGATGCTCACCCCACCCACGCTCTCGATCAAGTGCGTCCGGCATACGGATACTTGGCCCATGACGACCACTCCCCTCACCCTGCGCCCTTTCCTCCCCGCCACCGACGCGCCGCTCCTGCGGGACTGGATCACCACTCCGGCCGAGCTCACCACCTGGGCCGGCCCGGCCTTCTCCTGGCCCCTGGACGACGCCCAGCTCTCCGCCTACGCCGTGGAACCCGGCCGCCACACCTGGACCGCGGTCCACGGCGAGGACGACACCCCCGTCGGCCACATCTCCCTGCGCCGCCACCACGACGCCCCGGACGACGCCCGCCTCGGCCGGGTCCTGATCGCCCCGCACGCCCGCGGCCGCGGGCTCGGCGAAAGCCTGCTCGCCGAGGCCGTCTCCCGCGCCTTCACCGGCCTGCGGCTGCACTCCCTCGACCTGGGCGTGTACGCGCACAACACCCCGGCCGTCCGCCTCTACGAAAAGCTCGGCTTCCGCACCGAGCAGGTCCTAGAGGACGTCGAGCAGGTCGACGGCGTCTGGTGGACCGCCCTCCAGATGCGGCTGCGCTCCCCCCACCAGTAACAATGGAAGGGTGTCGACCACCCCTGCCCCCGCCCTGCACGCCGACTGCGCCAACTGCTTCGCGCTCTGCTGCGTGGCCCTCCCCTTCGCGAAATCCACCGACTTCGCCGTGAACAAGGCCGCCGGAACCCCCTGCAAGAACCTCCAGCAGGACTTCCGCTGCGGGATCCACACCCGGCTGCGCGACAAGGGCTTCCAGGGCTGCACCGTCTTCGACTGCTTCGGCGCGGGCCAGCAGGTCTCCCAGGTCACCTTCGGCGGGCGGGACTGGCGCACCCACCCGGACACGGCCCGCCAGATGTTCGACGTCTTCCCCGTGATGCGGCAGCTGCACGAGCTGCTCTACTACGTCACCGAGGCCCTCACCCTCCCGGCGGCGGCCCCGCTCCACGCCGACCTCCGTGAGGCGCTGGCCAAGACCACGGCAGCCACCCAGGCGGACGCCGCCGCCCTGGCCCCCTTCGACGTCGGCACCCTCCGCCAGGAGATCAACGCCCTCCTCCTGCGGACCAGCGAGCTGGTGCGCGCGAAGTCCCCGGCCCGCAAGAAGAACCACCGCGGGGCCGACCTGATGGGAGCCCGCCTCTCGGGAGCCGACCTCCGCGGCGCCAACTTCCGCGGCGCCTACCTCATCGCCGCCGACCTCTCGGGAGCCGACCTCCGCAAGGCCGACCTCATCGGCGCGGACCTCCGCGACACCAACCTCCGCGCCGCCGACCTCCGCGAGGCCCTCTTCCTCACCCAGCCCCAGCTCAACGCCGCCCAAGGCTCCCCCACCACCCGAATCCCCCCTTCCCTGACCCGCCCCACCCACTGGGCCTAAGCCGCCACGCCGATGTACCGACTGACGGAATGTCGGACATGTGTCAGCGGGACGGCCCAACGACACGCCGCCGATTGAGCCGAACGGCCGCCCCTGGACCCGGCCCCCGATCGGCCTTCCGCACGGCGAGACGACAATCATTGCCCGGCGTCAACCCCCGTGATACACAGAGTGACCTGGTCAGAGCGTTCCTGCGGGGCAAAGACCGCGAGCGCGGGTAAAGAGAGCCGCCAAGTCGACGACGGCGGCGGTTTCATCAGGGAAGATAGTGCGTGACCCATGCCGTCGGGCACGGGTACCGGAACTACCCATACAGGGGCGGTGAGTTACATGATCCTGGCAGCCGAAAAGGGCGACATCACCACCATCATCGGCGGAATCGCCCCGAACTGGGGGCCGTTCGGCAGTCTCGGCAACGAAGCGAAGGTCATGATCGAGGTGGTCATGGCCGTCGCGATCCTCCTCTGCCTCGGCATCGCCATCTGGGGGGCGGCCAAACAGCGCATCGGCGCGACCGCCCTGCGCGACACCTTCAGCGCGGAACAGGGCAAGGGCCTGATCGTGGCCGGCCTCACGGGCGTCTTCATCATCGGCTCCCTGGGCACCCTCTTCACGATCGTCTACGGAATGGCCGTCTAGCCGTGCCGCCCGCCGGCCGTCGTACCTGATGGCGAATCAGCACACCGCATCCACGCGGCAACGAGCGCTACCGTCGTACGAGGCGGAGGGGGCGGACACCGAATGAGCAACGACGACCACTACGGTGGCGGCGGCCACGGCGAGGTCGGCGGCACGGGCCAGACCCGTACCCGCCTCCCGGACTCCCCCTCCGACCCCTACGGCACCCCCCGCCGCACCCCGCGCGCCTCCCGCGGCCTCATCACCGCGGTCGGCGTAGTGGTCCTGCTCATCGCCGCCATCGCGTTCGCGAACCAGTCCTCGGACCCCCCGTCGGACACCACCTCCGACAAACCCCCGGCAGGCACGGCCACCGCCCCCACCGGCACCGAACCGGTCACGGGCAAGGCCAACGGCATCCCCAAGGGCTTCAGCCACGACGAACAGGGCGCCCAGTCGGCGGCGGCGAACTACGCCGTCGTCATGGGCTCCGACGGAATGTTCAAGCGGGACAGCCGGCACGCCATCGTGGACGGCATCTACACACCGGACGCGGCAAGCAGGCTCAAAGGCCCTCAAGACCAGGCCTACTCGACTTCCTTCCTCGCCAGACTGGGCCTCGACGCAAACGGCAACCCCGCTCAGGGCAACACGTTCGTCACCCGCACCATCCCGGTCGGCACCCGAGTCGAGAGCTACAGCCCGACCAACGCGAAGATCGCGGTCTGGGCCACCGGCCTGATCGGCATGTCCGGAGAGAAGTCCACCGACCCGGTACGGACCACCTGGAAGACCTGGACATTCGAGCTGATCTGGGTCGGCGAAGACTGGAAGGTCGCCACCGACAGCCAGCAGGACGGACCCGCCCCGGTCCCGGGCGACGTCGCCGCGTCGTCCGCGGACGACATCAGCAAGGCCACCAAGGAGTTCGGAGGGTTCACATATGCCCGCTAATTTCCGGCTCCGGGCAGGCGTGGTCGCCACCGTCCACCTGGCCGTCGTAGCACTGGCGTCCCGCGCATATGCCGCTCCCACGCCGACGCCCACCCCGACGCCCTCGGCCACCCCGTCCGGACAGGCGGGCAAGGAAGACTGCCGCCTCCTCTTCGGTTCCGCCAAGGACTACTGCGAGAAGGGCGACGGCGCAGCCACCGGTGGATCCGCCGGAACCGGCCTGAACTCCAACGACCCGACCGCGGCCCTCAACCCCCTCGCCTCCCTAGCCAAAGGCTGCGCCGACGCCGCCGCCTGGATCGTCGGCAAACTCAGCGAAGCGATCAAGGCCACGGCCACCGTCGACTTCACCAACCCCGCCTTCCTCCAGCAGTACGCCGTCGTCTTCGCCGCCAGCACCATCCTCACCCTCGTCCTCTGGCTCCTCGCCGTCGCCAAGCGCGCCATCCGCGGCGTCCCCCTCACCACCGCCATGTCCGAAGCCATCGGCTTCCTCTGGCTCACCGTCCTCGCCTCCGCCTTCACCCCCCTCATCCTCTACACCGTCGTCTCCGCCACCGACGGCGTCACCGAGGTCATCGCCGCCGCCACCGGCGGCCAGACCGACGTCTTCTTCGGCTCCTTCTCCGAGGCCCTCAAGAAGGGCGAGGACATCGGCGGCGGCCCGATCATGCTGATCGTCGTCGCCCTCGTCACCGTCCTCGCCGCCGGAATCCTCTGGCTGGAGCTCGTCATCCGCGCCGCCCTGCTCTACGTCGGCGCCCTCCTCGGCACCGTCGTCTACGCCGGACTCGTCGACCGCAACATGTGGGGGCACGTCCGCCGCTGGGCCGGCATCATGATCGCCGTCATCCTCGTGAAGCCGGTCATCGTGATCGTCCTCGGCCTCGCCGGAGCCCTCGCCGGCGACAAGGGCCCCAACGCCTTCTCCGCCGTCGTCTCCGGACTCGCGATCATCCTCCTGGCGATCTTCGCCTCCGCGATGATCTACCGCTTCGTCCCCGGCTTCGGCGACGAGATCGCCTCCGCCCGCTCCAACCGCAGCAAGGCCACCGACGGCGCCCAGGCCGCAGCCGTCATCAGCTCCCCGGCCTCCCTCGTCTCCCAGGGCATCAAGACGCACAGCAGCCGCGGCGGCGGAGGCGGCGCCCACCGCGCCGGCGGCGGAGGCGGCGGCGACGCCAACCAGATCTCCGGAGGCATGGCCGCACACAGCAGCCGCGGCTCCCGCGGCGGCACCGGCTCCGGCTCCGGCTCCGGCAGCGGATCTGTCCCCTCCGCCACCCCACCGCCCCGCACCGGCTCGAGTACGAGGAACACAGGAGGTGACGGGCGTTGACGACCCAGTCCCACCAGCTTCACCCGGTCGCGCCCCGCCGCACTTATCTCATCGGCAGGGCCCGGCCGAACGCGATCGTCGGCAAGAACCGCGAGACCGGCGAGATCGCCCTGATCATCGCCGGAGCGTTCTTCGGCATGATGAGCGGACTGCTCGTCCCCGACCTCACCCTGCGCATCGTGAGCCTCGCCGGCTTCCCCCTGCTCGCCCTCGCCGCCGTGTACGTCCCCTACAAGGGCCGCACCTTCTACCGGTGGTTCGAGATCAGCCGCAGCTACAAGCGCACCCTGCGCCGCGGCACCACCTACCGCTCCGGCGCCATGGAAGCCGGCATCCGCGGCTCCGACGGCCGCGAGGTCGAGGTCGGCCCGCCCCCCGGCATCGGCCGCATCAACTGGCTCGCCGCGCCCTTCGGCCCCGACGAGATCGCCGTACTCCTCCACGCCGACCGCAGAACCGTCACCGCCGCCATCGAGATCGAGGGCCCCGGCGTCGGACTGCGTGACAGCGAGGACCAGGAAGCCCTCGTCGACCGCTTCGGCACCCTCCTCAAGCACGTCGCCAACGGCGACGGCTTCGTCACCCGCCTCCAGATGCTCGCCCGCACCCTCCCCGCCGACCCCGACGCCCACGCCAAGGACGTCGCCCAGCGCGGCGACACCCAGGCCCCCGGCTGGCTCCGCGACTCCTACGACCAGCTCCAGTCGATGGTCTCCACCTCCTCCGAGCAGCACCGCGCCTACCTCGTCGCCTGCATGCACTACACCCGCGAACTCGCCGCCGAGGCCCACACCATCGCCCGCGCCTCCACCCCCCACAAGGGCCGCAAGCTCGACCGCGACGCAGGCCTCGCCATCGTCATGGCCCGCGAGCTCACCGACATCTGCGCCCGCCTCGCCGAAGCCGACATCCGCGTCCGCCAGCCCCTCGGCCAGGGCAGGCTGTCCTCCCTCGTGCACTCCATGTACGACCCGGACCACCCCATCGACCACATCCAGGCCATGACCAAGCGCAACGCCTGGCCCGCCGAACTCGACGCCGTCGAACCCACCTACCTCCAGGCCAAGACCCGCGAGTCCTCCACCCGCGCCCCCTGGTGCCACGCCACCGCCTGGGTGAAGGAATGGCCGATGACCCCCGTGGGCGTCAACTTCCTCGCCCCGCTCCTCGTCCACACCCCCGACGTCATCCGCACCGTCGCCGTCACCATGGACCTCGAACCCACCGAGGTCGCCATCGAACGCATGCTGACGGAGAAGACCAACGACGAGGCCGACGCCAGCCGCGCCGCCAAGATGAACCGCACCATCGACCCCCGCGACATCGCCGCCCACGGCCGGCTCGACCAAAGAGGTGAAGATCTCGCCAGCGGTGCGGCAGGAGTCAACCTCGTCGGGTACATCACGGTGTCCTCGCGTTCGCCCGAGGCCCTCGCCCGCGACAAGCGCACCATCCGCGCCTCGGCGGGCAAGTCCTACCTGAAACTCGAGTGGTGCGACCGCGAGCACCACCGCGCCTTCGTCAACACCTTGCCGTTCGCCACCGGCATCCGACGCTAGCTGGAGGGAAGTGCCGCCCATGCGAGATCCCATGTCCGCTCTGACGGACGCCTTCACCAGCTTCCTGTTCGGCAAGGTCGAAACCACCCGCCTGCCCGTACGCACCTCCACCGGCCAGGCGCAGGCCGTCTACCTGCCCACCGCCGCCCCCGGGCTCGGCGACTCCGGCGTCATCATCGGCCGCGAGGTCTACAGCGGCAAGGGGTACATCTACGACCCCTTCCAGCTGTACGGACAGCAGCTCCCGGCCCCCCACTGGCTGGTCCTCGGCGAGTCCGGCAACGGCAAGTCCGCCCTGGAGAAGACGTACGTCCTGCGGCAACTGCGCTTCAAGGACCGCCAGGTCGTCGTACTCGACGCCCAGGGCGAGGACGGCGTCGGCGAGTGGAACCTGATCGCCCAGCAGCTGGGAATAACTCCCATCCGCCTCGACCCGATCGCCGCCAACGACGACGGGATCCGCCTCAACCCCCTCGACCCGGCGATCACCACGACGGGCCAGCTCGCGCTGCTCCGGACCATCATCGAAGTCGCCATGGGCCACGGCCTCGACGAACGCTCCGGCTTCGCGCTCAAGGTCGCGCACGCCTACGTCGTCGACCACATCCGCCACCGCCAGCCCGTCCTCACCGACATCGTGGAACAACTGCGCCACCCCGAGGCCGAGTCCGCGGAAGCCATGAACGTCGACATAGACGACGTCCGCGCCTGGGGCCTCGACGTCGCCCTCGTCATCGACCGCCTCGTCGACGGCGACCTCCGCGGCATGTTCGACGGCCCCACCACCGTGGGCATCGACCTCGACGCCCCGCTGATCGTCTTCGACCTGTCCCACATCGACCGCAACTCCATCGCGATGCCGATCCTCATGGCGATCGTCGGCGTCTGGCTGGAACACACCTGGATCCGCCCGGACCGCAAGAAGCGCATTTTCCTGGTCGAAGAAGCCTGGCACATCATCAACAGCCCCTTCGTCGCCCAGCTGTTCCAGCGCCTCCTCAAGTTCGGCCGCCGCCTCGGCCTGTCCTTCGTCGCCGTCGTCCACCACCTCTCCGACGTGGTCGACGGCGCGGCCGCCCGCGAAGCCGCGGCCATCCTCAAAATGGCCTCGACCCGTACGATCTACGCCCAGAAAGCCGACGAGGCACGCGCCACCGGCCGCGTCCTCGGCCTCCCCCGCTGGGCGGTGGAGATCATCCCCACCCTCACCCCGGGCATCGCGGTCTGGGACGTCAACGGCAACGTCCAGGTGGTCAAACACCTGATCACCGAAGCCGAACGCCCCCTCGTCTACACCGACCGCGCCATGACCGAATCCTCGGTGCAGCACCAACTCCCCGACGACCTGCTGGCCGCCGAACTGGAGGCGGAGGAGCGAGCCCTCCTCATCGAACGCCACCGCAACGGCCCCGGCTCCGCGACCACGGTGGCATGACCATGTCCGACCCCAGACGTACGGAGACCACCGCGCGCGGCGGTGGCATCCCCGACGGAGTGCTCGTCGGCCTCCTGGCCTTCCTCCTCGGCCTCGCCGTCCTCGTCTGGTCGGCCACCGGCCTGGCAGCCCTCTTCGCCAAGGGCGCCTGGCCGGCCACCGTCACCTTCACCCGCACCCCGGACGCGGTCCGCGCCCTGATAACAGAACCCCACGACATCCCCGGCGCCTGGCCCGACACCGACCCGGCGGCCCTCTCCGGCTGGGGCCTCTTCTGGGGCCTGTTCATCAGCCAGCTCCTGGTCCTGCTGGTGCTGACCATCTTCACGCTGGGCATCATCGCCCGCACCAAGGCCCGCAGGCTCCTCCTCACCCAGACCCCACAGCCCGAGCCGGCCCAGACCACACCGGCCCCCGCCGCAGCCCAGGCCACGCCGGTCCCCGCGCAGCCCACCCCGACCGCAGCCCCCACGGCGCCCCCGGCACCCCCAACTCCCGAGCCGGCAGCCGCCCCCACAGCCCCACACCCGGCCGAGGCCGTTGCCCTGGCCGCCGACGGCGCAACCCCCAACAGCACCCGAACGGCCGACCACCACCACCCCGCCCCCGTCGACGAGGCCTACCGCTACGGCTTCGGCTACGCCCCGGCCCAGGCCGCAGCCGTGGCCCCCCGCCCGCGCCTCGACTACGCCTCCCCCGCGCAACGCCACAGCGCAGCCACCCAGCAGCTCACGGCGGCAGAAGGCGCGGCCCTCGTCGTCACCTCCTCCCCGACCCTCTGGTCGGAGACCAAAGACGCCCGCGCCAAACTCGGCCCGGTCCTCCTCTACGACCCCTCACACCTGTGCGACACCCCGGCCCGCATCCACTGGAACCCCGCGGAAGGCTGCGCCGACCGCGACACCGCCACGGCCCGCGCCATCGCCCTGCTCGCCCCCGTCCGGCCGCAGGCCCGCATGGACGCGGCCGTCGCCGACACGGCGGAAACGCTCCTGCGCAGCTGGCTCCAGGCCGCGGCCCTCGACAACCGCCCCTTCAAGCAGCTCCACCGCTGGGCCCAGGGCAACAACGCCCAGGACCCGGTCCGCATCCTGCGCACCCACCCCCAGGCGGCCCCCGGCGCGGCCGGCGAACTCGAAAGCGCCCTCACCGCGCACCCCGAACGCCGCGAACTGGCCCAGCACCTGACGGCTCGCGCCCTCTCCTGCCTGACCTCGATCCACATCCGCGAGGCCTGCAATCCGAACCGAACGGATTCGCTCACGCTGGCATCGTTCGTGACCGAAGGGGGCACCCTCTATCTGGTGGGCGAACCTCTAGAGGACCCTCGAACCCATCCGGGTGCGATGCCCCTGCTGACCGCACTCGCCTCCAGCGTGGTCGAGCACGGCCGTCGCATGGCCGCACGGTCATCCCACGGTCGGCTCGACCCACCACTGACGCTGGTCCTGGACGACGTGGCAGCCGTGGCCCCCATCCCCCAGCTCCCGGAACTCCTCCAGGACGACACCCTGCCGATGCTGGCCCTGTGCCGCAGCCGCGAACAGGCTCGCTCCCGCTGGCCCCACGCCGCAGCCCTCTGACCGGCCAAGCCCAGCCGGCCACGCCCTACGGCCGACGGAAGACGTACTCCAGATCCTTCGCGGAAGCATCGGGCGACAAGGCGACCGCCCGCCCACTGGCCTCGAACCCGAACCGCCGGTAGAAGGCCTCGGCCCGCGCGTTCTCCTCGTGCACCAAGAGCCGTACGCGGTCCAGCACCGGCTCCTCCCGCGACCAGGCCCAGTCCAGCGCGGCGGAGAACAGCGCCTCCGTCAGCCCCGTCCCCCGGTGCTCGGCCCGCACGAACACGCCGACGACATGCCCCTGGCTCTGCGCCACGTCCTCACCGAAGATGTCGGTGGTCCCACCCTCCTCGACCAGGACGGTCACCGTCCCGGCCCAGTCTCCCTGCGGCCCCTCGGCGACGAACTGCCTGACCGATCGCCCCTCGGCAGCTCCCGCGGCCCGCCCCTGCCAGAAATCGTCCGGCCGGCTCTCGGCCTGCTCCGAGGTTTCCAGGAAAGCCACCGGCGCCGCCGGATCCCTCAGCGCGGCGAGCCGAAGCTCCTTGACCTTCTCCCACTCGTCCGCACGCACCGGACGCACCACATGCTGGTTCATGACCGGAATCCAACCACGACACCGGTGCACAGCACACCCATTAATTGGCCCGACCGCAAAAAGACCCCGGAACGCAGAAAAGCCCCGCACCATAAGGTGCGGGGCTTTCCCACAATGATTGTTCGGCGGCGTCCTACTCTCCCACAGG